>NZ_FPBW01000003.1:0-353278 GCF_900116795.1 Methylobacterium sp. UNCCL125 | reverse complement strand
AGGAAGTCCACCGCCCGCAACGGGTTGGCCGCCGCCAGGATCTCGGGCTTGGCGATGATGCCGGCGATCCCGAGCAGCCCCAGCACCAGGAACCAGACGAGCATCACGGGCCCGAACACGCGGCCGATGGCGGCCACGCCCTTGTGCTGGACCAGGAACAGCCCGACGAGGATGACGAGCGTGATCGGCACCACGTACGGGCCGAGCGCCGGCGCATCGACCTTCACGCCCTCGATCGCCGAGAGGACCGAGATCGCCGGGGTGATCGCGCCGTCGCCGTAGAGCAGCGCCGCCCCCACCAGACCGACCACCAGAAGCAGCGCCTTCCCCGTGCCCGGCCGGGCCTGCCGGGCGCCGAGCAGCGCCAGCATGGCGACGATGCCGCCCTCGCCGCGGTTGTCGGCGCGCAGGATCAGCACCGCGTATTTCAGCGACACGATCAGGATCAGCGACCACAGGATCAGCGACACCGCCCCCGTGGCCGCCGCCGGCACCGACGCCCCGCCGGCGGTCGCCGCCTTCACGGCTTCCTTGAACGCGTAGAGCGGGCTCGTGCCGATGTCGCCATACACGACGCCCAGCGCGCCCAGGACCAGGGCGGGTCGGAGCCGGCCGCGCGCCGCATCCGCGTCGGTCGTGCCGGTCTCGGGCCGGGTCTTCGCCGCCGGGGCAAGGGTCTGGCTCAATGCAGGATTCCCCGAGGGCTACCCGGTCTCGACATCCGGACATCGCGTTCCGGCGCCGGGTGTGATGCCGCAACGATAAAGCTAGCGGCTGCGGCCGCGCCGTCCAGCAACGGACACCGGCCGCGATCAGATCAGGCCGGCCAGATCCTCCGGGCAGGTCTCGCCGCGGCGCAGGCAGAACACGGGGGCGCCGGCATGCCGGGCGATCGCGGCGGCGACGGTCGCGGCGGGGGCCGGTGCATCCGGGCTCTCGCTGACCGCCACGGCGCGCAACGGCACATCGTGGAGGCGCAGGGTCTCGCAGGCGGTGAGCGCGTGGCTGATCGCCCCGAGATAGCTCCCGGAGACGAGCAGCGCCGGCACGCCGAGCGCCCGGAGCCAGTCGAGGCCGGTGGCAACCGCGGTGACCGGACTCATGAGGCCGCCGACGCCCTCGATGAGCAGCGTGCCCTCCGTGCGGGCGATCTCTGCGCGGCACCAACCGACGAGGTCGGTGAGGTCCAGGGCCCGCCCCTCCAGCACGGCCGCCTGATCGGGCGAGAGCGGCGCCGAGAACCGCCAGGGCGAGCAGAACTCCACGGCCTCCGCGTCGAGGGCGATGCCTTGCGCGTCTAGGAGCCGGGCCGTGTCGCTCTCGATGAAGCCGGGATCGCCGAGGGACGGGACGCCGCTCGCGAGCGGCTTCACGGTCCGGACCGCCCGGCCCTGCGCCCGCAGGCGGCGGGTCAGGGCGGCGGTGACGTAGGTTTTGCCGATCTCGGTTCCGGCCCCGGCGATGAAGAGCGCCCGCGCGGGCATCCCGGCCTCAGGCCTGGAGGCTGCCGTGGCAGTGCTTGTATTTCTTGCCCGAACCGCAGGGGCAGGGCTCGTTGCGGCCGACGCGGCCCCAGGTGCTCGCGTCGTTCGGGTCGCGCTCCAGCACGGCCCCGTCCGCCGCCAGGCCTTGCGCCGCGTAGCCGTAGGCCGGCCCCCCGCCACCGTCGCTGCCCGAGCCGAAGCCGGCATGGTCCATCTCGTTCTCGCCGGTGACCGGGTCGAGATGCTGGGCGAACATCGGCGGCAGTTCCGGAGGCGCCGTCGGGAATTCACCCTCCTGCTGTTCCTGGAACATGATCTCCACCCGCGACAGCTGGGCGGTCACCTGCTCGCGGAGAGCGGTCACGAGGCCGCCGAACAGATCGAAGGCCTCGGACTTGTATTCGTTGAGCGGGTCGCGCTGGGCGAAGCCGCGCCAGCCGATCACCTGCCGGAGGTGGTCCAGCGTCACGAGGTGCTCACGCCACAGGTGGTCCAGGGTCTGGAGCAGGACCTGCTTCTCGATATAGGCGGTGACCTCGGCGCCGTTCTTCTCGGTCCGCTCGGCATAGGCGGTCTCGGCGGCCTTCATCAGCCGCTCGCGCATCTCCTCGTCGGCGATGCCCTCTTCCTTGGCCCAGTCCTCGACCGGCACGTCGAGATTCAGGATCTCCTTCACCTGGTCGCGCAGGCCGGCGACGTCCCATTGCTCGGCATAGGCGTTTTCCGGGATGTGGCGGGCGACGAGGTCGTCGATCACGCCCTCACGCATCTCGTCCACGGTCTCGCGGACGCTCTCCTGCCCCATGAAGTCGCGGCGCTGCTCGAAGACGACCTTGCGCTGGTCGTTCATGACGTTGTCGTACTTGAGCACGTTCTTGCGCATGTCGAAGTTGCGCGCCTCGACCTTCTGCTGCGCCTTCTCGATGGCCTTGTTGATCCAGGGGTGGATGATCGCCTCGCCCTGCTCCAGGCCGAGCTTCTGCAGCATCCCGTCCATGCGGTCGGAGCCGAAGATGCGCATCAGGTCGTCCTGAAGCGACAGGTAGAACTTCGAGCGGCCGGGATCGCCCTGGCGGCCGGAGCGGCCGCGGAGCTGGTTGTCGATGCGCCGCGATTCGTGGCGCTCGGTGCCGATGATGTAGAGGCCGCCCGGCAGGTCCTTCTTGCGCCCTGCCGCGGGATCGGCCGGCTCGCCCGAGGCCAGCACCTTGGCGCGGTTCTCGGCGATCTCGGCCTTGATCGCCTCGATGGCGGACGCGCGTTCCGGACCGTCCGCGAGGTGGCCCAGCTCCTTCTCGATGCGCATCTCGAGATTGCCGCCGAGTTTGATGTCGGTGCCGCGGCCCGCCATGTTGGTGGCGATAGTGATCGCGCCGGGGACACCCGCCTCGGCCACGATGTAGGCTTCCTGCTCGTGGAAGCGGGCATTCAACACGGCAAACCGCTTGGTCACCCGGCCCTCACGGGCGGCGGCGTAGACGTCGGTGAGCGCGTTCGGGTCGGAATAGTCGAGCAGGGTGTAGCCGGCCTTCTTGAGCATCTCGGCGAGGTGCTCCGACTTCTCGATCGAGCCGGTGCCGACCAGGATCGGCTGGTGGCGGGTATGCGCCTTGTCGATCTCGGCGATGATGCCTTCGTACTTCTCGGCGACGGTGCGGTAGACCTCGTCGTCCTCGTCGACGCGCTCGACCTCCTTGTTGGTCGGGATGTCGACCACGTCGAGCTTGTAGATCTCGGCGAACTCGTCGGCCTCGGTGGAGGCGGTGCCGGTCATGCCGGCGAGCTTCTTGTACAGACGGAAGTAGTTCTGGAAGGTGATCGAGGCCAGCGTCTGGTTCTCGGGCTGGATCGTGACCCGCTCCTTCGCCTCCAGCGCCTGATGCAGGCCCTCCGAGTAGCGCCGGCCCTGCATCATGCGGCCGGTGAACTCGTCGATGATCACCACCTCGTCGTTCTTGACGATGTAGTCCTTGTCGCGGGTGAACAGCGTGTGGGCGCGCAGGGCCTGGTTCACGTGGTGGACCAGCGTGACGTTGTGGGCGTCGTAGAGGTCGCCCTCCTTGAGGAGGCCCGCCTCCCGCATCGCCTCCTCGATGAACTCGTTCCCCTCCTCGGTGAGCGAGACGGTGCGCTGCTTCTCGTCGAGGTCGTAGAACTCCTTGCGCAGGCGCGGCATCAGCGCGTCCACCGCCACGTAGAGTTCCGAACGGTCGTCCACCGGGCCCGAGATGATCAGCGGCGTCCGCGCCTCGTCGATCAGGATCGAATCGACCTCGTCGACGATCGCGAAATTATGGCCCCGCTGCGCCAGCTGGGACATCTCGTATTTCATGTTGTCGCGCAGGTAGTCGAACCCGTACTCGTTGTTGGTGCCGTAGGTGATGTCGCAGGCATACGCCTCCTTGCGCTGCGCATCGTCGAGCCCGTGCACGATGGTGCCGACGCTGAGGCCCAGGAATCGGTAGACCTGCCCCATCCACTCGGCGTCGCGCGAGGCGAGGTAGTCGTTCACCGTGACGACGTGGACGCCCTTGCCCTCCAGGGCGTTCAGGTAGACCGGAAGCGTCGCCACCAGGGTCTTGCCCTCGCCGGTCTTCATCTCGGCGATGCCGCCCTCGTGGAGCACCATGCCGCCGATGAGCTGCACGTCGAAGTGGCGCTGGCCGAAGACGCGCTTGGCCGCCTCGCGCACCGTGGCGAAGGCCGGCACGAGGATGTCGTCGAGGCTCTTGCCGTTGGCGAGTTCCGCCTTCAGCATATCGGTGCGGGCGCGCAGGGCCTCGTCGGAGAGGGCCTGGATCTCCGGTTCCAGCGCATTGATCTGCGCCACGCGCGGGCGATAGCCCTTGACGCGGCGGTCGTTCGAGGAGCCGAAAATCTTCTTGGCGAAGGAGCCGAGCATCGTTGACCTGCGGACGCGCGAGCCCGCACACGGGTGAGCGTGGCGGGCCGGCCTGGACGGAGTTGGCCGGGCTTATAGAGGTAAACATCGCCCGGCGCACCTGGAAGGGGCAGCCCTCAACGCATGCCGGTACGGTCACGGTTCCGGCACCGGTGAAATGGCCGCGCTTGCCTTCTCGCCCGACGCGGCCCACCTGTGCCGCGGTCTGCCGCCCGGCCGATCCGGTGCGGCGCCAAGACGTGAGCCGAGGACTTCGCCCGTATGCCGAACACCGCCCTTCTCCGGCGCGCCAGCGCGCTCGCCGTCCTGATCGCGATGCCGGGACTGGCGCTGGCCCAGGCCCCCCAGAAGGCTCCGACACCGGCGGCTAACACACCGGCCGCCGCGCCGAGCGCGGATTCGGTCGTGGCGAGCGTGAACGGCAAGCCGATCACGCAGGGCGACCTCGCCATCGCGGCGGACGATCCCGCCCTGTCGCTGCCGGGCGTCGACGAGGCGCAGAAGAAGAACCTGCTCGTCGACTACATGGTCGATCTCCGCGTCGGCGCGCAGGCCGCCGAGTCCGCCAAGATCGGCGACACGCCGGAATTCAAGCGCAAGCTCGCCTATTTCCGCGACAAGCTGCTGCTCGATGACTACCTGGAGCAGGAGGCCAAGCGCGCGGTGACGCCTGAGGCGGAGCACGCGATCTACGACCAGACCGTCAAGCTGATGAAGCCCGAGGAGGAGGTGCACGCGCGCCACATCCTCGTGGACAACGAGGCCGAGGCCAAGAAGATCGCCGCGCGCATCAAGGGCGGCGAGGATTTCGCCAAGGTCGCCGCCGAGGCCTCCAAGGATCCGGGCTCGAAGACCGAGGGCGGCGATCTCGGCTGGTTCACGAAGGAACGGATGGTCCCGGATTTCGCCAACGCCGCGTTCGCGATGAAGCCCGGACAGGTCTCTGACCCGATCAAGACCCAGTTCGGCTGGCACGTGATCAAGGTGGAGGAGAAGCGGACGAAGCCGCAGCCGACCTTCGACGAGCTGAAAGAGCAGATCGACCAGCACCTGATCCGCAAGGCGCAGCAGGACATGATCCTGAAGCTCCGCTCGGAGGCCAAGATCGAGCGCACCGACGCGCCGCCGGCCGCTCAGCCGGAGTCGGAGCCGAAGAAGCCGTAAGCCGGATGCGACAGAGGGCCGGGCCGGGTTCTGATTCGGTCCAGCCCTCTGAAGAGATGATGGGTCGGTCCGCGCGGCACCGGGCCCGCAGCGAAACGGTCGTCCGGTTCTACGGACCGGAAAAGCCGCCATAGTTTCGACCGCCCGGAAACGATGCGTGTGACGGCACGCTTCCGGGCGTCGCGCTGTCCTAGAGCGGCGCTGTCCTGGGTCACGTCGCTCGGCCTGTGACGGCAATGCGGGGCCCGCCCGACGTGGGGCGAGGTTCCGGCTGGGTCACGCCCCAGCCGGGCCTCAATACGGCCGATCGGGGACGAGGTAGCTGGATTGTGCCGGGGCCGGCTGTGGCGTGAGCCCGAGGGCCGCGAGTTCGGCGCTCCGGCGCCCCTCGGCGATCCTGTCGAGCACCGCGATCAGGAGCCACGGACACGCGATGCCGATGAAGAACGCCATGAGATCCTCCCGTGCCGAACCGATGCGCCCGTTCAGCTTAGGAAAATAATAGGGGGGCCGGGCCGCGCCGCAAGCGGCAACCCGGCGCCGATCTCAGACCCAGCCCTGAAGCTCGCGGCGTACCACGTGCTCGATCACCCGCATGCCGAGGTCGCTGTCGTTCAGGCATGGAATGTAGGCGAAGCGCTCGCCGCCATTCTCTTCGAAGTAATGGCGGTTCTCGCCGTCGAGCTCTTCGAGGGTTTCGAGGCAGTCCGCCGTGAAGCCCGGGGCGACGATCGCCATCCGCTTCACGCCCGACTTCGCGAGGTCCATCACCGTCTCGTCGGTGTAAGGCTTCAGCCACTCCTCGTTGCCGAAGCGCGACTGGAAGGTCACGCGCATCTTGTCCGGCGACAGGCCCAGGGCCTCGCGGATCAGCCGCCCGGTCTTGTGGCACTGGCAATGGTAGGGGTCGCCCTTGAGCAGGTAGCTCCGCGGCACCCCGTGGAACGAGGTGAGGATCACCTCCGGTTCGAAATCGAGCTTCGCGAGGCCCTCGCGGATCGAATCGGCCATGGCGGCGATGTAGACCGGGTCGTCGTGATAGGGCGGCGAGACGCGCACCGTGGGCTGCCAGCGCATGTCCATCAGCGCCCGGAAGGCCTGATCGCAGGCGGTGGCCGAGGTCGCCGCCGCGTATTGCGGATAGAGCGGGACCAGAAGGATGCGGTCGCAGCCCTGGTCGAGGAGCGCCTGGATCCGCCCGGCGACCTCGGGCTTGCCGTAGCGCATCGCCCAGTCGACCACCACGGACTCGCCCATGGCGGCCTGGAGGCGCTCGCTCTGGCCGCGGGTGATGGTCTTCAGCGGCCCCTCGTTCAGGGCGTTGTTCCACACGCTGGCATAGTCGCGGCCCTTCGGCCCGGGGCGCTTCGTCAGGATGATGAGGTTGAGGAGCGGCCACCAGATCAGCCGCGGCACCTCGATCACGCGCCGGTCCGACAGGAATTCCTTGAGGTACCGGCGCATCGGCCAGTAGGACGTGCCCTCAGGCGTCCCGAGATTCATCAGGAGCACGCCCACGCGACCCCAGGCCACCTTCGGGTGATCCGCCGGCAGGGTGTCGGCCGCGGGCTTGAGCGGTGCGAGGGGCCGGCCATTCGCCAGCGCGGCGGGTTCGACGCGTTCGTTCATGGCAGCGTTCCGGCGCCGCGCGCCGAGATCCTTCTTCTGGTTTCCGATACCCGGCCGCCGGCGCGGACGCCTGAACCTGGCCGGGGGCTCAATTCCCCGTGGGGTGTGCTTCCATGTAGGGTGCGAAGCCGCCCGGCGAAGACCGGACGCCACATGCCGCACCGCGATATGCGGCACGCTCGACCCATGTCCCTAAACACGCGGGGCCTCGGGCCGCAACCGCTGCCCGGATGACGGCGCCCGGCTGCCCGCTATCTCGGCCCCGATCCGACCCGCGAGAGACCATGACCGATACGCCTGTGGCCGATGCCCTCGAAGCCTTCCGCGCCTCCGGCTCGTCCTGGCTGACGCTGCCGTTCTTCGCCGATGGTCAGGCCGACGTCGTGGCGGCCCGTGTCGACGGACGAATCGCCGCGGGGGCCCAGGTGCTGCCGGCGCCGGACCGGATCTTCCGCGCCTTGAGGGAGACGCCGCTGCAGGACGTCAAGGCGGTGATTCTCGGACAGGATCCCTACCCGACCCCGGGCGACGCCAACGGCCTCGCCTTCTCGTTCGTCGGGGCGGGGCGCCTGCCCGCGTCGTTGCGGGTGATCCTGGCGGAGGCCGGATCCGACCGCGCCGCCGGCGGCGACCTGACGCCCTGGGCACGGCAGGGCGTCTTCCTGCTCAACAGCGCCCTCACCGTCGAGGCCGGCAAGTCCGGAGCGCATCTGCGCTATGGCTGGGCCGCACTCACCGACGAGGCGGTGCGCGCGGTCTCGGATCGCCCGGAGCCGGCGGTGTTCCTGCTCTGGGGCGCGCAGGCGCGGGCCAGGGCCGCGCTGATCGACGCGGACCGCCACGGCGTGTTCGAGAGCGGTCACCCCTCCCCGCTCAACCGCGCCCGGGACTTCCCCGGTTCCGACCCGTTCGGCCGGGCCAACCGCTGGCTCGCCGCGCAGGGGCGCCGCCCGATCGACTGGCGCCTCGGCTGACGCCGTCGCCGATCTCTATTGCGGCTTGGCGGGTTCGGCCGGCTCCGCAGGCGTCTTGGTCGGGGCGCCCGGCTCCTGGCCCGCCGGCAGGAGCACGTTCTTGGCCACCGTGCCCTCTGGCCCGTACTCGCCAGCGACGGCGAGACAGGCTTGGTCGCGGTTCTGCGCCATCTGGTTCGACATCAGCGTGAACATGGTTTGCACACGGTTGCCGAACGGCCCCCGCGGCTGAACGTCGGCGATCTGAACATTCTGCTTCGCCAGGAGGGCCTCGAACTGCGCGCTGCCGATCCGGTAGCCGCAGACATTGGAGGCGGCGAAGATGTAGGAGGCGAACTCCAGGGCGCGCGGCGACGGCGCGTTGCGGATCTGCGCCTGTGCCGGCAATGCCGTCAGCGCGGCGGCGGCGAGGAGGGCGATCCGGGTCGTGGTCGGGCGCATGCGCGGTAGTTTCCTCGATCGAGCGGGGCCTCTTGCGGGCCACGTCTGGCACCGGGACATAGGCCGGTCCGGTGCGCACGCCAATGCGACGGAATTTGCCGGCAATCCGCGCATCTACTTTCACGGCCTGTTGGCCATAGGGGCAGTCCCTGACCGGCACGCCGACGAAAACGGCGTCGTTTTTCGGTGGAACGCCGGCGCGTGAGAGAGTGTTAACCTGCTCGCGTCACGCCAGAGCCTGCAATTTGTCCAGATTCAGGCGGTCCGCATCGCATGTACGGCGTCCATCCTCCTGCGGCATTCCTTCCAGTCCCGGCGCGGGACGCCGACCGGCGCGTCCGGACAGGCGATGCGGGAGGGGCCAACGCGGATCGTCGCGTGGCACCGTCCGGACCCGCCGCCGCGATCTGCCCGCACCGTTTTTCCCGCTGGGCCTGGAGCGAGGGCCTGCGCGCCGGTCAGACCGTGGCGCTCCTGGTGCAGGATCTCGGTCAGGCCGAGGCCATGCGGCTCGGCCTCGTCCGCCTCGGCCTGCGCGTGGTTTGCCTGGACTGCGCCGGCCGCGGCCAGGCCCTCGCCGATAGCCTGTCCCAGTCGGATGCCGCGCTGGTCGTCGTCGATACAAACCTTGCCGATGTCTATGCCGGGCTGATGGGTCGGCTCGCCAGCTATCCCGCCGTCTGGTGGAACGGCCCGGGCGCCGACTACGCCAGCCTCGACCTCGCCCTCGCCGAGCAGGCCTGACGGGCAGCCCACCCGGTCCGGGACCGGTGCCCGCGCACCGCGCGCCGCCGGGTTGGTTCGAGGACGGCCGACGGCGCGGCTCGCCGCGCCGGCATCGCGGAGCCGGAGCCGGCGTGCTAACCTCGCTTGACGAGATCGGCCCCGTGCCAGGGAGGCCGGCACCGGGAGACGCCGCGATGACCTCAGCCACGGCCCACGCCGCGACAGCTCCGGAGGCGCCGGTACTGCTGCGCAGCGACGCCGACGGGGTCGCGACCCTGACGCTCAACCGGCCCCAGGCGCGCAACGCCCTGTCGATGGCCCTCATGGGCGCCCTCCAGGATCAGCTCGACGCCATCCGCGCAGATCCGGCGGTCCGGGTCGTGATTCTCCAGGGGGCGGGGCCCGCCTTCTGCGCCGGGCACGATCTCAAGGAGATGCGGACCGATCCCTCCCGCGCGGCGACAGAGGCGGTGTTCCGCACCTGCGCCCGGCTGATGCTGAGCCTGACGCGCCTGCCGCAGCCGGTGATCGCCCGGGTTCACGGGATCGCCACCGCCGCCGGCTGCCAGCTCGTCGCCACCTGCGACCTCGCCGTCTGCACCGAGACGGCCCGTTTCGCCACGCCGGGGGTGCAGATCGGCCTGTTCTGCTCGACCCCGATGGTCGCCCTGTCGCGCGCCGTCTCGCGCAAAGCCGCGCTGGAGATGCTTCTGGTGGGCGAGCCGATCGACGCCGCGGAGGCCCTGCGGATCGGCCTCGTCAACCGGGTGGTCCCGGAGGCGGAACTCGACGCGGCGGTCGGCGCCCTGGCGACGCGGATCGCCGGGAAGGCCCGGCGTGTCCTGGCGATCGGCAAGGAGGCGTTCGGTCGCCAGCTCGAGATGGGTCTCGAGGACGCCTACGGCTACGCCGCCGAGGTGATGACGCGGAACATGATGATGGCCGACGCCCAGGAGGGCATCGACGCCTTCCTGGGCAAGAGGCCGCCGCGCTGGGAGCCGTGAGGCTGCGAGATCGCGCGCGGTGGCGCGATACGACGCAGGCCGGTCGGCGCCGTGCTTATAGGTAACGACGCGCCCTGCCCTAGGTGGTTCGGCACACCCGATCCTGTCGGACGCGGCGCCGCAACGCGGAACGGCTGATGAGCACCATCGACCTGTTCGGACTGACGCTGGCCTTCTACGGGGCGATGCCGCCGCCGCGACCGCCGCGGCCGGATCGCAACGGCGCGACCTGGGCCGCCGCCGTGATCTTCGGGGGCATCTGCCTCGCCACGATCGGTCCCATGATCACCATCTGGAGCTTCCACCGGCCCTACGCCGAAGCCAAAACGCGCTGCATCGCCTCCGGCGGCCGGGTCCTGTATGGGGCGCTGGACGGCAGCGGCCCCTATCGCTGCGAGCGGCCCGCCGGGACCGCCGCCATTGCGCATCCGGCCAAGCCGGCGGATTAATCCCGCCCGCCGCACGGGCCTTGGGCCAATCCGGTGCCTCCCGACGCGAACCCGGATACCGAGACCTTGGAAAACGCGCTCTTCCGCTGGGTTCAGTCGACCGCATTGATGCGGGCGGATGTCGAGGCCTTGATCGGCGTCGCGCTGGCGATCGGCGTCACCCTGCATGCCCTGCTGCGCAAGCGCCGGGTGAGCGTGGCGGTCGGCTGGATTGGTCTCGCGTGGCTGTCGCCGATCTTCGGGACCGCCCTGTACCTGACTTTCGGCATCAACCGGGTCTCGCGCCGCGCCCGGCGGCTGCGGACCAAGCCCTCCGATGCGACGCAGCTGCCCGACACCGACGACGCCGTGGTGCCGGAGACGCTCTGGCCCCTCGACCGGGCGATCCGGCGGATTACCAGCCTGCCGGCCTTCGCGGGCAATGCGGTGGAGATGTTCCGAAACGGCGACGCGGCCTATCCGGTGATGCTGGCGGCGATCCGCGAGGCGCAGGCCAGCATCGGCCTGTCGAGCTACATCTTCCGGGACGATGCCACCGGCCGCGAATTCTGCGACGCCCTCGTCGAGGCGCAGAACCGCGGCGTGAAGGTGCGCGTCATCATCGACGGGATCGGCGGCGGCTACTTCCGGACGCCCGTCTACCGCCGGCTGACGGCGGCCGGGGTGCCGGTGGCCCTGTTCATGCACTCGGCCCTTCCGTGGCGGATGCCGTTCCTCAACCTGCGCTCCCACAAGAAGCTGCTGATCCTCGACGGGCGCATCGCCTTCACGGGCGGTCTCAACATCTCGCACGCGAATCGCGTCGCGCTGAAGCCCGAGCATCCGATCCGGGACACGCATTTCCGTATGACCGGGCCCGTGGTCGAGCAACTCGCCGCCGCCTTCGCGGCGGATTGGGCCTTCGTGGACGGCGAGATCCTCGACGGCGAACCGTGGTTCGTCGATCTCGAGCCGTGCGGGCCCAGCGTCGCCCGGGCCGTCACCTCCGGCCCGGATGCGGACGTCGAGAAGATCGAGCAGGTCATCCTTCAGACGCTCGCCTGCGCGCGCCGGAAGGTCCGGTTCGTAACGCCTTACTTCCTGCCCGACGAACTGGTGACTGGCGCTCTGGCCCAGGCCGCGATGCGGGGCATCACCGTCGACGTGATCATCCCGCGGGTCAGCGACCATCCGTTCATCGACTGGGCGACCCGGGCGCATCTCGAGCCGCTGCTGCGGGCCGGGGTGCAGGTGTGGCTCGACGAGCCGCCCTTCGATCATTCCAAGGCGATGGTGGTTGACGACATCTGGTGCTTCGTCGGCAGCGCCAACTGGGACATGCGCAGCTTCCGGCTCAACTTCGAGCTGAACGTCGAGATCATCGACGCGGATTGCGCGGCCGCGCTCGACCGGTTCATGCGCGGCAAGATGGAGACGCAGCTCAGGTGGGAGGATCTCGCCGCGCGCGGCCTGCCGGTCCGTTTGCGCGACGCAGGCGTGCGACTGCTGCTGCCATACCTTTGAAGCGTCCCGGGGCATGCGCCTCGGGGGCCGGGCCGAGATGGACGATGATCGGCCGGTGATCGGAGGGCCCCCGCGGCAGCACCGCATGGGCGTGGCAGACGAGGCCGCGGGCGAGGCAGCGGTCGAGCCGCAGGGGCAGCACCTCGACCATCGCGTGCGTCGACTGACGCGGTCCGACGTCGCGAAAACCCGGGATCATCGCGGGGCCGACGATGTTGTAATCGCCGAGAACCGCGGCCCGGGGCGGCAGCTCGCTGACGATGCGGCGCAGCTGGCGGCGGTTGAGCATCTGCCCATGCGACAGGTGAACGTTGGCTACGCCGAACTCGCCGAGGTCCAGGATCTGGCAGACCCGGTGCACCAGCGCCCCCGAGGGCAGCGCGATGACCCGGGGCGGCGCCGGCCAGGGCCTGGGGCTCCACATGGCCAGCCCGTGGATCCGGCCCGGCAGGGGTGCCCAGGCGTAGTGGCCGCCGATCCGGTCCAGCAGGAAGCCGATGGCCCGGGTCGCCTCCTGCATCAGCAGCAGGTCGGGCTTCTCCTGGGCGACGAGGGCGGCCACGTCGTCAACCGCCGCGCCGGTGCGCCGCAGCAGGTTCCAGCTCACGATCTTGAAGGGCTGATGCGGCCGATCGGCGGGGTAAATCGGCAGGGCGTGCGACGGTGCGGCGGTGAGGCGGGCCGGGCGTGCAGCAGGATTCATCGGGCCGGTCTCGTACCTCATCGCGCGGCTCTCCCGTCACCGCCACGCTCTAACGCGCCCGGGGCCGGGACGTTCGACCGGATTCGCACCGACGCCGCGGAAGGGCCCGATCGACGAGCAACAGAGGCCGTCCCCGGCGACGTGCCCCACAGCTCGTCGCATGCCGCAGCTTGAGGCGACCCCTGTCGGCGGCCTAAGAGCCCGCATTGTGATGCCGACGGCTGCGCGCGATCGCGCGCCCCGGCTCGCCACCGATCCCTCCCGGAGACCGATGACCGCGTTCAGCTTCATCCACGCGGCGGATCTGCATCTCGGCAGCCCGCTCTCGGGCCTCGCCACGCGTGACGCGGATCTCGCCCGGCGCCTCGCCTCGGCCGGGCGGCAGGCCTTCGAGGACCTGGTGAGCCAAGCGATCGAGCGGTCGGTCGCCTTCGTGGTGGTGGCCGGCGACGTCTACGACGGCGACTGGGCCGACACCACGATCGGCCTGTTCTTCGCCCGGCAGGTGGCGCGCCTCGACCGTGCCGGCATCCCGACGATCCTCGTGCGCGGCAACCACGACGCCGAGAGCGTCATCACGCGCTCGATCACGCTGCCGGACTCCGTGCATGTGTTCCCGGCGGCCCGCGCCGGCACCCTGCGCCTCGACGCGCTGCGGGTCGCGATCCACGGCCGCAGCTTCCAGGGTCGGGCCGTCGAAGAGAACCTGTCGCTCACCTATCCGGCGGCTGTGCCGGGCTGGTTCAATCTCGGGGTCCTGCACACCTCCTGCACCGGCCACGCCGCCCACGAAACCTATGCCCCCTGCTCGGTCGCCGACCTTGCGGCCCGGGGCTACGAGTACTGGGCGCTCGGCCACATCCACGAATACGCGGAGCTGTCCCGGGATCCCTGGATCGTGTTCCCCGGCAATCTCCAGGGCCGGAGCGTGCGCGAGTGCGGCGAGAAGGGGGCGGTCGTGGTGGACGTCGCCGACGGGCGGGTGACGGGCGTCAGCCGCTTGCCCCTCGATCGGGCCCGGTTCGAGCGGATCGCGGTCGACCTCGCGGCGGCGGCCGACCCGCGCGGCGCCGTGGAGGCCGTCGAGGCGGCCCTGAGGCCGCTCGCCGCCGTCGCGGCCCGCCGGCTGCTCCTGGTCCGCGTCCACCTCGTCGGCACCACCCGCGCCCACGACGCCCTGGCGGCCGACCGGGAGACCCTGACGGCCGAGATCCAGGCGGCCGCGCACCGGCTGCACGAAGATATCTGGCTGGAGCGCCTGAAGATCGAGACGTGCCGCCCGCGCGCCGCGGTGGAGCCCTCCGGTGCCGCCATCGACCCCGCCGCGCTGCTGGCCGAGCTCGACCGCGACCCCGATTTCCGCACAAAGGCCAAGGCGGCCCTGGCCGAGATCGGTAGCCGGATCCCGTTGACCGCCGCAGCGGAAGCCGACTTCGACGCGGAATTCGACGCCCTCTGTGCCGAGGCGGAGGCGCTGGTCCTCGGGCGCCTCGGCGGCCGGCACTGCTGAGGCGATCGCCCATGGAGGTCCGATGCGGCTGATCCGCCTCGCCCTGGAGCGCTACGGCGCCTTCACGGACCGCACGGTCGAATTCCGGCCGGATGCGCGCCTTCACGTGGTGCTGGGCGCCAATGAGGCCGGCAAGAGCACCGCGCTGGCGGCGGTCACCGACCTGCTGTTCGGCTTCGGGAAATCCACCCCCTACGCCTTCCTGCACGACATGCCGCAGCTGCGCCTCGGCGCGGAGATCGCCGCCGCCGACGGCCGCCGTCTGTCCTTCCGGCGCCGGAAGGGCAACAGCCGGACCCTCATCGACGCCGCCGAGGCGCCGCTCCCCGACGACGCGCTGGCGCCGTTCCTCGGCGGACTGTCCCGGCCGGTCTTCTGCCGGGCCTTCGGCCTCGACGCGGCGAGCCTCCGGGCCGGCGGGCGCGAGATGGTCGACGTGGAGGGCGAGGTTGGCGCGAGCCTGTTCGCGGCAGGTTCGGGCCTGCGCGGACTCACGGAGCTGCAGACGACACTCGACGCGGAGGCCGACGCCATCTTCGCCCCGCGCCAAGCCAAGCACCGGACCTTCTACCAAGCCCTGGAGCGTCACGAGACGGCACGGCGGGCGATCCGCGAGCGGGGCCTGCGCGCCGGCGACTGGCGGGCGCTGAACGACGAGATCGCCGCGGCGGCCGCGCAGCTCGAGGCGTTGCGGGCTGAGCAGAAGGCCATCGCGGTGGCGCGCGCCCGGCTGGAGCGGCTCAAGCGCGTCCGGCCGATCATCGCCGAGATCGACGCGCTGGAGGAGCGCATCGCCGCCGAGACCGACCTCGCCGATGCCGATCCCGCCTGGATCGCCCGTTTCGGGGCCGCCCTTGACGCGTGCCGCGCCGCGGAAGCCGAGGCGGTGCGGGCCGAAGCCGCGCACGACCGGGCCCGGAGCGAGGCCGAGGCGGTACCGGTCGAGCCGGCGCTGACCCACCGGGCCGACGAGATCCTGGCGGCGTTCAGCGGCACCAAGGAGTTCGAGAAGGGCGGCACCGACCTGCCCCGGATCGAGGGCGACGCCTACAAGGTCGGGCTGGAGCTTGAGCGGCTGCGCGGCCGGATCGGCGCCCCCGATCTCGCCGCGCTCGAGGCTGGGCAGCCTCCGGACGCCGCGCGCGCACGAATCGAGCGCCTGATCCGGGAGGGCCGGACCTTCGCGGCCGCGGAGGATCAGCTCGCCCGTGACCTCGCCGCCGCCCGCGCCGAGCGGGAGCGCCTCGCCCGGGAGATGGAGGCGGCGGATGCGGCCCGGGATCCGACCCCCCTGCGGGAAGCGTTGAAGCCCCTCGCCCGCCTGCACGAATGGATCGCCGCCCGCGAGACCCTCGACGCCGCCATTTGCCGAGAGGCGGCGCTGCTGCACAACCAGGCGGGGCGGCTGTCGCCTCCGGTGGCCGACCTCGCCGTCCTCGTCCGGACGCCTCTGCCCGCTCCCGATACGGTGGCGCGTTACCGTCAGCGTCTGGAGACCAAGACCCGCGAGCACGAGCGGGCCGCCGACCGTCGCGACACCGCCCACCGGCAGGTCGCCGCCACCCAGGCGCGGCTGCGTGAGCGCGAGGCCGGCCGGCCCGTCGCCACCCGGGAGCGGCTCGACGCGCTGCGGGCGACCCGCGATGCCGCCTTCGCGTTTCTCCGCGATGCCCTGGCGGAAGGGCGCCCGGCCGGGATCGCCGAGATCGCAGCCTTCGAGCGCGCACTCCTGTCGGCCGACCGCGTCGCCGACGAGCGGGCCTCCGATGCAGCCCGGGTCGCGGCCCACGCCGCCGACCTGGAGCGCCTCGCCACCGAGGAGGCGGAGGCCACGCAGGCCGATGAGGTCCTCGCCGCCCTCGCCGCCGAGCTCGCCGCGGGCGAGGCGGCCTGGCAGGAGGCCTGGCGGCCCGCCGCCCTCGTGCCCGGCCCGCCGGCCGAGATGGCGGCGTGGCTCGCCGAGGTGGAGAGCCTGATCGAAGCGGAGCAGCGGCTCGCCGCGCAGCGGATCGAGGCGGATCGCCTCCGGGTGCGGATCGAGGCCGCCCGAGCGCCGCTGACCGATCTGCGCAACCGCGCCGGGCTCGACGCCGCACCGGACCTCGAGATCGCTGCCGCGCTGGACGGTCTGGAAGCGCGGGTCGCCACCCTGGCAAGCCGCTGGGAAGCCAATCTTCAGACTGCCGGTCTGGTGCGCGCCGCCGGACTTTCGGTTGAGCGGCTGGAGCGGGCCCTCGCCGAGATCGCCGCTCGGCGCGCCGCGTGGCAGGCCGATTGGGCGGCGGCATTGCTGCCCCTCGGGCTCGACGGTGCGGCTGGGCCCGAAGAGGCCGAGGGCGCGCTGGAGGCATGGCGGAGCGTGCCGGACCGGTTGGCGGAGCGGGCCGCCCTGCAGCGCCGGTCCACCGGCATCCGGCGGGACATGGAGGCGTTCCGGGTCACGGTGGCCACCCTGGTCGAGGCCCTGGCGCCCGATCTCGCGCAGGCGCCGCCCGCCGGTGCGATCCGGACCCTCCACAGCCGCCTCGTCGCCGCGCAAGCCCGGGAAGCGCGGCGTGCCGAGCTCGACCGCCGCCGCGAAGAGGCCGAGTTGGCGCATCGCGATGCCGCGGAATCGCACGAGGCGGCCCGGGCGACCCTAGTCCGGCTGGTGGCCGAGGCGATGCCGGACCTCGCCGCTGCCCCGACTGCGGAGATCGATCGTCTGTTCGGCCGCTTGAGCGCCCGGGAGCTGCTGCGCGCCGAGCGTCTGCGGCTCCGCGGCAGCCTCGCGGGCGCAGCCGACGGGCTTCCCGAGGCCGAGCTGCGCGCCGGTCTCGAGACCCTACCCCCAGAGGCCATCGAGGCCGAACTGGCGCGTCTGGCGCTCGAGGCCGAGGAGCAGGCCGAACGCGGGCAGATGATCTTCGCCGACCGCGACCGCGCCGAGCGGCGCCGGGCGGAACTGGAGGGCGGCACCGGCGCCGAACTGGCCCTCGCCGAGCGCAAGGCGGCGGAGGCGGATCTCCAGGCGGCGGCGCGCTCCTGGGCCGTGCTGCGGCTCGCCGGTCTGATGCTGGGGCAGGCGGTGGCCCGCCATCGCGCGGGGCAGCAGGATCCCCTCGTCGCCCGGGCGGGCGCGCTGTTCCGGGCCCTCACCGGCGGCGCGTTCTCCGGCCTTGCCCAGATCTACGACGAGGCCGACACCCCGAAGCTCGCGGGGCAGCGCGCCGGGGGCGGCACGGTGGCGATCGAGGGCATGAGCGAGGGCACCCGCGACCAGCTCTACCTCGCCCTGCGGCTGGCCTACCTGGAAGACTACGCCGAACGCGCCGAGCCGGCGCCCTTCATCGGCGACGACCTGTTCTCGACCTTCGACGAGACCCGGACCGGCTACGGTCTGGACGCCCTGGCGGCGATCGGGGAACGGGTCCAGCCGATCCTGTTCACGCACCACCGCCACGTGGCGGACATCGCCCGTGACAGGCTCGGCGAAGCGGTGGACGTGGTGGCGCTGTAGAAGGGGCTGGAAGCGCCCCGTCCCGGCGCGCGGCCCTCCTCAGG
The DNA here is from genome assembly GCF_900116795.1 of Methylobacterium sp. UNCCL125. Classification (NCBI taxonomy): domain Bacteria; kingdom Pseudomonadati; phylum Pseudomonadota; class Alphaproteobacteria; order Hyphomicrobiales; family Methylobacteriaceae; genus Methylobacterium; species Methylobacterium sp. UNCCL125. The sequence goes on along the minus strand of NZ_FPBW01000003.1, from coordinate 335,246 downwards.
CGCCCGAGCCCGCGAGATAGCGTGCCTCCAGATGCGCCCGGAACGCTTCCGTGCCGAGTGGCGTCCCGGTGGCGCGGGTGAGCAGCGCGTCGGTGTCCAGCAGGCTTCCGACCGCGTGGACGTTCGTCCGGAGCCAGTCCCGCAAGGGACCGAAATCGCCCTGCGCGAGGCGGTCCGGTAAGGCCGGCTCGGCCGATCGGGCGGCGCGGAACAGCTGCGCGGCGGCCAGGGCGCCGAGGGTGTAGGTCGGGAAATAGCCGAAGGCGCCACTCGGCCAGTGGATATCCTGGAGGCAACCGACCCGGTCGTCTGGTACGGTGAGGCCGAGGAGATCGCGCAGGCCGTCGTTGAACGCCCCCGGCAGATCGCGCACCGCGAGGTCGCCCGCGATCATCGCCGTCTCCAGACGGTAGCGCAGGAGGATATGGGCCGGGTAGGTCGCCTCGTCGGCATCCACCCGGATGAAGCCCGGCGCCACCCGGATGTTGAGCGCGTGCAGGTTCTCCGGCGACCATTCCGGTCCGGAACGCCCGAAGGCCGCCTGCAGGAGCGGCGCCAGGAAGGTGAAGAAGTCCCGGCTCCGGCAGGCCTGCATCTCGACGATGAGCGACTGGCTCTCGTGCAGGCTCATCCCCCGCGCCGCGCCGACCGGCTGGTTCCGCCACGCGGCCGGCCGGCCCTGCTCGTAGAGGGCGTGTCCGGTCTCGTGGAGAACGCCCATCAGGGCCCGCCCGAAATCGGCCGCGTCGTAGCGGGTGGTGATCCGGACGTCGTCGGTGGCGCCGCCGCAGAACGGATGCAGACTGATGTCGAGCCGGCCGCGGGTGAAGTCGAATCCCACCGCCTCCATCAGCCTGAGGCCGAGATCGCGCTGCACCGCCACGTCGAACGGGCCGGCGAGCGGGAGCGGCGCCGAACGGGACGCCTGGATCTCGCGCGCGCGGGCGATCAGGTCCGGCAGCCAGCCGGTTAGATCCGCGAAGAGCGGATCGATCGTCGCCCGGCGCATGCCGGGATCGTAGCCGTCGAGAAGCGCGTCGTAGGGGTCGAGCCCGAGGGCCGCGCCCTTCGCCTGGCCGATCTCCCGCTGGAGCCGCAGCACCTCGGCGAGGTGGGGCTCGAGGCGGGCGAAGTCGGCGTCGCGCCGCGCCTCGCGCCACACCATCTCCGAGCGGGACACGGCGCGGGAGCTGGCCTCGACGAGGTCGCGGGGGACGGCCGTGGCATGGGCCTGGGTGCGGCGCATCTCCCGCAGGTTGGCGGCGGCCCAGGGTTCGAGGTCGCCGCCCTGCTCGGCGGCCGCCAGTTCCTCGGCGGCCTCGGGAGCGGTGAGCATCCCGTGGGCGAGCCCGCGCAGAATCGCGAGCTGGTCCCCGCGGGCCTCGGCGGCGCCGTCCGGCATCAGGGTCTGCGCGTCCCAGCCGAGGATCCCGGCCGCGCCCTCGAGGGCCGCGAGCCGGGCGAAGCGCTGTTCGAGAATCTGGTAGGCGGTCATGCGGTCTCCGGTCCGGTACGTCTCGCGGCCTGATGCTGCGGCGGTCACCCCGCCTGAAGCATCTCCAGCTCCAGCCAGCGATCCTCCGCCTGCGACAGCTCGGTCTCGGCCTGCGCCAGCATGGTCGAAGCCTTGTCGAACCGGGCCGGATCGCGGGCGTAGAGTTCGGGGTCGGCCAGGATCGTCTTGAGCTGGGCGATCGCCGCCTCCAGCTTTTCGATGCGGGCCGGCAGCGTCTTCAACTCGTGCTGGTCCTTGAAGCCGAGCTTGGGCTTGCCCGCGGGCTGGGCCGCCGGTGCGGCGTTGCGCTCGCGCGGCTCCTTCGCCTTCGGCGCGACGGTCCGCGCCTCGACGCCCTGGCCCCGCTGGACCAGCATGTCGCTGTAGCCGCCGGCATACTCGACCCAGCGGCCGGCGCCCTCGGACACCAGCACGCTGCCCGCCACGCGGTCGAGGAAGTCGCGGTCGTGGCTCACCAGGATCAGCGTCCCCTGGTAGTCGCCCAGCATCTCCTGGAGCAGGTCGAGGGTCTCGAGGTCGAGGTCGTTCGTGGGCTCATCGAGGACGAGGAGATTCGCCGGCTGGGCCAGGGCCCGGGCGATCAGCAAGCGGTTGCGCTCGCCGCCGGACAGGACCGAGACGGGCGTGCGGGCCTGCTCGGGGGTGAACAGGAAGTCCTTCAGGTAGCCGATCACGTGGCGGCTCTGGCCGTTCACCACGACGCTGTCGCCGCGGCCGCCGGTGAGCACGTCGGTGACGGTCATCCCGGGCTCCAGCACGGCGCGGGCCTGATCGAGCACCACCGGCAGCAGGTTGGTCCCGAGGACGACCTGCCCGGAATCGGGCGCGAGCCGGCCCATGAGCAGGTTGATCAGGGTACTCTTGCCGGCGCCGTTCGCCCCGACGATGCCGAGCCGGTCCCCCCGCATCACCCGAAGGGACAGCCCGTCGACGATCTTGCGCTCCCCGTAGCTCTTGGCGATGTCGCGGGCCTCGACCACGAGGCTCCCCGAGGATTCCGCGTCGGAGGCCTGCATGCTGACGCTGCCCACAGGGCGGCGCACCTCGCGCCGGTTCTGGCGCAGCTCGTGCAGGTTGCCGAGGCGGCGGACGTTGCGCTTGCGCCGGGCGGTGACCCCGTAGCGCAGCCAGTGCTCCTCGGCGGCGATCTTGCGGTCGAGCTTGTGCTGGTCCCGCTCCTCCTCCTCGAAGAAGGCGTCGCGCCACGCCTCGAAGCTGGAGAAGCCCTGGTCGATCCGGCGCGTCTCGCCCCGGTCGAGCCAGATCGTGGCCCGCGACAGGGCCGAAAGGAAGCGCCGGTCGTGGCTGATCAGCACGAGGGCCGCGCGGGTGCCCTTCAACTCGGCCTCGAGCCACTCGATCGCCGGCAGGTCGAGGTGGTTGGTGGGCTCGTCGAGAAGCAGCACGTCGGGCTCGGGGGCGAGCGCCTGCGCCAGTGCGGTGCGCCGCCCCTCGCCGCCGGAGAGCTTGGTGGGATCCTCGGCACCCGTGAGGCCGAGGCTCTCCAGCAGGTAACGGGCGCGGTGGGTCGATTCGCCAGGCGGCAGCCCGGCCTCGACGAAATCGAGGGTGGTGTCGAAGCCCGTGAAGTCGGGTTCCTGGGCGAGGTAGCGGATCGTCGTGCCGGGTTGGACGAAACGGCGCCCCTTGTCGGGATCGACGAGTCCCGCGGCGATCTTCATGAGCGTCGACTTGCCCGACCCGTTCCGACCGACGAGGCAGGTGCGCTCACCCGGCGCGATGGCGATGTCGGCACGGGTGATCAGGGGCGTGCCGCCGAAAGTCAGGGCGACGTCCTGGAGGGTGAGGAGCGGGGGAGCGGCCATGGGCCGGCTTATGGCAGTGTGGGGCGGCCTGTTCAAACGGCGCCGCCCCGCGACCTCGTCGGCCGGTCAGGCGATCGGATTGGCCGGTCCCGTCGGCGGGCTGATCTCGGGCGCGCCCGGATCGTTGACCGGGATCTCCGGCGGATGGACGCCCGGCGCCTCGGCCGGGGTGTTCCCCGGGATCTCCGGTCCGGGCGGCTGCGTCGGGGCCTGCGGCGGATCGTAGGGCCGGTCCGGCACCGGAGCCGGCTGCGGCGGGACCTCGGGGACCTGCCCCGGATCGGCGAGGGTGTAATCGGGCACCGTAATCCTCCACGAGACCGACGGCGCGCTTCGGCACCGGTCCCGCGGAAACAGAGACCGGCCGATCCGGTTCCGGAGCGCTACTTCTTCGTCAGCAGGAGGTTGCCCTCCTTGCTCGCGACCTTCTGGATCTTCTCGGCGAAGAGGGCGAGCAGGAACGGCAGCTTCACCTCCAGGCGGACGCTCTCGGCGCCCACGTCGATCGTCCCGGCGACTTTCTGGGCCATCGCCGACACGCCGAAATCGAGTCGGTCCCCCGTCCAGGCGAGCTGATCCACGGTGATGCCGCTCTTGGCCAGGAAGGCCCGCGCCTGATCCGTGCCGTGCTCCAGGCGACGCTTGGCCTCATCGCGGCCGAGGTCGTGCGGGATGTCGACGATGAGGGGCTTGGGCATGGGCACTGATCCGAGCTGAACCCGGCTGCAGATGGGGCGTCCGGGCGCGGCAGACAACGCCCGGGGAGCCGCCCCGCCCTCTCGGACGGGCGGCGGCCCGGCGCGTGCGGCGCCCGTGAGGGATCAGTGCACGACTTGCAGCGACACGTAGGTCGTGCCGCCCATGCCCAGAGCGCGGGCGGAGCCACGCGACAGATCGATGATGCGGCCGCGCACGAAGGGACCGCGATCGTTGATGCGAACGACCACCGAGCGGCCGGTCCGCCTGTTCTCGACGCGGACCCGGGTGCCGAACGGCAGGCTGCGATGGGCGGCGGTCAGTCCGTTGGGGTTGAAACGCTCGCCGTTCGCGGTGCGATGACCGCTTCCATACCAGGAGGCCGCTCCGCTCTGCGCGGCGGCCGGGAGGCTTGTTCCGACGACGGTGGACAGCATTCCAAGTGAGACAACGAGCTTACCGAAACCAAACGACATTCTCGACGCATTCCCTTTGTTGTTGTCGGGGCGGCGCCAGTCGTGTCCGAAATCGGCCGGATTATGGCAGGCATTTGCGGGCCGATTCTGTCACATTTTGGCCGATTTCGTCCTGATCATGATTATTACATGGAGGTTTATTACGGTTTGTTTCCGTTTGTTTCGCGGAGAATGCATTGTTTGGATCTTTCGCGTATTCGAAAAGTACTGTCCAGGCCACCCTGCGGCGCGCCGAAATGGGCTGATTTTCCTAAGCCCTGCATCGGCTGTGACCCTGCATCCCGCTGAGCTGGAAGCGGACGCGGAAACCAGACCTTATGGCCGCCGCCCGGCATGCCCGGCGGTTCGGACAGTCCAGGCCCTGCGCTAGGGCCGGACGCCCGCAGATGTGACGGGTCATCGCCGCGTAAACGGCGCCCGGGACCGCCGGGTAACCGTTGCTTAATCTGTCGCAGGATTGTCCGAGAGCGGGGTCGGCAAAATCTGCAGCCCCAGAACGGGACGCGGCGCCGCCGAATTCGACAACGTGACCTTTACCGTACCGGAGGCATGGTCTGCCGGTCAGTCGCGTAACCGGTGTTTGCCATGGCTTCCCCGCGTACCGTGGCTGCCGACGCCGTCGCCCGGAAACAGGTCTCGCGTGCCGGGCGGCCCGCGTCGGCGCCACGGATGGGTCTCGTACCCGCCCAGCGTTCCCTACCCCTCGACCAAGTTCTCGTCGGGGATTGTATCGCGGCCATGAACGCTCTGCCGGCGTCGAGCGTCGACTGCGTGTTCGCCGATCCGCCCTACAACCTCCAGCTCGGCGAGGCCGGGCTGCTGCGTCCGGACCAGAGCCGCGTCGACGCCGTCGACGACGATTGGGACAAGTTCGCCACCTTCGAGGCCTACGACGCCTTCACCCGGGACTGGCTTGCCGCCTGCCGCCGCGTGATGAAGCCGAACGCGACCCTCTGGGTGATCGGTTCGTACCACAACATCTTCCGGGTCGGGAGCGCGTTGCAGGATCTCGGTTACTGGATCCTCAACGACATCGTCTGGCGCAAGGCCAACCCGATGCCGAACTTCCGCGGCAAGCGCTTCACCAATGCGCACGAGACCCTGATCTGGGCCTCGCGCTCGGCGGACTCGAAGGGCTACACCTTCCACTACGAGGCGCTGAAAGGAGGCAACGAGGACCTCCAGATGCGCTCCGACTGGTTCATCCCCCTCTGCACCGGCGAGGAGCGGCTGAAGGATGCGGACGGGCGCAAGGTTCATCCGACCCAGAAGCCCGAGGCCCTGCTCGCCCGGACGCTGTTGGCGGCGACCAATCCCGGCGACGTGGTCCTCGACCCGTTCTTCGGCACCGGCACCACCGGCGCCGTCGCCAAGCGCCTCGGCCGCCGCTTCATCGGCATCGAGCGCGAGGAGACCTACGCGGCGGCCGCCCGTGAGCGGATCGCCGCCGTCGAGACCCTGTCGAAGGCCGCCCTCATGGTGGCGCCGACCAAGCGCGCCGAGCCGCGGGTGCCGTTCCTGTCGGTGATCGAGGCGGGCCATATCCGCCCCGGCGAGACCGTCACGGACGAGCGCCGCCGCTTCCGCGCCACGGTCCGCCCCGACGGCCAGCTCGACAACGGCCTCGTCATCGGCTCGATCCACAAGATCGGCGCCCTGGTCCAGGGCCTGCCGGCCTGCAATGGCTGGACCTTCTGGCACGTGGAGCGCGGCGGCAAGCCGGTGGTGATCGACACCTACCGGGCGGGCCTGCGGCAGGCGATGGCGAACGGCTGACGAACGTCGCGGCCGTCCGCGCGGGCGGAGCGACGCCATCCAGGCTGGCATGACGCTGTCGGATGTCGCCCTGCCCTGGGCCCCGTCGCTGCGCCCGCAATCCGGAACCGCGCCGGCACTGCGCTTGAACGCACCGTCCCGGACCGGCAGGGTCGCTGGATTCCGGGGCTCGCGCCTGCTGGCAGCCCCGGACGTGCGGTGCGACCGGGTCAGGGCCGTCTTCGGGCCGGGCCCCGGCGCCGCGGCGAGGTCGGTGTCGCGGGCGGCTCCACCTCGCCCTCATGCAGATCGTCCGCTTCGGGCGGTGGCGCGGGCGCCGGCCTCGGCTGGGGCTTCGGAACGGCCCGCACGCGCGGGCGCGGGTCCGGATCCGGCATCGACACCGGCGCCTCCATCGCCGCGAGGAGCGGCATCGGCGGCGGCTCTTTCCGGGGGCGTCCGCGCGGCTTCGCCTCGGGCTCCGGCTTCGGATCGAAGGCGTGGGCCAGGACCTTGCGCATCAGGCCGGGGAGCGGCTCGTCGTCGAGGGCGCTGCGCGGGGTGAAGCGCATGCCGGCCGGAACCGGTGTCGCGAGCGCGACACGGGCCACGAAGACCGTCAGCTCCAGCGGAAAATGCGTGAAGCCGTGGCGCACGAGCCCCGGAAGCCGCTTCCACCGGGCATCCAGCGGCGCGTCCAGGAGGGCGGCGGCGACGTCGTAGTCCGGCTCCCAGGCGCTGCCCGGCGGCTCGGCCATGTTGCCGAGCAGCCCCTCCGGCGCGCGCGTCCGCAGCAGCACCGCCTCGTCGCCGCTGCGGATCACCACGAAGGACGCACCGCGGCGGAGCGCGCCCTTGGCGACCTTGATCTTGCGCGGGAACGTCTGCTGGGTGCCGAGCGACCGGGCGCGGCAGGGCAGCATCCACGGGCAGAGGGCGCAGGCGGGGCGCTTGGGCGTGCAGATCGTCGCGCCGAGATCCATGAGCGCCTGGGCGAAGTCGCCGGGCCGGTCCTCCGGGACCAGCGCCTGCGTCAGGCGGCGGATCTCCGGCCGGCTGCCCGGCAGTGGCGTCTCCACCGCGTAGGCCCGGCTCAGGACCCGCTCGACATTGCCGTCGACGGCGGCCTCCGGCCGGTCGAAGGCGATCGCCGCGATGGCCCCAGCCGTGTAGGCGCCGATTCCCGGCAGCTTGCGCAGGGCGTCCGCCGTGTCGGGAAAGCGCCCGCCAGCCGCCGCGACCGCCTTGGCGCAGGCATGGAGGTTGCGGGCGCGTGAATAATAGCCGAGGCCGGCCCAGGCCGACATCACCGCCTCCTCGGGGGCGTCGGCCAGGGCGACGATATCGGGGAAGCGCGTCAGGAAGCGCTCGAAATACGGCCGGACCGCCGCGATCGTGGTCTGCTGCAGCATGACCTCGGACAGCCAGACCCGGTAGGGATCGGGCACCTCGCCGGCGAGCGCCCGCCAGGGCAGCACCCGCCGATGCCGGTCGTACCAGGCGAGCAGCTCGTCGGCGCGCGGTTCGGGGCCGGGCTTGGGATCCGTGGCGGTGCGGGTCGGCATGCGTTCAGGCTGCATAGCCGCAGGTCGGCGGCGATCATAGGGCGATGACAGCGCGGCCCCGTGCTCCCTTCGTCAACCATCCTGCGCTAACCTTCGCGGATCCACAGGGCCGGAACCACCATGGCGCGCGTCAAACCGCTGGCCGAGCTGATCGAGAGCTGCATCGGACCTGCCTTCGCGGCGCAGGGCTTCGCGTCGACCGACATCCTGGCCGCCTGGCCGGAGATCGTCGGCGAACGGCTCGCGCGATATTGCCGGCCTTCCAAGCTCGAATGGCCCAAGCGTCGCCGGAAGGATGCCGGCACGCCCGAATCCGGGACGCTGGTGGTGCGCGTCGAGGGCGTCTTCGCCCTCGAGCTGCAGCATCTCGCGCCGGTGGTGATCCAGCGGATCAACGCCCATTACGGCTGGGCCTGCGTCTCGCGGATCGTTCTGCAGCAGGATCGGGTCGGGCGCGGCGCCCGAGCGCCCTCCCCCGCCCGCATCGATCCGGCCGCCGCCGTCGAGGTGCAGCGCGCCGTAGCGGGGATCGCCGATGACGGCCTGCGCGCCGCCCTCGATCGCCTCGGCATCGCCGCGGTGGCGACGCGCCCGGACCGGTGAGCGGTCGATTCGGTCACCTTGCCAGGACGGTCGCGCCCGAGTACCGGCTTCGGAACGCCACGACTGTTCAATCCGGCGGAGCCTGCCCGATGACGACGCGACGCGACGCTCTCAAATTCTCCGGCCTCGCCCTCGGCGCCGGTCTCGCCCTGCCCTATCTCGCGCGGCCCGCCCGGGCGCAGAATTCCGAGATGGCCGCGCTGCTGCAGCCGGGTCCCCTCGGCGATGTCTGGCTCGGCCCGGCGGACGCCAAGTGCACGATCATCGAATACGCGTCGATGACCTGCTCGCACTGCGCGGCCTTCCACCGGAACACCTGGCCGACCCTCAAGGAGCGCTACATCGACACCGGCAAGGTGCGGTTCACGCTCCGCGAGTTCCCCCTCGACCCGCTGGCGACGGCGGCTTTCATGCTGGCGCGCTGCCAGGGCGATTCCAAGTATTACCCGATCACCGACCTGCTGTTCGACCAGCAGCAGGCCTGGGCCTTCACGCCCAAGCCTGTGGACGCCCTGGAGCAGATGCTCCGGCAGGCCGGCTACAACAAGCAGACGTTCGAGGCCTGCCTGAAGGACCAAAAGATCTACAGCGCCGTCAACGCCGTGAAGCAGCGCGGCCTCGACGTGTTCAAGGTCGATTCGACCCCGACCTTCTTCATCAACGGCGAGCGCTATACCGGCGAGATGACCGTCGAGGGGATGGAGAAGGTGATCAAGCCGCTGATCGGGGCCTGAGAGCCCTGCCGGAGCCTTGTGCGCAACGCGGCTCCGGCGCGTCGCTTGAAGCTGGAATTCCAACTCAAAATCAAAGACTTACTGTGTATGGGGTTCGCCTTGACACTCAAGATAGGCGAAACTATGGTGCGCCCCGCTTGCTGGGGGTGTCCAGCGGGTTCCAGATCCTCCTGCCCGATGAGTTTTGAGCCGTGAACGGCGACGACCAGAGGGACGGGAAAGGGACCCAGCAGACGCCGACGGACAGCGAACTCTCCGCGAGGCTCAGACGTCTCGAGACGCAGATCGAACGGAAGCGGCCGCAGGCTGCTCCCGATCCATCGACGCGCCCTCGGAACGGCGGGCCATCCTCGCTGGGCCAGGCCATGACGATCTCCACGGAGTTCGTCGCGGGCGTGATCGCAGGGGGCATACTCGGCTGGATCGTCGATCATGTCTTCGGGACGAAGCCCTGGGGCCTGATCGTCCTCCTGATGCTGGGGTTCGTCGCGGGGATCTACAACGTGATGCGGGTGTCGGGTTTCGCCGGCGCGCGTCCGGGACGGCGCGATCGGCAGGAGCCATAAGGCGCGCCGATCGGTAGGGAATGTGGGGCGGCCGACACCCGTCGGCGCGCCGGACAAGAAGGGCGGAAGCGGGAATGGCGGTCACGATCGACCCGATTCATCAGTTCGAGCTGAAGCCGCTCGTTTCGCTGGGCCATATCGGCCATCAGCAGCTCGCGTTCACACAGTCCGCCCTCTACATGTTCGCGGCTGTCGGGGTGATCGCGCTGATCACCATCGTGGCGACGGCGTCGCGCTCGGTCGTGCCGGGCCGCATGCAGGCGCTGGCCGAGATCTTCTACGAATTCATCGCCGATACCGTGCATCAAGCGACCGGCGACGGCGGCAAGCGGTTCCTGCCGCTGGTGTTCTCGCTGTTCATGTTCGTGCTCGTCCTGAACCTCTTCGGGATGATCCCCTACGCCTTCGCGGTGACCAGCCACCTGATCATCACCTTCGGCCTCGCGGCGCTGGTGATCTCCACCGTGGTGATCTTCGGTGTGATGAAGCACGGCACCCATTTCTTCGGCCTGTTCGTGCCGTCGGGCGTGCCGAAGCCGCTTCTCGCGATCTTGGTGCCGATCGAGGTGATCTCGTTCATCTCGCGCCCGATCAGCCTGTCGGTCCGTCTGTTCGCCAACATGCTGGCCGGCCACATCGCGATGAAGATCTTCGCCTTCTTCGTGGTCCAGCTTCTTCTCGCAGGCGCCTGGAGCGTGCTATCGCCGCTCCCGCTGTTCCTGACGATCGCGCTGACCGCTCTCGAGTTCCTCGTTGCGGCGCTTCAGGCTTACGTCTTCGCGACGCTGACGGCGATCTACCTCAACGACGCCCTTCACCCCGGCCACTAGTCGTCAGACCTGGCCGGCTCCACCCGCCGCAAACGTCACTGCACGTTTCGATCTGAAGAGACCTCAGGAGTTACCATGGATCCCGTCGCTGCGAAGTACATCGGCGCCGGCCTCGCTTGCCTCGGCATGGCGGGTGCGGGCATCGGCCTCGGCAACCTGTTCGGTCAGTTCCTCGCCGGCGCCCTTCGCAACCCGTCTGCGGCCGACGGCCAGCGCGCCACCCTGCTCCTGGGCTTCGCCCTCACCGAGGCGCTCGGCATCTTCTCGCTGCTGATCGCCCTGCTGCTGCTCTTCGCCGTCTGATCGGCGCCCCGGAGGCCGCGGTCCCCGCGGTCTCCTCCCGGGCTCCGGCCCGATGAACGGGTGGACGCTCCCGCGACGGGGCGTCCGCCTTCGTCCGTCACCGCGCCGGCGGTGGCCTCACCGAACGGTGTCAGTGTAGCGGTCTCATGGCGCAGCCCAATCCCCTCACCACGCCGCCCCCGGGCGCCGACACGAAGCTCGTGCCGGGCCATGTCGAACATACGGAAGCGCATTCGGGCGCCTTCCCGCCCTTCGAGACGTCGGGCTTCCTGGCGCAGCTGATCTGGCTCGCCCTGGCCTTCGGGCTCCTCTACTACCTGATGGACAAGATCGCGCTGCCGCGGATCCAGTCGATCCTGCACGCCCGCGCCGAGCGCCTGCGTGCCGACCTGGACCAGGCGCAGGCGATGAAGGCCGAGGCGGATGCCGCCGGCGTGGCCTTCGAGACCGGCCTCCGGGATGCCCAGGGCAAGGCGCGCGACATCGCGCAGACCACCCGGAACACGCTGGCCGCCGAGGCCGAGACCAAGCGCAAGGCGCTGGAGGCGGAGCTGAACGCCAAGCTCGTCGCTGCCGAGGCGACGATCCGCACGCGGACTGAAGCCGCCATGGGCAATGTCCGCTCCATCGCGGGCGAGGCCGCTTCGGCGATCGTCGAGCGTCTGACGGGTCAGGCCCCCGACCGGGCCACCCTCGACCGCGCCCTCGACGCCACCGCACACTGAACGGGATCCCACGATGCTGCTCGAAGCCGAATTCTGGGTCGCCGTCGCGTTCGTCATCTTCATGGGCATCGCCTGGAAGGCCGGTGCCTTCTCGACGATGACCAAGGGTCTGGACGGCCGCGCCAACCGCGTCCGCCACGAACTCGACGAGGCCAAGCGCCTGCGCGAGGAAGCGGCCGCCGTACTCGCCGACTACAAGCGTCGCCGCGCCGAGGCCGAGAAGGAGGCCGAGTCGATCGTCGCCGGTGCCCGCGAGGAGGCCGCGCGCGCCGCCGAGGAGGGTCACCGCAAGCTCGATGACTTCCTCGCCCGCCGCACCAAGGCTGCCGAGACGAAGATCGCCCAGGCCGAGGCGCAGGCCGAGGCCCAGGTCCGCGCCGCTGCCGCGGAGGCTGCGGTGAAGGTATCGGAGACCATCCTGCGCGAGCGGATGCAGGGCGAGGCGGCGCAGGGCCTGATCCGTGCGAGCCTCGGCGAGGTCCGGACCCGCATGCGGTCCTGATCGCGCCCGCATCGCCGCAATGAGAAGCCGCCTTCGGGCGGCTTTTTTCGTTTCGGGAACTGCGAGGCCTCTGCACGGCGACGGCGGTCGTCGTCTCGGTCGGCGCCAGCCGTCCGGCCGAGGCCGCATCGGCTGAGGGCCGCTTCGGGTCGGACCGCGCTCGATCCGCGCGGTGGCAGGACCAGTTCTGGACCGGGCGTCCGGGTCTAATCCGTCCGCTCGCCCTCGACGGCCTTGGTCTCCTCCACCTCCGGAGCGACCTGCCCGTAATTCAGCACCGCCACCAGCGCCACGCCGCCGAAGGTGTTGCCGAGGAGCGTGGGGAGGAAGAACTTCAGCCCGTAATCGCCCATTGAGGCCGCCCCCGTAACGACCAGGTAGAAGGCCTCCACGGAGCCGGCGACGATGTGGGCGAGGCTGCAGAGCGCCACCAGCCACGTCATCAGCAGGATCACGAACGGCGCCGCGCTGGCCGTGGCGGGGAGGAACCAGACCATCAGGGCGATCATCCAGCCGGCGAAGACCGCCTTGATGAACGTCGCCCAGAAGCCGTGCGCGATGGCATCGTGGCTGATCTCCGCGAAGGCCTTGAGGACCGGCGGCTCGAAGGCGCCCGAATGGGCGAGCAGCGTCGCGATCGCCAGCGTTCCCAGGATGTTGCCCGACAGCACGATGGTCCAGAGCCGGATGACCCGGAGGCCCGTCTTCACCGAGCGGTCGTGCAGCAGCGGCAGGATCGGCGTGATCGTGTTCTCGGTGAAGAGCTGCTGGCGCCCGAGGACGACGACCAGAAATCCCACCGCATAGCCCATCGAACTCACAATCTTGGCCCAATCGGTCTCGGGCAGGTGGCTCCGCAGGACCCCCGGCACGATCAGGGACAGGGCGATGCTCAGGCCGGCGGCGAAGGCCGAGAGGAACAGGGCGAGGCCATGGCGCCGCAGCTCCTCGTCGCCGCCGAGCCGGATGACCTCGTGCAGGACGTAGGCATCGGGCCGGACGATCTCGGAGACCTCCCTCAGCAACGCGTCGCGGCGAGCCTCCGGATCGCCGCGCTTATTCTTGTCCCGAACCATCCGCCCAGCTCCGCAACGCAACTCGATCCGATCGGATGCAGGATAGTCCGTCAGGCCGAGAGACGCGCCACCAGCGCCTCGACCGCGCTCCGTGCCTCCGCGAGCGCCTGCGCGTCCCGGCTGCGCACGACGATCCGGTTGCGAAAACCGTCCGGAGTCATCGCGGGATACGAGCCGATGGAGACGGCCGGCCGCGCCTTGGCGATCTCGCCGAGGTCGCCCGCGTAGTTGCCCTCCGGCAGGTCGGCCGCCTCGATCGTCTCGGACAGCATCGCGGCGCCGCCTGTCAGCGTCGGGGCGATCGAATCCAGCATGGCCTGCATGATGCCGGGCACGCCGGCCATCACGTGGACATTGCCGAGGCGGAAGCCCGGCGCCTTCGAGACCGGGTTGGCGATCAGGTCGGCTCCGAACGGAATCCGCGCCATGCGCAGGCGCGCCGCGTTCAGGTCCTCGGGCTTGTGCCGCTCCAGCAGCATCGCACGCGCCCGCTCATCGACATCGATGCCGACCCCGAAGGCCTCGGCCACGCAATCGGCGGTGATGTCGTCGTGGGTCGGGCCGATCCCGCCGGTGGTGAACAGATAGGTGTAGCGGGCACGCAGGGCGTTGACCGCCTCGACGATCATGGCGGCCTCGTCGGGTACGATCCGCACCTCGCGCAGGTCGATGCCGGCGGCGGTGAGGAAGTCGGCGATCGTGCCGATGTTCTTGTCCTTGGTGCGACCCGAGAGGATCTCATCGCCGATGACGAGGATCGCGGCGGTGACGAATTCGGAAGGCTGGGGCATGGAACTCTGGCGTCGGGCGGGGCCTGCAGGCAGATAGCGCAACCGCTGCCCGCGACTACGTGAACCCCGAGGATCCGATGCAGTTCGCCGCGCCGCTCGTGCCGGGACGGCTCGTGCAACGCTACAAGCGCTTCCTGGCCGACATCGATACCGATGAGGGACGGGTCACGGTGCATTGTCCCAATCCCGGAGCGATGCTCGGGCTGAACACGCCCGGCGCCCGGGTGCTGCTGTCGCGCTCGACCAATCCGGCGCGCAAGCTGCCGCTGACCTGGGAGCTGGTGGAGGCCGACCTGCCCGGGGGGCTGCAATGGGTCGGCATCAACACCCTGCGCCCGAACGCCCTCGTGGCCGAGGCCTTTCGCGCCGGCGCGATCACGGCGCTCGCCGGCCACGACACGCTGAAGCCGGAGGTCCGCTATGCCGAGGCCAGCCGGGTCGATTTCCTGGCGAGCGGCGCGGTGGCCGGCCCCTGCCACGTCGAGGTGAAGAACTGCCACATGATGCGTCGGGCGGGCCTCGCGGAATTCCCGGATTGCAAAGCCGCCCGCAGCGCCCGGCACATGCGCGACCTGGCTCAGGTCGTGGCCGAGGGGGGCCGGGCGCTGGTGGTCATCGTCGTGCAGATGAAGGCCGAGGCGTTTGACGTCGCCCGGGACATCGACCCCACCTTCGACCGGGCGTTCCGGGAGGCGCGAGCGGCGGGTGTGGCAGTCCGGGCCTACCGATGCGCCGTCGGGCCGGAGGGCGTCGTCCTCGCCGGGGAGATTCCGGTGGTCACGCCGCCCTGACGGTGCTGCGCTCGAACATCAGGTTCAGCCGGGAGCGGGCGATCTCGCGATAGCCGTAGCGCGCCAGATGCTGCAGCAGGTCGAGCTGCCACTGCCCGGTGCCGTTCTCAATCAGCAGGATCCGCGGCAGGAGCGCGTCCGGCGCCTCGCGCAGGAACGGCTCCAGGATGAGGTCCTCGGCGCCCTCGACGTCGAGCTTGACGGCATCGACCCGGGTCAGGCCCTCGCTGCGCAAAAGATCGAGGAGCGTCACCGCCGGGACGGTGATCCGCGCTCCCTCGTTGGTGCCGACGATGCGCAGGCTCGACTCGCCGCGGTTGCGCGGATCGATGAACAGGGTCAGCTCGCCCGCCTTGTCGGCTACCGCGCAGGCGACCGCCTTCACGGTGTGGAACGGGTTCTGGGCGATGTTGTAGGTCAGGCGGTCGAACACGTCGGGCTGGGGCTCGACCGCGACGATCCGCGCCCCCGGGCCCGAGAAGGCCGCCACGCACAGGGCGTAGGCGCCGACATTGGCTCCGATGTCGAGGAACACGCAGTCCCTCGGCAGGTGCTTCTGGAGCAGCGCGCGCTCCTCCGGATCGAAGAACTGCGGGGTGAAGAGCACCTTCTTCTCGCAGTTGTTGTTGTAGGGGTGCAGCCGCATCCGCGCGCCGTAGCGGGTCACGTCGAGGGGCTTGCCCCCGAGCCGCGCGATGGCGATCCGGCGCAGGAACAGCGCGAGGCGCCGCCCGTACCAGGATTCGGCCGGGATCCGGTTCGTGCGGCGGGTGATCGCCGCGACGAGACCGGACGGTTCATAGGTGCCGTAGGGCTGGATGTCGGTCATGACCGGGGCGGTTTGCCAGCCGGCGCCCCGAGCCGCAAGCGGATCGATCCACGTTGCTCCGGCGCGCTCCGGTGGTCTAAGCCGTGGCCGAGCTTGATGAACACGGGTTGCGCGGCATGGAGTCCTTCAATTCCGACGGCGTGCGGATCGCCTATATCGACGTCCCGCCCGCGGACGGGGCCGGGAAGCCGATCCTTCTGATCCATGGTTTCGCGTCGAACCATGCGGTCAATTGGGTCAACACCCAGTGGGTGCGCGCCCTGACCCAGGCCGGCTACCGCGCGATCGCGCTCGACAACCGCGGTCACGGCGAGAGCGAGAAGCTCTACGATCCGGCCGCCTACAGCTCCGACGCGATGGCCAACGACGCGATCCGGCTTCTCGACCATCTCGGCATCGAGCGCGCTCACGTCATGGGCTACTCGATGGGCGGGCGGATCACCGCCCACATCGCCCTGGACCATGCGGACCGGGTTCGCTCGGCCCTGATCGGCGGCCTCGGAATGCACCTCATCGAAGGCAAGGGTTTGCCCTCTGGGATCGCCGAGGCCCTGGAGGCGCCCGCCGGGACGCCGGCGCCCAACCCGACGGCCGCAGCCTTCCGCACCTTCGCCGAGCAGACCCGCAGCGACCTGCGGGCGCTGGCCGCGTGCATGCGCGGCTCACGTCAGACGCTGAGCCGGGGGGAACTCGCGCAGATCGAGGTCCCGGTTCTGGTCTCGGTCGGGACTCTCGATACGGTCGCGGGCTCCGGCCCCGGGCTCGCCGCCCTGATCCCGGACGCCCGGGCCCTCGAGATCGAGGGCAAGGACCACTCCACCGCGGTCGGTGCCAAGCCGCACCGGGACGGGGTGCTGGCCTTCCTGGCCGCGCAGCCCTGAAGCCTCAGCTCTTCAGCCGGTAGCCCGTCCGGAAGATGTAGGTGACGAGGCCGAGGCAGATCACCAGGAACAGCGCGGTCATGCCGAGGCTGATCGCGATGTTCACGTCCGCCTTGCCGAAGAACGCCCAGCGGAAACCGCTGATCAGGTACACGACCGGGTTGAGCAGGCTCACGGCGTGCCAGAAGGGCGGCAGCATGGAGATCGCGTAGAAGCTGCCGCCCAGGAAGGTGAGCGGGGTCACGACGAGGAGCGGCACCAGCTGCAGCTTTTCGAAGCCGTCCGCCCACAGGCCGATGACGAAGCCGAACAGGCTGAAGGTCACCGCGGTGAGGAGCAGGAAGCCCAGCATCCAGAGCGGGTGATCGATCCGCAGCGGCACGAACAGGGCCGACGTCGCCAGGATGATCAGCCCGATCAGGATCGATTTGGAGGCCGCCGCGCCGACGAAGCCCAGCACCACCTCGAGCGGCGAGATCGGCGCCGACAGGATCTCGTAGATCGTACCGGCGAAGCGCGGGAAGTAGATGCCGAAGGAGGCGTTCGAGATGCTCTGCGTGAGCAGCGAGAGCATGATCAGGCCGGGCACGATGAACAGCCCGTAGGGCACGCCGTCGACCGCCGAGACCCGGGAGCCGATCGCGGCGCCGAACACCACGAAGTACAGGGTGGTCGAGATGACCGGAGCCAGGATGCTCTGCCCGGCGGTGCGCCAGAAGCGGCCCATCTCGAACCGGTAGATGGCCCGGACCGCCGGCCAGTTCAGGGTGAACGCCGCGCTCATGCCTGTGCCCTCTCCTCGCGCACGAGGCCCACGAAGATGTCCTCCAGCGAACTCTGTTCGGTGTGAAGGTCCTTGAAGCGGATTCCCGCCGCCGCCAGGCCGGTGAGAAGCCCGGTGATGCCGGTCCGCTCGGCGCGGGTGTCATAGGTATAGACCAGCTCGCTGCCCTCCCCGGAGAGCGCCAGGCCGTAATCGGCGAGTTCCGGCGGCACCGCGGTGATCGGCTGCTGGAGATGCAGGGTCAGCCGCTTGCGCCCGAGCTTGTGCATCAGCGCGGCCTTCTCCTCGACCAGGATGATCTCGCCCCGGCGGATCACGCCGATGCGGTCGGCCATCTCCTCGGCCTCTTCGATGTAATGGGTGGTGAGAATGACGGTGACGCCCTGCTGGCGCAGGTCGCGCACGAGGCGCCACATATCCTGGCGCAGCTCCACGTCGACGCCTGCGGTGGGCTCGTCGAGGAACAGCACCCGGGGCTCGTGCGACAGCGCCTTGGCGATGAGCACCCGCCGCTTCATCCCACCCGACAGGGTCATCAGCCGGCTGTCGCGCTTGTCCCAGAGGGACAGCGCCCGCAGGATCCGCTCGATATGCCCGGCATCGGGCTTCATCCCGAACAGACCGCGGGAGAAGCTCACGGTGTTCAGCACCGTCTCGAAGGCGTCGGTAGTCAGTTCCTGCGGCACGAGGCCGATCGCCCGGCGCGCGGCGCGGTAATCCGCCACGATGTCGTGGCCGTCGACCAGAACGCTTCCCGAACTGGCGGTGACGATGCCGCACACGATGTTGATGAGCGTCGACTTGCCGGCACCGTTCGGACCCAGCAACGCGAAGATCTCCCCCCGCTCGATGGCGAGGTCGATGTCGCGCAGGGCGGTGAAGCCGGACGTGTAGGTCTTCGACAGCTTCGAGATGGAGATGATCGGCATCGGGGCCTGGAACGAGCTGGGGCATGCGCGGTGCCGGCAGCCATGAGGCCGGCACCGGAAACGCGGTGGGCCGACCGATCGGACCGTCTTCGGTAGCGGGCGCCCCTATAGCACGCGGCAATCACGGTGCTGACAGACCCCGTGTGTGCCACCGCACCGCGAGGACGCCGCGTCCCTTACGTGCGGCCGTAGCGCTCCGCCAGCGCCACGCACTCCTTCCGGAGATCCGGGTCTTCGATGCGCGAGAAGGCCGTCAGCAGCGCGGCACATTCCGCGGCGCTCGGGCCGCGGGTTCCCCCGGAGGCTGGCGGCCTCCGGAATGTGGATTCCGGAACGTTCAACATGCGGGCGATGTCTCGAAGCAGCTTGTCCCGCTCACGAGCCGACTGGGCCGCGCCGTCGAGATCGAATCCGCCCGCGTCCGTCATGATCTCTTCGAAACCAATCCTTCAGCCGAGCGCGAATGCACGGGGTCCCACAAACGCGCCGTTCGCGCGGCGCGGCTCTACCATTCACACTCTCGCGGCGGGTGCAACCTACCGTTATGGCTCTGCCTCGGAAGAGGGCTGCGACTTAAGGCCGGATGGCTGGCGCGTAGAGGCAGATCGGTGGGCCTGCCTCCGGATTCGGCAAGCGTGAAGCAACCTCCACGCTGGAACATCATCAAAAAATACAACTATAGGTGGCGGCAATGCCGCCCTAGGCCGCGTGGCGCAGGGCGAACAGCGCGGCCAATCCCAGGATCGTCGCACCGCCGAGAAATCGACGCCAGGGATTCACGCCGCGCAGCAGCTCATCGGCAGCCCACCAAGCCAGCGCAAGATCTGCCCCAAGGGACAGCCAGGATGCGAGCGGCCCCTGCTCCTGCGCCGTCCAAGCGGCCAGGCTGAAGCCAGCAAACAGCCAGAGCGGCAGATTGGGCCACTGGGCCACCGTCATGGCGCCGGTGTTCCTGTCGCGGAACAGCCAATCGAGCGCCCGCCGGACGGTCGTGGGCGGTGATGGGGCCATGGCTCGAACCTTCCTGCTGCCAGCAGGTGCGTAGCGCCGCATCGGATCGGACCAAGATGAACCGCCGCCTGCGGATCCCGAATTAACGCAGCGGTAACGTTAGTAAACAGAAACCGTCGGTAAATCCCTAACGGAACCTGAAAGGACTCGCGAGAATCCCACGCTTTGGATGATGATGGGACATCGCAGCGGCGGCCCGTCAGCCGAACAACGAGGATCGATCATGAGCGCGCGCCTGGAAGATCTGAAGTTCATGCTGACGCTCAGCGCCGTCGTTCTCTTCGGCAGCGGCCTCGACATCATCCTGCGCTGATGGCACCGGTCAGGTGGGCCGGCAGGGCCGGGCCGCCGCGCACGATGGCGCGTCCGAGCGCCGAGCGGGCTGCCGAAGGGCGGCCCTGCAATCCGCTGCCGCGTCCCGGTGTGAACGGGACGGCGACCGCGTGCGACGCGAAGTCCACGCGGCGGGGCGTTCCGGCGGTGGCGGACGGGATCTGCCCGGAGCGGAGAAAGCTCCGCAATTCGGCGGCCTTCGCCTGGCGTTCCGTACGTATCCGGAGCACCGCGATCACGAGGCCGACCAGCCCGGCCGCCTCCAGGAACGCCGCGACCACGTAGCCCGAAGCCATCCGTTTCCACCAACCGTATCGAGGGAGTTGCCGCTGTTGCTGCGGCCGTCTCCGCTCTGCGCCGCGATGGTTAGCGAGACCTTAACGGCTACGTATATTGCCGCAGGTCCGCCGGTGCCGTCCATTCCTTCGCAACACCAACGTTTCGGCTTATGCCCTTGTCGCAGCAGCGAAACTCAAGCGCGGTCACGTGCCTCGCGGCACGCGCCCATGCGTGTTCAGGAGCCTGTGAACGCCGGTCCGCCCTACCACATGTCGAGGGCGACGCGCGCCTCGTCCGACATGCGGCTCTGATCCCACGGCGGATCGAACACCATGGTCACCGAACAGGACTGGACGCCCGGCACGGCGCTCACCGCGTTCTCCACCCAGCCCGGCATTTCACCGGCCACCGGGCAGCCCGGGGCGGTCAGCGTCATGTCGATGGCGACCTTCCGATCGTCGCCGATATCGACCTTGTAGATCAGGCCGAGTTCGTAGATGTCAGCCGGAATCTCGGGATCGTAGACGGTCTTCAGGGCCGCGACGATGTCGTCGGTCAGGCGATCGAGCTCCGCCTGCGGGATCGCGGAATCGCCTTCGACGGCGGGGGCGTTCATGCCCCCCGTGATGGTGGCGTCGGTGGTCATCGCTTCACTCTCCCCGGACCCGCGCGGACGGGACCAGCCTCGGATCCAGATATCAGGTAAACAGCATCTCCGCCCTGCCGAGGGCTTCGGCAAGGGCATCGATCTCGGCGGTCGTGTTGTAGAGCCCGAAGGACGCGCGGCAGGTCGAGGTCACGCCGAACCGCTGGAGCAGCGGCATGGCGCAGTGGGTCCCGGCCCGGACCGCCACGCCCTGGCGGTCGATGACCGTGGCGATGTCGTGGGCATGAGCGCCCTTCATCTCGAAGGCGATCACACCGCCCTTGCCGGCAGCCGTGCCGATCAGGCGCAGGGCGTTCATCGCGCCGAGCCGCTCCTGCGCGTAAGCCGTCAGCTTCGCCTCGTGGGCGGCGATCGCGTCGCGTCCCAGCGTCATCATGTATTCCAGCGCCGCGCCGAGGCCGACAGCCTCGATGATGGCCGGGGTGCCCGCCTCGAATTTGTGCGGCGGTTCGTTGTAGGTGACCGCGTCCTCGCTCACCGTCCGGATCATCTCGCCGCCGCCCTGGTAGGGCGGCAGGCGCTCCAGCCATTCCTTCTTGCCGTAGAGCACGCCGATTCCGGTCGGCCCGTAGACCTTGTGGCCGGTGAAGACGAAGAAGTCGCAATCGAGCGCCTGCACGTCGACGGGCTGATGGACCGCGCTCTGTGCGCCGTCGAGCAGGACCGGGACGCCGTGGGCGTGGGCGATACGCACGATCTCCGCGGCGGGCGTCACCGTGCCCAGCACGTTCGACATGTGGGTGATCGCCACCATCTTGGTGCGGGGCGAGAACAGCTTCTCGTATTCCTCCACCAGGAAGTTGCCCTGGTCGTCCACCGGTGCCCACTTGATCACGGCGCCCCGGCGCTCGCGCAGGAAGTGCCAGGGCACGATGTTGGAGTGGTGCTCCATGATCGAGAGGATGATCTCGTCCCCCTCCCCGATCAGGCCGGCCCAGCCCATCGACGAGGCCACGAGGTTGTAGGCCTCGGTGGCGTTGCGGGTGAAGATGATCTCGTCCGTGGAGGCGGCGTTGAGGAACTGCCGCGTGGTCTCACGGGCGCCCTCGAAGCCCTCCGTGGCGGCGTTCGCCATGTAGTGCAGGCCGCGGTGGACGTTGGCGTAGCCGGTCTCCATGCAGGAGACCATCGCGTCGATCACCTGACGGGGCTTCTGCGCCGAAGCGGCGTTGTCGAGGTAGACCAGCTTCTTGCCGTAGACCTGCTGGCCTAGGATCGGGAAATCCTTGCGGATCGCCTCGACGTCGTAGGTGGGGGTGAGGACGGGTGCGTTCATCGCTTCTCACTCACTGAGCGCCCACCCTTCGAAGAGGACGGGCCCCCTCCCCCATGCGGGGAGGGGTAAGGGTGCGGGTGGGTCATGAGGCGCCGCCCAACTTCGACCGGCGCCGCTCCCACCTCAGGCTCCTCCCCGCACGGGGGAGGAGAGCGCATCGCGTGCAGGACGGAGCGGGTTGCGGACGCTACACCCGTGCCTTCAGCCAGGCCTCGATCTCGCCGACTAGCGCCGCGCGGGCGCCCTCGTGCGTGACCGCTTCCACCGCCTCGCCCACGAAGGCCTGCACGAGCAGGCTCTCGGCGATCGCGCGCGGCAGGCCGCGGGCCATCAGGTAGAACAGCAGATCGTCGTCCGGCGCACCGCAGGTGGCCCCGTGGCCGCAGGCGACGTCGTCGGCGAAGATCTCCAGCTCCGGCTTGTTCATCATCTGCCCCTCGTCCGTGAGGAGGAGGCAGTCAGACTTCATCTTGCCGTCGGTCTTCTGGGCGGCCTGACGGACGATGATCTTGCCCTGGAACACGCCGGTGGCGTCACCGTCGATGATCCACTTGAACTGCTCGCGGCCGACACCGCCCACGGCGGCATGGTCGGCGAGCAGCGTCGAGTCGGCAAGCTGTCCCCTGCGCAGCATGGCCGCGCCGTTGACGACCACGTTCGTGTCCTCGCCCGCGATGTGGACGAAGATCTGGTGGCGCGACAGCACCGCTCCGGTCACGAGGTTCACGGTTTCCACCTGCCCCTCGGCCTCGACCTTCAACGACAGGGTCGAGAGCGCGATGGTGGCATCGCCCTCGATGTTCAGCCGGGTGTGCCGGAAGGCAGCCTTCGGGCCGACCACCACGTCGAGGGCGTCGTTCGGCTGGCAGGTGAGGCCGTCCGTTCCCTCATGGCTCTCCAGCAGGCTGAACTCCGCGCCCTCGCCCAGCTGGACGAGCACGCGGGTCGCCGTGGAGAACGGCGCGTCGCCGGTGCCCACGAAGCGGAGATGCAGCGGCCGCACCGGCTTCGCACCGGCAGCGACCGTGATCACCGCGCCATCGGCCAGGAAGGCGGTGTTGAGCTGGTAGACCGGGTTCTCCCGGGCCTGTGCGACCGGGGCGAGCTGCTTCAGGCCGGCATGGCCCTGGGCGAGGGCCTCCGACATCGGCACGACCGTGACACCCTCGGGGATCGCATCGAGATCCGACAGTTCGCCGATGAGGTGCCCGTTCACGAAGGTCAGGCGCGCGGCCTCGATGCCGGAGAAGCCCTTCGCCTGCGCGACGGCCGCCTTGGCGACCTCGAGGCTCGGCGCATCGGCCGGCGGTGCGGCCTCGGTGATGGCGGCGCGCAGATCCGTGTACTTGAAGGCCTCGACCCGGCGGCTGGGCAGGCCGGTCGCCTCGAAGAAGCGGAACGCCTCCTCGCGGGCGATCGCCGTCTCGCTGGCGAAGCTCTGGCGGGCCGATTCGAACAGCTTCGACAGGCCGGCCTCGGCGGGGGAGCGGAGGTTGGTGACGCCGGCCATGGTTCAGGCCGCCTCGTTGGTGCGATACTCGGCGTAGCCGGAGGCCTCGAGTTCGAGGGCGAGCTCCTTGCCGCCGGTCTTCACGATCTGACCCTTCGACATGACGTGCACGGTGTCGGGCACGATGTGGTTGAGCAGCCGCTGGTAGTGGGTGATGACCAGGAACGAGCGGTTCTTGTCGCGCAGCGCGTTCACGCCCTCGGACACGATGCGCAGGGCGTCGATGTCGAGGCCGGAATCGGTCTCGTCGAGCACGCAGAACTTCGGCTGCAGCAGCGCCATCTGGAGGATCTCCATGCGCTTCTTCTCGCCGCCGGAGAAACCGACGTTGAGGGCGCGCTTGAGCATCTCCTTATTGATCTCGAGCTTGTCGGCGGCGCCGTTCACCGCCCGGATGAAGTCGGGGGTCGACAGCTCCGCCTCGCCGCGCGCCTTGCGCTGCGCGTTGAGGCAGGCCTTGAGGAAGGTCATGGTGCCGACGCCGGGGATCTCCAGCGGGTACTGGAAGGCCAGGAAGATACCGGCCGCGGCGCGCTCGTCGGCGGCCATCTCCAGCACGTTCTGCCCGTCGAGCAGGATCTCACCGTCGAGGACCTCGTAGTCCTCCTTGCCGGCGATGACGTACGACAGGGTCGACTTGCCCGAGCCGTTCGGCCCCATGATCGCCGCGACCTCGCCGTCGTTCACGGTCAGGTTCAGGCCGTTCAGGATGCGGTTGTCCTCGATCTGCACGACGAGGTTCTTGATTTCCAGCATGTCAGTCCAAGTCCTTCATAACCATTCGTCTCGCATCGCCCGCAGGAACGCGAGGTTCCCGGCCGGGTAGCCGGAGAGATCGCCGATCACCGCGTCGATGCCGCACCGGGGACAGAGGGCGGTGCCATCATCGGCGATCCACCCCGCGATCTCGTCCGGTGTGAAAACCTCGAGGCAGAAGAAGCATCCGCACAGGACGCTGCTCCTGACCTCGTCGGCGCGCCGCGCGCTGTGCCGATGCGCGGCCCGCAGCACGTCGTCGTCGAAACCGCCCAGGCGGTCAGCCCACCGAGCCTTCCAGGCTGATCGAGATCAGCTTCTGCGCCTCGACGGCGAACTCCATGGGCAGCTGCTGCAGCACGTCCCGGACGAAGCCGTTGACGATGAGTGCGGTCGCCTCCTCCTCGGAGAGGCCGCGCTGCTGGCAGTAGAACTTCTGGTCCTCGGAGATCTTCGAGGTTGTCGCCTCGTGTTCGAACACCGCCGAGGCGTTCTTCGACTCGATATAGGGCACGGTGTGCGCGCCGCACTGGTCGCCGATCAGCAGGGAGTCGCAGTTCGTGAAGTTCCGGGCGTTGGAAGCCTTCCTGTGGGCCGAGACGAGCCCCCGGTAGGTGTTCTGCGACCGGCCCGCCGAGATGCCCTTCGAGATGATCCGGCTCGTCGTGTTCTTGCCGAGATGGATCATCTTGGTGCCGGAATCGACCTGCTGCATGCCGTTCGACACCGCGATCGAGTAGAACTCGCCGCGGGAATCGTCGCCGCGCAGGATGCAGGACGGATACTTCCAGGTGATCGCCGAGCCGGTCTCGACCTGCGTCCACGAGATCTTCGAGCGGGCGCCACGGCAATCGCCGCGCTTGGTCACGAAGTTGTAGATGCCGCCCTTGCCCTCGTTGTCGCCCGGGTACCAGTTCTGGACCGTCGAATACTTGATCTCGGCATCGTCCAGGGCGACGAGCTCGACCACCGCGGCGTGGAGCTGGTTGTCGTCGCGCTTCGGGGCGGTGCAGCCCTCGAGATACGAGACGTAGGAGCCCTTGTCGGCGATGATCAGCGTGCGCTCGAACTGGCCGGTGTCGCGCTCGTTGATGCGGAAATAGGTCGACAGCTCCATCGGGCAGCGCACGCCCGGCGGAATGTAGACGAACGACCCGTCCGAGAACACGGCCGAGTTGAGCGTGGCGAAGAAGTTGTCGGTCACCGGCACGACCGAGCCGAGGTACTTCTTCACCAGCTCGGGATGCTCGCGCACGGCCTCGGAGATCGGCATGAAGATCACGCCGGCCTTCTCCAGCTCCTTCTTGAAGGTGGTGGCCACCGAGACCGAGTCGAACACGGCGTCGACCGCGACGCGGCGCTCCGGCGCGATGCCCTCCAGCACCTCGACCTCGCGGAGCGGGATGCCGAGCTTCTCGTAGGTCTTCAGGATCTCAGGATCGATCTCGTCGAGCGACATCGCCGCCGGACGCTTGGGCGCCGCATAGTAGTAGATGTCGTTGTAATCGACCTTGTCGTAGGAGACCCGCGCCCACTCCGGCTCCTTCATGGTCAGCCAGCGCTTGTAGGCGTCGAGGCGCCACTCCAGCAGCCACGCGGGCTCGTTCTTCTTGGCCGAGATGAAGCGCACGACGTCCTCGGAGATGCCCTTCGCGGACTTCTCCATCTCGATGGTGGTCTCAAACCCGTACTTGTACTGGTCGAGGTCGATCGAGCGGACCCGGTCGATGGTTTCCTGCACGGCAGGCATCAGCGTCTCCTGGGCATCTCCGGCGTCAAGGGCCGGGAAGCGTCTGTCGGATAGCGGGGGCGCGGCCCTCAGGCCGCCTGTCCTCGCCGTCTATATAGGGGCTGCAAGGCCCGTTCGAAGGCGTCGAGGAAGCATGCCACCTCCTCGTCCACCGTGTTCCAGCCGAGGCTGACGCGCAGCGCCCCCCCGGCGAGGTCAGGACCGACGCCCATCGCGGCGAGCGTCGCCGAGCGCGCGACCTTGCCTGACGAGCAGGCCGAGCCCGACGACACCGCCACGCCGGCGAGGTCGAGGGCGATCAGGGCCGAGGGCGCATCGAGGCCCGGGACCGAGAAGCTGAGAGTGTTGGGCAGGCGCTGGGCCCCGGCGGCGAACACCACCGCGTCGGGCGCCAGGGCCCGGATGCCAGCCTCGATCCGGTCGCGCAGCGCCCCGAGGCGCGCGCTCTCCCGGTCGAGCGACTCGCGGGCGATCCGGGCGGCCTCGCCCATGCCGACGATGGCCGGCAGGCACTCGGTGCCGCAGCGCTGCCGGCGCTCCTGCCCGCCGCCCCGCAAAAAGGCGGTCTCCAGGGTGACGCCGTCGGCCAGCACCAGCGCGCCGACACCCTTCGGCGCCGCGAACTTGTGGCCCGATAGGGTCAGCGCGTCGAGGCCGAGGCCAGCCATGTCGAGGGGGATCTTCCCGGCCGCCTGCACCGCGTCGCTGTGGACCAAGGTCCGGCCGTGCTCGCGAGCCAACCCGACGATGTCGGCCAGCGGCTGCACGGCGCCGGTCTCGTTGTTGGCGGCATGGACCGAGACGAGCACGGACTCGTCGGACAGCGCGGCGAGCCGTGTCCCCAGGGCGGCGAGGTCGACCACGCCGTCGGCCGTGACCGGCAGCGCCTCCGCGGCCGTTTCCGGGAACCGGTGACCCGCCGCGACGCAGGGGTGCTCCGTCGCCGAGTAGAGCAGCCGGGTCGGAGCTGGCGTGCTGCGGCGACGCAGGGCGCCCGACAGGGCGGCGTTGGCGGCTTCGGTGCCGCCGCTGGTGAAGACGACCTGTTCGGGCCGTGCCGTCACCAGGGCCGCGACTTCGGCGCGGGCCGCTTCAAGAGCGGCCCGGGCGGCCCGACCCTCCGCGTGGATCGAGGACGGGTTACCGGGGAGCATCAGCGCGCGCGCCACCGCCTCGGCGACGGCCGGACGGACCGGAGCTGTCGCATTGTAGTCGAGATAGGCGCGTCCCCGGCTCATCCGCGTTCCGTTAAGTCCTCTGCTGCGGCGCGTCACAATTCCTTGCCCGCGCACCGGCTCGCCGTGCTAAGGCGCGCCGAGAGAATGAGATCCCGCCGCCCCAATCCGGTCGGCGTGGCAGCCGGCGCGAAGCTTCAGGCGGCTTCTTTAGAATAGTTCTAATCATCTAGAACCATTCTAAGACTGCTTTTATGGGGCGCGCGCGACGAGTCAAGGCTGCCGCGTCGCCGTGCCGATCGCCCGGCGGGCGATCTCGAGAGTGAGAGACGAGCGATGCCCGAAGTCATCTTCACCGGCCCGGCCGGCCGCCTGGAAGGCCGTTATCAAGCCCCCAAGAAGCGCGGTGCGCCGATCGCCATCATCCTGCACCCGCACCCCCAGTTCGGGGGTACGATGAACAATCAAATTGTGTACAACCTTTTTTACACCTTCGCCAATCGCGGTTTCGCAGCCCTGCGTTTCAATTTCCGCGGGGTCGGCCGCAGCCAGGGCTCCTTCGATCACGGCTCGGGCGAGCTGTCGGATGCCGCCGCCGCCCTCGACTGGGTGCAGTCGGTCAACCCCGAGGCGAAGTCCTGCTGGATCGCCGGCGTGTCGTTCGGCTCGTGGATCGGCATGCAGCTCCTGATGCGCCGCCCCGAGATCGAGGGCTTCATCTCCATCGCCGCGATGGCGAACCGCTACGACTTCACCTTCCTGGCCCCCTGCCCCTCCTCCGGCCTGTTCGTGCACGGCTCCGAGGACCGTGTGGCGCCCGCCCGCGAGGTCATGCCGGTGATCGAGAAGGTGAAGACCCAGAAGGGCGTCATCATCGAGCACCAGATGGTCGATGGCGCGAACCACTTCTTCGACGGCAAGGTCGAGGAACTGACACAGACGGTGGACACCTATCTCGACAAGCGCCTGGGCAAGCGCGAGGAGGCGGCCTGACCGAACCGGTCCCGCGCCTTGACGGGGGGAGCCCCGGAGGAATAGGGCGCGGACTTCGGAATTGAGACTCACCTTCGCAGGTCTGATGTCAGATAGCCCGTCCGATCAACCCGTGGTGCTCCTGGTGGAGGATGACGGCCTCCTGCTGATGGAGGCCTCTGACACCCTTGCGGATGCGGGCTTCACCGTCGTCGAGGCGACGCACGCCGACAAGGCGCTGAAGGTCCTGGAGAACCGTGACGATGTCGGCGTCCTGATGACCGACGTCGACATGCCGCAGGGCTCGATGGACGGTTTCGCCCTCGCCCGCCTCGTGGCGTATCGCTGGCCGTCGATCCCCGTTCTTGTGGTGTCGGGCATGGGTACGCCCGGTCCCAACGACATGCCGGAGGGCGCCCGGTTCATTCCGAAGCCCTACGAGCCGACCACCCTGGTCCGAACCCTGCAGGCCTTCCTCCGCCGCGCGGCGTGACGCACGGATCCGCTCGGGCTGACGCCCCGGTCCGGGCATCGAACACCCGACCGAGAGCCATGACGGATCAGAACCGACCGCACCGTTTCGCGACCCGGGCCATCCATGCCGGCGCGGCGCCGGACCCCGCCACGGGCGCGCGGGTCCAGCCGATCTACTTCACCAACGGCTTCGTGTTCGACTCGACCGAGCAGGCGGCGGACATCTTCGCCGGCCGGCGGACAGGCTTCTCGTATTCCCGCGGCTCGAACCCCACCGTCGCCGCGCTGGAACGTCGCATCGCCGATCTCGAGGGCGCGAAGGCCGGCGTGGCGGTGTCTTCAGGACAGTCCGCCATGCAGCTGGTCCTGATGACGCTGATGAAGAGCGGCGACGCCTATGTCGCCTCGCCACGCCTGTTCGGCGGGTCACTCGGTCTGATGCGCCGCCTCGATGGGCGCTACGACCTGAAGCCCCGCTTCGCACGCGGCATGGCCCCGGAGGATTTCGAGGCGGCCATCACCCCGGACTGCCGGGCCATCTTCTGCGAATCGATCGTGAATCCCTGCGCGTCGGTGGTGGACCTCGATGGGATCGCCGCGGTGGCGCGGCGCCACAATCTCCCGCTCGTCGTGGACAATACCCTGGCCTCGCCGGCCCTGATCCGACCGATCGAGCACGGCGCCGACATCGTCTGGCACTCGACCTCGAAGTTCCTGAGCGGCTCCGGCCAGACCATCGGCGGCGTGATCTGCGACGCCGGCCGCTTCGACTGGGAAAAGGCCGGCGGCTACAACCTGATCACCGAGCCCTGGCCGGACTATGACGGCCTCGTCCTGACCAAGGCCTTCCCCGAAACCCCGTTCGCGGCCGCCTGCCGGTTCTTCGGCCTGCGCGACCTCGGGCCCGGCCTGTCGCCGATGAACGCGTTCCTGACGCTCATGGGCATCGAGACCCTGCCGTTGCGCATGGAGCGGCACTGCGCCAATGCGCGGGCGGTCGCGGCCTTCCTCAAGGACCATCCGGCGGTGGATTGGGTGAGCTATCCGATGCTGCCGGGACAGCCCGGGGAGGACCTCGCCCGGCGCTACACGCCGAACGGGCCGGGCTCGATCTTTACCTTCGCCCTGAAGGGCGGCGAGCCGGCGGCCCTGACGTTCATCGCCGCCCTGGAGCTGATCTCGCACCTCGTGAACATCGGCGAGATCAAGTCGCTGGCGATCCACCCGTCCTCGACCACCCACCGGCAGTTGCCGGAACACGAGAAGGCCGCCGCGCAGGTCGGGCCCGAAACCGTTCGCCTCTCCATCGGATTGGAGGACGAGGCCGACCTGATCGCCGATCTCACGCAGGCCTTGGACCGGCTCGGCTGAGCGAGACGCTCGCGTCCGAGGGGCGTGCGGCCCCTCTCCTCATCCGCCGCGACCGCAGCGAACCACGGCAATGTGCGCTGGCCGTCATCGCCCTGCTGGATTGCCGCGCTCCGGTCGCGAAGACGGCGACGGCGAGACCTCCCGAAGGACCTGACCTCTCGCGTTCGATCCTCGTCCGGTCCAGAGAGGAAGCCTGCCCCTCTGGATCGTCGCCGGGCCGCCGAGCCTCCGCTCAGCGCCGCCGTTCCAGGATCGACACGTAGTTGGCGACCGCCGCGCCGCCCATGTTGAAGATCCCGGCGAGTTCCGCACCGGGCACCTGCATCTCGCCGGCGTCGCCCATGAGCTGGAGGCAGGCCATCACGTGCATCGACACGCCGGTGGCGCCGACCGGATGGCCCTTGGCCTTCAGGCCGCCGGACGGGTTGATCGGCAGCCGCCCGCCCTTCTCGGCCAGGCCCTCGCGCACCACGCGGTAGCCCTCGCCGGGGGCTGCGAGGCCCATCGCCTCGTATTCGATCAGCTCGGCGATGGTGAAGCAATCGTGGGTCTCCACGAAGGAGAGGTCCTCGTTGGCGATCCCGGCCTGCGCGCGGGCCTTCTCCCAGGCCATCCGCGCGCCCTTGAACTCCGCCGGGTCGCGGCGGGACAGCGGCAGGATGTCGTTGACGTGGGCCCGGGCACGGAAGCCGATCGCCCGCTCCAGACCCTCCGCCGTCTCGGCATCCGCCACAACCAGGGCCGCCGCGCCGTCCGAGATCAGCGAGCAGTCGGTGCGCCGCAGGGGAGCGGCCACGTAGGGGTTCTTCTCCGAGACCCGGTTGCAGAAGTCGAAGCCGAGATCCTTGCGCAGCTGCGCGTAGGGATTGCCGACGCCGTTGCGGTGGTTCTTGGCGGCGATCCGGGCCAGCTCCTCGCTGCGGTCGCCGTAGCGCTGGAAATAGCCCGCCGCGATCCGCCCGAACACGCCGGCGAAGCCGCCCTCGATGTCGGCCTCCTCCTTCCGGTAGGAGGCGCCCAGGAGGATGTCGCCGGTCTCGGCGACGGTCTTGGCCGTCATCTTCTCGGCGCCGATCACAAGGGCCACGCGGCCGCGGCCGCTGTCGACGAAGTCGAGGGCCGCGTAGAGGGCCGCCGACCCGGTGGCGCAGGCGTTCTCCAGATGGGTCGCCGGGGCGTGGGCGAGGCCGGGCCGATTCACCGCCACCAGCGCGCCCTCGAAGCCCTGCTTCGAGAAGCCGGTGTTCATCGAGCCCACATAGATGCCGTCGACCTGGGATTCCTCGACGCCGGCATGGGCCAGCGCCTCGCCCGAGACCCGGGCGATCAGCCCTTCGACATCCGGCTCCTCCAGCTTGCCGAAGGGTGTGTGGGCCCAGCCCACGATGCAGGCGCGCGTCATCCGGTGACCTCCCGAGTCTTGCGCGAACGATGGGCCCGCCGTGGCCGGCGATCAAGACGTGCCGACGGCTCTTCGGAGCTTACTGCCCGCATGAGTGTCCTTCACGCAGGTCGCTTTCAGCGCAGGTGGAACGCGATCCACGCGACCCCGGCCAGCACCAGCGCGGTCAGCAGACCCTGGGCGAATGCGCGCTGGCGGTTCCTCACCGGTGGAACAGCTGCGGATGGCGTGCCCGGAGCGCCAGGATCAGGGTGAGCGTTTTCAGGTCGGTGATCTCGGCGCGGTCGGCCCGGGCGGCGAGCTCGGCCAGCGGGATCTCGACGACCCGGATGTTCTCGTGCTCGCCCTCGGCCCCGCCGCCAGCCTCGGCCCGATCCGCCAAGCCGTAGATCGCGAGGTACAGGTGGATCTTCTCGGTGGTGAGGCTCGCGCAGGAATAGGCGGCGCCGACGAATTCCAGGGCGTGCAGGCGCAGGCCCACCTCCTCCATCGCCTCCCGGCGGGCATTCTCCTCCGGGCTGCCGTCATCGATCAGGCCGGCCGGGGCTTCCAGCTGGACCTGCTCGCCGGCCGCGAATAGCGGCGGGACCCGCAACTCGCGCACGAGCGTCGCGACCCGCCGCTCCGGGTCGTAGGGCAGGATCCCCACCGAGTTGCCGTGATCTTCGATTTCCCGCTCGACCACGGCGCCGTCAGCGAGGCGCACCTGCGCGATGCCGAACCGGCTCCAGCCCTCGTGGAGGAAGCGGATGTTCAGGATCTCGGCCTTCATGCGCACTCCCATCTCTGATCGCCCTACACGGAAGCGTGTCTTCGGGTTCCGGGAACGCGGGCGCCCGCCGTGACGTTCGGTCGGTCATGCGCATGGCCACGCTTCCGCGGGGCGCGCTCCGGTCAGGATCGATGCGGGCAGGACCGATCAGCGGACTCAGAAGGCGCTCGGGGCGTGATGGCCTCGCGATCTGGGTCGCCCTAGCACTGACCTACATGGTCTTTGCCGGCTCGGTGAGCGTGAACGAGGGACTCGCCGCCCTCGTCTGCGCCAGCCTCGGGACGCTGTGGTGGTGGGGCGTCGGCCGGCGCGGCGGCGTGCGGTTCCGCTTCGACCGGGGGACGCTGCGGCCGATCTGGCGGGCGCTGCGCGGCTTGCCCCGCGAGACCGTTCAGGTGGGCGGCCAGCTGGTGAGGGCCCTGCGCGGCGGCGCCGGCGGCGGGACGACCCGCGAGCGGAGCGCCTCCGACTTCGCCTGGGCGACGCCCGACGGTGCGACGGCGCCGGCCGCGCGGGCCGTCGGACTGCTCGCCGCCTCGCTCGCCCCCGACAGCTACGTCCTCACCCTCGACCGCGATCACGGAACGGTGGTGACGCACGGCCTGGAGGAGGCGCGATGACGGTCTGGACGGCCGCCATCCTGGCGCTGCTGCCGCCGCTCGCCGTTGCGGCGGCTTTGGCGTGGCGGGGCCGGCCCGGCCAGCGCTTCGCCGCCTACCAGCTCGCCGGCAGCGTCACGGTCCTGATCCTGACGCTTATGGCCTTCGCCACGGACCAGGCTTCGATCACCGACCTCGCCCTCACCCTGGTTCTGCTCAACCTGCCCGGCACGATGCTGCTCGCCGTCTTCCTGGAGCGCTGGATATGAGCGTCGTCATCGGTGTCCTGCTGGCCCTCGCGGTGGCGGTGACGTGGCTCGCCGCGCTCGCCCTGTGGCGCCTGCCGCGGGCCCTCGACCGGCTGCACGCGCTGGCCTTCCTCAACGTCGCGGCCTCGATCCTCGTCACCATGGCGGCGTTCCTCGCCGACGGCCTCTCCGGGCGCTCGCTCAAGATCCTGGTGATGATGGTGGTGTTCCTCGCCTGGGCGGCGGTGCTGTCGCACGTCTCCGGCCGGGCCGTGCTGATGCGCGAGGGGCGCTCGGCATGACGGCGATCCTGCCGCTGCTGTTCCTGTTCGCCGCGATCTCGGGCACTGCCGTGGTCCTCGTGCGCGATCCCGCCCGGCAGGTCTTCGCCATCGCGGTCAACGGGCTCGTCCTGGCGATCCTGTTCGACGCCCTTCAGGCGCCCGACGTCGCCCTGTCCGAACTGGCGGTGGGCACGGCGGCCGTCCCGCTCCTCTTCCTCGTGGCGCTCATGGCGGTGAAGACCCAGCCGCCCGAGGAAGATTCGTGAGCCCGAACGCCCGGATCGTCCTTCTGGCCCTCGCGGGCCTCGCCCTGCTCCCCGGCGCGGCGGCGGTGATCGCCGGCTTGCCGGCCTTCGGATCGACGATCGCGCAGTATGGCGAACGCATCAACGCGGTCGCCCCCGAGGCACGGCACGTCGCCAACATGGTCAGCGCCATCAACTTCGACCTGCGCGGCCTCGACACCCTCGGCGAGGAGTTCATGCTGCTCGCGGCGATCACCGGCACGGTGGTGCTGCTGCGCGGGCGGCGCGGCGAGGGCAACACCGAGCGCGCCATGCGCCGGCCCGGCCGCGCCGTGATCCCGCGCTCGGAGGCCGTCGTGCTCGCCTGCCGGATCGCCGGCCCGCTCACCGCGCTGTTCGGCCTCTACGTCGTGCTGCACGCGACCGTGACGCCGGGCGGCGGCTTCCAGGGCGGCGTCATCCTCGCCTCCGGGACCCTGCTGATCTATCTCGGCGAGGGCTATGCCGGCTGGCGCGACGCCATCCGCAGCCACTGGCTCGACGCCCTGGAGGGCGGGGGGGCGCTGCTCTTCGCCCTGTGCGGGCTGGCGCCGATGCTCACCGGCGCCGCCTTCATGCAGAACATCCTGCCGCTCGGCACCTTCCGCGACCTGTTCTCGGGCGGCCTGATGCTCGTCGAGAACCTCGGCGTCGCCCTGGCGGTGACGGGCGGCTTCACGCAGCTCTTCCTGGAATTCATGGAGGAGACCCGCGAGGCGCGCGAGCCCGAGGAACCGGGGGAGGAATCCGCGTGAGTGTTCTCCCCTACGCGGTTGCCGCGTGGCTGTTCGGGATCGGTCTCTACGGCATCGCCACGAGCCGCAACTTCATCCACCTCGTGGGCTGCCTCGGCGTCTGCCAATCGGCGACCTACGTGCTCCTGCTCGGCCTCGGCTATCGCTGGGGCAGCATCGCGCCGATCTTCTACGACCACCCGCCGGGAACGCCCGCCGTCGACCCGGTGATGCAGGCGCTGGTGCTCACCGACATCGTGGTCGGCGCAACGCTCACCGCGCTTCTCCTCGTCCTGACGATCCAGGCCTACAAGCGCGGCGGCAGCCTGGACCCGGAGAAGCTCCGGCCGATGCGCGCGGGCGGCCAGTCCGGGCGCGATCGGGGATCGAACCGGGTGGGCGATGGGGAGCGGAAAGCCTCGTGACCGCTTTTCCCGCCGCCCTCCTCCCGCTACCGGTCGCCATCCCGCTCGTGATCTGCGCGGCGATGCTGGCGACCGCCCATTTCCTGCCAGGCCGCCTCCCCGACATCCTGGCGACGCTGGCGGCCTTGAGCGTCGCGGTGCTCTGCGGCGTCATCGCCGTGCATGCCGCCGACGGGCCCCTGGTCTACTGGTTCGGCGGCTGGGAGCCGCGCGACGGCGTCCATCTCGGGATCGGCTTCTCGGTGGACGAGGCCAGCGGCTGGGTCGCGGCCTTCATCGGCCTCCTCTACGCCCTGACCTTCGTGTTCGCCTGGGGCTTCTTCGATCGCACCCACGGCCACTTCCACATCCTGATGCTGCTGTTCCTGGCCGCCATGGTCGGGTTCTGCTTCACCCGCGATATGTTCAACCTGTTCGTGTGGTTCGAGGTGATGAGCGTCGCGGCCTTCGCGCTGACGGCCTACCATCTGGCGGAATCGTCGCTGGCGGGTGCCATCAACTTCACCGTGGTCAACAGCCTCGCGGGCTTCTTGATGCTCGGGGGCATCGGGCTGATCTACGCCCAGACCGGCACGCTCGATTTCGAGGGCATCGCGGCCGCCGTGGCGCGAGGCGGCCGGGATCCGGTGGTGGCCGGGGCCTTCTGCCTCGTGGCGTCCGCCCTGATGATCAAGGGCGCGATCGTGCCGTTCCAGTTCTGGCTCGCCGACGCCCACGCGGTGGCGCCGAGCCCAGTCTCGGTGATCTTCTCGGGGGCGATGGTCTCGCTCGGGCTGTTCGGCCTCGCGAAGGTGAGCGCCGTCGTGTTCGGCGGCTCCGATCAGGTTCGGCACGCCCTGCCGGCGCTCCTCATCGGCCTGGGCAGCTTCACGGCCCTCCTGGGCGGCTGGATGGCCCTGCTGCAGCGCCACCTGAAGCGGATGCTCGCCTTCTCGACGATCTCGCATGCCGGGATCATGCTCACCGGCCTCGGGGCCCTCTCGGTGGACGGGACCGGCGGTATGCTGGTCTACGTGGTGGGCCACGGGCTGGTGAAGGGGGCCCTGTTCATGATCGCCGGCATCCTGCTCGCGACCCAGGCCAGCATCGACGAGATCGCCCTGCGGGGGCTCGGACGGGGGATCTGGCCCGCCGGGATCGCCATGGGTCTGGCCGGGCTGCTGCTCTGCGGCCTCCCGCTCGGCGTGCTCGATCAGGGCACGCGCCTGGTCCAGGGCGCGCTGGCACAGCAGGGGCACGGGATCGCGCTGGCGGCCGGCGCCATCGGCGCGGCCCTGACGGGGGCGGCGGTGCTCCGGGCGGCAGGACGCATCTTCCTGGGCCTGGGGCCCGATCCCGGCGACGAGGCCGGGGCACCGAGCGAGGACGAGCGCGAGAAGGCCAATCGGCCGCTCTGGCTGATGCTGGCGCCCTGCTGCGTTCTGCTCGCCCTCGACGTCGGTGTGCCGGCGGGCCTGATCGAGCACGCCCTTCCGCGGGCGGCGTCGGCCTTTCTGCACCGGCCGGCGGTGGAGACCCTGGCGGAGGGACCAGGCTGGTTGCCATGGGCATCCGTGGTCGCCGCGCTGGCGGGTGCCGGCTACGGGCTGTTCCGGAGACGCCTGCCGGCGCTGGTGGTCCGACCGGTGAGCGCGACGCAATCGGCGCCGACGCGTGCGCTGGAGGTGCTGCACAGCGGCCTGATCGGCGACTATGTGGCGTGGCTCGGGGTCGGCGTGGCGGTGGTCGCGGGCGTGCTGGCCTTGGCGTGACCATGCGCAACCGGACGCGGACGAACCTGATCGGCCGCGCCCATCAGGGGTAGGTCGTCCGTGTCGAACCAAGCGAGCGGTTCCCGTTTCCGATACGCGCTGCTGCTCGGCCTCAGCCTCGTTCTCGTCGCCGGCGGCATCGGAATGATGGTCACGGGGGCGGACGGTGGCGTCGCGACGACAGCGTTCTTCGGGGTCTGTGCGGCGGTCTCCGTCTGGCACATGCGGCCCGGGTTGCTGGAATCGGAGATCCGCTCGGCGGACACCGTGCTCGCGCATTATCCCGGTCCGGTGGTTCTACGGGCCTCGGTGAAGAAGATCCTGTTTCTCGCCACCCTGTCGGCCGTCTTCGGCGGGGTCATGCTCTGGATGCTGATGCACGAGGCGCCGTCAGTGACGATGCAGGTGCTGCTCTGGCCGGGCGTCGTGCTGTTCCTGGGCGGCCTGCCGGTCCTGATCCTCGTGGCGATCCGGGGTTCGTCGCTGCATCTCGACGGGACGGGCTTAACGATCGTGCAGGCCGGCCGGTCGCGGCGCATGTCCTGGCACGACGTCAGCGGCTTCGCAGCGGTGACCGTGAAGGGCACGATGCAGCGGATGGTCGTGTTCGACGATGCGCGCGTAGGAGAGGGCCGCCTCGTCGCCCTGAACCGCCAGCTCACCGGGCGTGGAGCCGGGCTGCCGGACAGCTACGGATTGGACCCCGACGCCCTCGCCGCTCTGCTCACGGCTTGGCGCCGTCGGGCGGTTCAGGACGAACCGATCGGACCGTCAGGTGTCTCCGCCGGAGACCGTCCGAGGGCATCGGAGCCAGCGCCGTGATCGACGCGCTGTGCGCCTCACCGGATCCATCGTCGGCGGCGTCCGGACGGGCGGCGCGCGCCCGGGGCCGGTATCGCCGCGCCGATCCCGAGCATCGCCGAGATCGAGCAGGCCCTCACGGCAGCGCTCCAGCCGCGGAACGCGATCAACATCGCGCCGAGGCGCAGGGCAACGACCGCTTCGCGCCGCGGATCCGGCTTTTCATCCCCCAGGGCGCGGATCCCGGAAGGGCCGCCCGGTCCGCGTTTATTCGTCAGCGATGATGCAGTGTGGTCATACGAGATAGGCGGTATTCGGCGATCCAGATCAATGCCGACCACGCATGACCGTGTAAAGGTGCGCCTATCGCTGGCAGATTGATTCGGGCGTCAGTGGCCGAGAGTAGCGCGTGCTCCCGCCCCTTTACTGTGGAGCGCCCCATGCCGCGGTACTTTTTCGATATCAGCAACCGAAGCTTCCATCGCGACGAGGAAGGCAGCGACTGCGCTAATTTTGAGGCGGCCCGCGCTCTTGCGATGCGAAGCCTGCCCGAGATCGCGCGGTTCGCGATCCCGGGCGACGGGGACAACCAAGCCTTCGTTGTCCTGGTCCGCGATGAGGCTGGAACCGTCGTCTACACGGCGACGCTCACCTTCGCGGGGGTCCGGCTCAACGACGCCGCGAGTTCGCTCGGCCCTTGGCCTTCCCCGGCGCCTTGATCTGTCCCACGGCGGCATCGAAGTCGGTCTGATCCTCGCCGGCGCCAGCGTCACGCGCGGCTTCGATGCACCGGCGGCGCTGTAACTCGGGTGTCAGCGTCTTGGCCTTAAGCCGCTCGGCGTATGGGCATGGCTCATCGTTGGCGAGATCGGACACTCCCCCGTCCCGTGAGCAGATCGGGGCGGGGCCGCGCGGATCCTGACGGGATCGCTTTGGGGATCGGGCCATCGATCGTGAAGAGGACCGGGATGAGCTTCGCGCTCGACGTCCGATCTGTTCGCGAGCGGAAGCTGATGCGGCAGAGCTGTCATCAGCACACCGTCCGGCTCGGACAATTTCACGACGAAGCGCGCATCATCATCATGCATGCTGACGATCGTGCCTTCCGTGCCCGCGGCGGTGAGGTCGCCGTCATCGCTGATTGCGTCGACGCGCAGTACCACGTCATCGAGGTCCCGGAAGCTCGACGCAGGCTCGGTCTGCCAAGCACGATAGGCGTCCTCGAGCGACATCGACCAAATCTGGCGCACGAGCGAGCCAAGCACAAACCACGCGATAAGCTCCTGTCAGAAGCTCAGGGTTAGCGCAGCGGCGCGATCACGACGTTCTTCTCCCTCCGTCTGCCATTCTCCACCCGATGACGGTCTATTAAGTCTGCGCCCCTTACCCCGGCCGTCATGTCCGACCTCCCGCCCGCCGTCGCGTCCTGGCGCGATCAGATCGAGCGCCTGTCCGAGCACGCCTCGCCGTGCCGGTATCTCCTGCCGGCGAAGTGGGCGGCGATGCGGGCGAGCGCGCTGGCCTTCCTCGACCAGTTCGGCGCCGAGGCGCATCGGCTCGGCTGGACCGCGCCGCAACTGTTCGGGGTCCATCCGGAGCACGGATTCCTGCGCGTGGAATATGCCGGCGCCCTGATGGTCAACGACAGCCGGGTCACCGGCGTCGAGCCCGACCGGGTCGTGTTCGACCGCTTCTCCGGCTACCGGACCAAGCCGGGTCAGACCTGGGGACCGCCGGTCTGGGAGTTCGCGGCCAAGGGGCGCGGCTGATCCCGCCTGTGATCTGCGAGGATGTCGGGGGCAACCGCGCGGTTAGCCGACGCAGGTTGTTGCGCCGGCCAAGCCATTAACGCGTCAGGCCTTTTCGCGGCGCATGGTGCGGGCATGTCCCATTGCGCCACGAGCCTGCCATGCACTTCGAGATCCGCGCCACCGGCCGCCACCTCTGGACCTGGGTGTTGCTCGACGCGACGCAGATGACGGTCCTGGAATCGGACCGCACCTTTCCGTCCGAGACCCAGGCCTCGGCGGCCGCGCTAGCCTTCGCGAAGCTCGTGAACCGGGCTGGCCAGACGCTGACCGCGGGATCGTCAGGCGGCCTGATCTAGACGCGGACTCACTTCCGGCGCGGGCGGAGCGGCCCGTAGAACCCGCTCCATTCCAGGCCCAAGGCCTGCGCTCGCGCGGCCAACACGCCGGGCACCGACATCAGGCTCATGACCGGCGACGCCAGGATGGCCGGGTCGTGTAGGAGGAGCCCGACCTGTCGTCCCCGCCACCAGAACAGCCCGAACAGCAGGGCGAGCGTCAGAAGCAGGCCCCAGGTCACGAGGCCTTGCCCGAAGATGGAGAGGCCATAGGGTGGTGCGAGGGCCGTACTGAGCCACGACAGGCCGATGCCGACGATCGGCAACAGGATGAGGAAGCCCAGCAGTTCCAGGGGCAGCCGCCGGACTACGCGGAGGGCGGCGTTCAGGTCCTCGACCGACACGGCGTCGAGGGAGAGCCGTTCATCGCTCGCAGCCGGCCTCATGGAGCCTCCTGGCTTGGATGCTGCCCTCGACCGTGGGGCGGCATCGTTCTCGGACGCACTGGCCTGTGAGAGTCGCCGAGCCCCCAGTTGCCGGACCGCCGGTCGGCGGCATGCTCGGCCACGTGCTGCTTCTTCGTGGCGGTCCGCAGGCCGAGACAGGCGATGGCCTGGGCGCGGGCCGATATCATCCGAGCGCGGTTCGCTTATAAGTCGATGCGGAGACAGACGAAATCGGCCGCCATTCACATTCGTCCACCGGTTGCGAAGATCGGAGGCGCGGGCGCCTTGAAGCTTACCCCCGCCTCGGGCTTGTTCTGCGTTCGTTCGCAAGCGGAGGAGCGCCAGAATGGGGCGCCTGGGCAACGTCCAGCCTGGTCGGGTCTACGTCGACTGCGCGCCCTGCAAGCGCTCGGGACGCTACACCGTGGCCAGCCTGATCGATCGCTACGGCGCCGACGTCCCGACGGTGGATCTGCTCCGCCATCTGACGGCGTCGTGCCGCTACCAGCGCCGGCCCGGGGCTGCGCCCGCGCGGAAATACGAGCACCTCTGCCTCGCCGCGATCACGCTGCCGCCGCCGGCGAAGCAGATCCCGCCGGTGCCGCCTGGGGTGCCCTACACGATCGAGGTCTGGCGCGACGCCGGCGGCAACGTCGCGCTGCACCTCGCCACCATCTACCCGCTGTCGATGGCGCTCGCCGCGTTCGAGGCTGCCTGCCGCGAATGGCCGACCCATGAGGTCACGCTGCGGGACCGGGCCCGGATCGTGCGGAAGCGTGAGGTGCCGCCACGGGTCGACGGCGCCTCACCGTCTTGAGCCTCCCGGTCCCGCGGTCGAACCGACTCGCGCGCTCCGCGACGGACGGCCTTACGGCGGCCCGCGCTGGAGCGGACGACCGCAGAGGCAGAAGCGGCAGCGACGGGCGGTGTTAAGACACCATGGCCCGTGACGCCTCGCGCACGAGCCGCGTTGAGGTGTCGACCTCCTGGGTCGAGGCGGCGATCACGCTCACATTGCGGCTGATCTCCCCTACGGCCTGGGTCATGGCCTGCATGTTGATGGACATCTCCTGGGCGACCGCAGCCTGCTGCTCGACGGCCGTCGAGATGGCCGAGGAGATCTCGTTGACCTCTCCGATCGTCTGCCCGATGCCCGCGATGGCGGTGGCGGCCTGATTCGCAGCGTCCTGCGTCTGCGCGATCTGGCTGCTGATGCTCTCGGTCGCCTTCGCGGTCTGGGCCGCCAGGGATTTCACCTCGGTGGCCACCACGGCGAAACCCTTGCCGGCCTCGCCGGCCCGGGCGGCCTCGATCGTCGCGTTCAGCGCCAGCAGGTTCGTCTGCCCGGCGATCGTGTTGATCATCTCGACCACCTCGCCGATGCGCTGGGCGGCGGAGGCGAGGCCGGCGACCACTGTCGAGGTGGCGACCGCCTGCTCGACAGCCCGCCCCGTGACCTGCAGCGCGCGGTTCACCTGGGCGCTGATCTCGCCGACCGAGGCGGCAAGCTCCTCGGACCCGGCGGCGACACTCTGGGTGTTGCCTGAGGCCTGGGCGGCCGCGCTTGCCGCGCTCACCGCCTGCTGCGATGCATGAGAGATCGAGCTGCTGATCACGTCGAGGTCGCGGTCGACGCCCCGGTGGATTTCGGCCCGCCGCAGCCGCTCGGCCACGGCCTCGGTGATGTCGGTGGCGAACTTCACCACTTTCACGAGGCGGCCCGCGGCGTCGCGGACCGGGTTGTAGGTGGCCTGGATCCAGGCCTCGCGGCCGCCTTTGCCGATGCGCTTGTACTCCGCCTGCTGATACTCGCCGCTCCGGAGCCGGTCCCAGAAGGCCCGGTAGGCCGCGGTATCGCGGTCTGCCGCATCGACGAACATCGCATGGTGCTTGCCCTTCACCTCGTCGAGGCTGTAGCCGACCACCGCGAGGAAGTTCTCATTGGCGGTGATGATCGTCCCGTCGAGGTTGAATTCGATGATCCCTTGCGAGCGGTCGAGGGCGTTCAGCTTGCTCTCGAAATCGGCGTTGCGCAATTTCTGCGCTGTGATGTCCGTGGCGCATTTGAAGACGCCGTAGGGTTTGCCGTTGCGCCCGATGAGTGGGGTATAGCTCCCCTGAATCCAGACTTCGCGGCCGCCCTTGCCGATGCGCTTGTATTCAGATGTCTGATGTACACCGCTGCGCAGAGCGTCCCAGAACGCCTTGTAGGCTGCGCTCTCGCGCTCGACCGGGTCGACGAAGATGGAGTGATGCCGCCCCTTGATGTCGTCCAGTCGGTAGCCGAGGATCGACAGGAAGTTGGCGTTGGCGGTGACGACCTTTCCGTCGAGATCGAATTCGATCAGTGCGTGAGAGCTGTCGAGCGCATTCAATTTCGCGTGATGGCTGGGACGGAGAGACAGCATCTTAACCTGCTTTTAATATCGACGTTTCTATGCCAATTCTTTCATAAACTAATAAAATATCAGTAAACTTTCTTTAAGTGTAGACTTTTCGAGAAGGATTGAACTCCGCATTTTCTACTTTAAGTTGATTCGTCTCGTATTCTCGTATTGCTGCCGGCTGGCCATCTGCTGCTGGTTATGTAATTTCCGATCGCTTGCGGCTCAGAGAGATAAATTTCGATAACTATCCCCGCGAATTCGACGAGATCACCGCGGTCTGCAGTAGTAGATCCAGTCATTGAGATGCGCTGGCTCAAGACATGACGATGCCGGCTGGTCGCGAGATTGCGACTACGCGGCCGCCGGTCGCGCTGTGGTGCGAGGCGTCCATTCAACTGCCGCCCGCGCAGCCTTGATATTCTCCCGCGTGTCACCGAGGCGGGTCGAAAGCAGCCTTGTTACATGACGCCGCGGGGCTCGCATCAAGAGAGGCGGGAGCAGCCCTCGCGAAGCGCCACGGGATCGCGGTCCGCTGCTTCTGGCTGATGGCTGGGCCTTTGGCCTCCAGGCGCGCCGGCTTGTCGGCGATCAGCGCCTCGGTCGCCCAGGTGTGCGTACGGAGGGACGCGACGAGATCGGCGCCCAGCCTTCGCGAGCGGATACGATTCGGTGACGAGCTCGGCCGGCACCGCATCGACGGTGGCGTCGATGTCCTGGCCGCTGACCACGGCGGCCTAGCGCAGCTCGGAGATGGTCGAGTTGTTCGCCATGCTGCCTGCCATATGCATGCCGGGCCGGTCATTCGGTCAGCAAGCGCAGGGCTAAGTGGTGGTGCCGCAAGAGGGATTCGAACCCCCGACCCCCTCATTACGAATGAGGTGCTCTACCAGCTGAGCTATTGCGGCCCTGGTTCCGAGGAACCGTGACCGACGCACGCAGTGTGCGGCGCCGGACGTGGCAGGCTCATAGCGGCACGGCCTGCGTTAGGCAAGGCCACCGCCGACTATCGAGCACTTCAGAGGTCTCGATGCGACGCCAGTTCGTCTTCCAGGAAGGCCGCCACCGCCGCCCGGTCAATGCCCGGGGCGATGAAGCTCTGGCCGATCCCGCGGGCCAGGATAAAGGTCAGCGCGCCGTCGCGGACTTTCTTGTCCTGCGTCATCGCGTCGAGAATCGACTCGACGGTGCCGCATCCGCCCGGGACCGCCTGCAGACGGGTCGGCAGCCCGGCGAGGGCGAGATGGTTGGCGACGCGGCCGGCATCCTGCCCGCCGCAGAGCCCGAGCCGGGCCGAGAAGCGGAAGGCGAGCGCCATCCCGATCGCCACGCCCTCGCCATGCACCAGACGGGCGGAATCGTAGCCCGTCAGGCGCTCCAGGGCGTGGCCGAAGGTGTGGCCGAGATTGAGCAGCGCCCGCTCCCCGTCCTCCCGCTCGTCCCGGGTGACCACCGCGGCCTTGGCCCGGCAGCAGGAGGCGACCGCCTGCTCGCGCTCCGGGCCGCCGGAAAAGATCCCGCGCCAGTTCGCCTCGCACCAGTCGAAGAAGCCCGGATCGGCGATCAGCCCGTACTTGGCGACCTCGGCATAGCCGGCGCGCATCTCGCGCTCGGAGAGGGTGTCGAGGGCGGCCGTATCGGCCAGGACGAGACGCGGCTGGTGGAAGGCGCCGATCAGGTTCTTGCCCAGCGGCGCATTGATGCCGGTCTTGCCGCCCACCGAGGAATCGACCTGGGCAAGGAGGCTGGTCGGCACCTGCACGAAGCGCACGCCCCGCCGCAGGGTGGCGGCCGCGAAGCCGGCGAGGTCACCGACCACGCCGCCGCCCAGGGCCACGACAAGGTCGCCGCGCTCGACCTTGAGGGCGAGCAGGCCGTCGCAGACTTCCGCAAAGCCGGCATAGGACTTCGACGCCTCGCCCGGTGCCACCGTCACCACGCCCGCCTGAAGGCCGGCGCGCTCCAGGCTGGTGCGAAGCCGCGCGGCATAGAGGGCGCCGACGGTGGCGTCCGTCACGATGGCGGCGCGGCGCCCCCCGAGCGCGGCCACGGCGACGCCGGCCGTGTCGATCAGCCCGCGGCCGATCAGGATGTCGTAGGCGCGGCCGGCGTCGAGGGGCACGTGGACGGTCAGGAGGTCCTGACGGGGCGTCGGCTCGGTCATGGGGCGGTTCGCTCGGGTCTCACTGGGCGGCAACGGGGACGGAGCCTTCGCCGCTGAGATGGGCGTCCAGCGCTTCCAGCACGTCCTGGACGACCCGGTCGTGCGACACCTCCCGGGAGATGACCATCACGTCGGCGGCGGCGTAGACCGGGTGG
Organism: Methylobacterium sp. UNCCL125; assembly: GCF_900116795.1. Lineage (NCBI taxonomy): Bacteria > Pseudomonadati > Pseudomonadota > Alphaproteobacteria > Hyphomicrobiales > Methylobacteriaceae > Methylobacterium > Methylobacterium sp. UNCCL125. Next base: position 290,959 of record NZ_FPBW01000003.1, on the reverse strand, counting down.
CGCACGGCCATCAGGTCCCGCATCGTCGCCTCCGGGTCCTCGGTCTGCAGCAGCGGACGGTTGCCGCGCTTGCGCACGCGCCGCATCAGCACGTCCAGATCGGCCTTCAGCCACACCGAGACCGCGGATTCGGCGATGCGGGCGCGCGTCGCCTCGCGAAGGTAGGCGCCGCCGCCGGTCGCCAGGACCAGCGGGCCGGCCCGGAGCAGCCGCGAGATCACCCGCTCCTCGCCGTCGCGGAAGCTCGGCTCGCCATAGATGGCGAAGATGTCGGGGATCGTCAGGCCGGCCGCCGCTTCGATCTCGATGTCGGCATCCTTGAAGATCAGCCCGAGGCGACTCGCCAAGCGCCGGCCGACGGTGCTCTTGCCCGCCCCCATGAGGCCGACGAGCACGATCGAGCGCAGGCCGAGCGCGCGGCGCAGACGCGCCTCGATCGGTTCACCCGCCGCCTCCTCGCTTATGGCCTCCTGCATCGACTCCTGCATCGCATCCGTGTGGCGTCCCCGCCTCCTCACCGGCCCCCGAGCGGCTGTCGCCGGGCTGCCTCCATCCTGCGGCAGGCTCTTAGCGCGATTCAAGCGGGCTGCGAAACGCATCGCTGTGTCGTTGTGGGCCTTGTCAGCGCCGCGTTCGCGTGGTCGAACCCGAGCACCCGCGGCGGCTCGGAGACAGCCCTCGCCCGTCCCCCTTCCCGCCGCCAGCGCCCGTCTGCCCGAGGTTCGACCGACGTGCCGACCCTATTCCGTTTCTTCGCCACCCTCGCGATCCTGGCGGGCCTGGTTTTCGCTGCGATGTTCGCCTTGGCGAATTTCGTCCAGCCGACGCCGCGGGAGATGACTGTTTCCATCCCCGCCTCGAAGCTCCAGCCCGGCAACCGTTGAGCGGGTCGGACGTCTCCGGCGATGCCGGCCGGGCGCTCTGCCCCGAGGCCGCCGACTATCTCGACATGCTGGCCGCCGAGCGCGGTGCCGGCCTCAACACCCTGACCGCCTACCGGCGCGATCTGGAGGATTATCTCGGTTACCTCGCCCGGTCGGGGACCGCGCTCGACGCCGTGGATGCCGGCACGCTCCGGGCCTTCCTGATCGATCTTGAGACCCGCGGCCTCAAGGCCTCCTCGGCAGCGCGGCGCCTGTCCTGCGTGCGCGGTTTCCACAAGTTCCTGTACGCCGAGGGGGGCGCCGAGAGCGATCCCAGCGTCGCGGTCTCCGGACCGCGCCGGGGACGGTCGCTGCCCAAGGTGCTCTCCATCGCGGAAGTCGACCGGTTGCTCGCCACCGCGCAGGCGGCCGCCGCCGCCGAGCAGCCGCCGGGGCCGGCCCGCCGGGCACGCCGGATGGTGTGCCTGCTCGAGTTGCTCTACGCCACGGGCCTGCGCGTCTCGGAGCTGGTCGCGCTGCCGCGCGCGGCGGGCGTGAGCCGCGAGCGCTACCTCTTCATCAAGGGCAAGGGCGGCCGCGAGCGCTTGGTCCCCCTGACCGAGGCGGCTTGCGCCGCCATGTCGGCCCATCTTCCGGCGGTGCCGGAGGACTCCGCGTGGCTGTTCCCCGCCGACAGCGACAGCGGCTATCTCACCCGGCAGGCCTTCGCCCGCGACCTGAAGACGCTCGCTGCGGCGGCCGGCCTGCATCCGGACCGCGTCAGCCCCCACGTGCTCCGTCACGCCTTCGCCAGCCATCTCCTGCAGAACGGGGCCGACCTGCGCATCGTCCAAGAGCTGCTCGGTCATGCCGACATCTCGACAACGCAGATCTACACGCACGTGCTCGATGAACGCCTGAAGGCGATGGTCCGCGATCTGCATCCGTTGATGGATGGCTGAGGATCACCGCACAGAACGCGTGGCAATCCTGGTCGATCGCCCCAATTGTATAGGTTATGCGAAATGCCTAAGAGGGGCCTTTCGCCATACCGGTACGCGAGCCAGCCTTTACCAGAGAGAGTTTTCCTATGTCAGGCCCTTCGGCCTCGCAGATCGGCGCTGAGCTGGATCAGGCGGGGCACACGCGTGCCGATCAGCCTTCGCAGCAGGAGCGGCAGCGCCTCGACAATCAGCTGTGCTTCGCGGTCTACGCCGCCGCGCACGCCTTCGGTCGCGCCTACAGAAACCTTCTCGGGCGCTACGAGCTGACCTATCCGCAATACATCGTCCTGCTGGTGCTCTGGGAGCAGGACGGCCTTTCGGTGAAGGAGATCGGCAATCGTCTGTTCCTGGATTCAGGAACGCTGACGCCGCTCCTGAAGCGCCTCGAGGCCTCAGGCCGGGTTCGCCGTGCCCGCGACCGGGTCGACGAGCGTCAGGTCAGCATCTTCCTCACCCCGGCTGGCCTAGCCCTGCGCGACGAACTGGCCTGCATCCCCGACGAGGCGGGCGGCCTGACCGGCTTCGACATCCAGGGTCGCAAGGATCTCCTTCACGATCTCGTTACCCTCAGGTTGAGCCTTCAGGCAGGTCTCGCGTCCGACTAGGGACCGCACCCGGCCCGGGAGCGACCGCGCGGTCGCTCCCGGTTCTCGCTTGCGCGGATTCGCGTCTCAGGACTGCGTCTTGAGGTAGGCGATGACGTCGTTGATCTTCTTGTCGTCGGGATAGCCCTGGAAGATCATCTTGGTGCCCGGGACCTTCGCCTTCGGGTTCTTCAGCCACTCGTGCAGGTTGGCTTCGTCCCAGGTGATGCCCGAGTTCTTCAGGGCGGCGGAGTAGTTGTAACCCTCGTAGGTGCCCGCCTTGCGGCCGACGACACCCTTCAGATCAGGGCCCACGCCGTTCTTCTGGAAATTGTGGCACGCCTTGCAGGGAGCGAACGCCTTCTCGCCGGCGGCCGCATCCCCGGCCTCCTGGGCCTGTGCCGCGAGCGGCATGACAACGGCAAGGACGGCGCCGAAAACGAGTGAACGCATGGATTTCCTCCTGTTGGCCACCGTTGCGGCAGCGATGCGGGCAGAGCTTGCCTGCCTGGAATAGCTCTAAATGAATCTGCCCGGCGGGCGCAACGGCCTAGTCTGGCAAAGCCGTCGCCCGTGTTCAGATCGGCGGCCGACCCGGCGCGCCGCCTGCCTCAACACGGTGCGGCCGGTTTGGCTCCCCGGATGGCCGGAAGCCCCGTCCGGCCGCCGGCGGCCGGTCGCGCGCTCACCGCGCCTGTCTCAGACGCCGTGGTAGGTCCGATACCAATCGACGAAGTGCCCGATGCCCGTCTTCAACGGCGTGGCGGGGCGGAACCCGGTCTCGTGCACGAGATCGTCGATGTCGGCGTAGGTCGCCGGAACATCGCCCGGCTGCATAGGCAGCAGGATCTTCTCCGCCTTGCGGCCCAGGGCCGCCTCAAGGAGTGCAATCATCTCCAGAAGCGCCACCGGCTCGTTGTTGCCGATGTTGTAGATCCGGTAGGGGGCGGCGCTGGTCCCCGGATCCGGCTCGGCAGCGCTCCAGGCGGGGTTTGGCGTGGCCGGCCGTTCCGTCAGAGCCTGAATCCCCGCGACGATGTCGTCGATGTAGGTGAAGTCCCGGAGCATTTGCCCTTCGTTGAACACCCGGATCGGCTCGCCCGCCAGGATGGCGCGGGTGAACAGATACAGGGCCATGTCCGGCCGCCCCCAGGGGCCGTAGACGGTGAAGAACCGCAGGCCGGTGGTCGGCAGCCCGTAGAGATGGCTGTAGCTGTGCGCCATCAGCTCGTTCGCCTTCTTGGTCGCGGCGTAGAGGCTGAGCGGATGGTCGACGTTCTGATGCACCGAGAACGGCATGGTCGTGCCGCCGCCGTAGACGGAACTCGATGAGGCGTAGAGCAGATGCTCCACACCCCCGTGGCGGCAGGCCTCCAGAATGTTCAGGAAGCCGACGAGGTTGCTCGCGGCATAGGCATGGGGATCGGTGAGCGAGTGACGCACGCCCGCCTGGGCGGCGAGGTGGATCACCGTCCGGAAGTCGTGCCGGCGGAACAGCGCGTCGAGGCCGTCCCGGTCCGCGAGGTCGAGCCGCGTGAAGCTGTGGCCCTCGAAGCCCGCGAGACGGGAAAGCCGGGCCTCCTTGAGCCGCACGTCGTAATAGGCGTTGACGCTGTCGAGTCCGACGACCTGGCGGCCGGACTCGAGAAGACGCAAAGCGAGCTGGTTCCCGATGAAGCCGGCGACGCCGGTGATCAAGACAGGGGGCTGTGACATCCGCGGACCGACGGGCGGACAAGCCCGCCGAACGCGCGCTGTAGCATGGGGCCGGAAGCCGACAAATCGGATCGCAGCGGGCGCCGGGAGCGGCGAGCCGGGATGCCCCTGCACGGCTTGTCGCCCCGGCTCTGAGCCCTGTAGGTTCGCGGGTGCCGTGCAGACAAACCCGCGACCGCTCCCGGACAGCCTGACGCGCCTGCTCGCCGTGCCGGAGCAGCGGCCGGTCGGAGCGCGTCCCGATCCTTCGCGCAGGGGCGGCGTGTCACGAACACCGGATCGGCGCTCGGCGCACGCGGCGCTGGAGACGGCGATCCTCCGCGGGTTCGTGTTCGCCGTTTCGGGGGGCGTCTGGCTCGTCGTCCTGGCACTCTCCCTCCGGCACATCGCGCGGTAGGCGCTCCCCGCCGTGCCGCTGCGCCGGCTGCTGTGGATAGCGGGATTTCGTCGGGCCTTCTGCTTCTTCTGACCGTACGCGAACCGCCGAGTTCGCTATTGAGGCACCAAGACGGGGGCGGCTCTGCTGCAAGGATTGAGCGATGTCTCTGACGGGGCGTTTCTGGTTCCGAAAGACCTGGACGGGGCGACTGGTGTTGCTGGTCGAGGAAGAGCGTCCCCGCTGGTTCGGCCGCGGCTCCGGTAAGCCGCGCTGGCGCAACGCCAAGCTCCTCGACTTCGCCGAGCCGGAACTGCGTCCGCTCATGGCCATGGAGAAGCAGCACCGCGCGGCCGGCGTCACCGGCCAAGTGCGGGCCCTCCGCCCGGTCCCGTCCGCACCGGACAGACGCGCCGCGAACGGCTGAGGACGGGCGCGGCTGGGCGGCCTGCGCTGCGGTTTGGTCCAAGGACCGGCGATCCCCACCTATCGCGGATCGCTCCGCCCTGGCGGACGCCTCCGAGCCGGTAAAAGCCATGCCGCGGTACTTCTTCCATACGCATATCGGCGCGGATGTCGTCTCCGACCCGACCGGGACCGAGCTGCGCGATCCGGACGCGGCGTGGGAGATGGCCCAGGAGACGATCCGCGCCGCCCTGCGCAATCCGCAGAATCAGGCCCGGCTGATGACCGCATGCCTCGTGGTCATGGACGATGACGGCGAGGTCGTGCTGGAATTCCCGTTCAGCGAGGCCGTCGTGCTTCCGCCGTCGGAGGATCCGACGCGTCACTGAGAGCGACGACGCGCGCGATCCGCGCCCTACATCGCGGCGCAGCCTACCGATACGGAGCTGCGCCCGAATGGATTCGCCCCCGAACGATCTCGATGCCCGCGCGCTCGGCCGAGCCGCATCTGCCAAGGGCTCGGCCGCGAAAGCCCGCGCCTGCGCGCAGGGGACGGAAGCGCCCGCGCTCCGGCTGTCCGGTCATGACGAAGCCCTGGCGGATGGCGCAGAATCCGTGACCGGCGGTCTCGCCAAGCACCCGGTCGACGGATCGGCCCGCTGATGGACGCCCGGACCGCACCGCATCCCGGCGCACATCATCCTACGCTCGACCGCAAGTCGGTCGGGGCCGTCGTCCTGGGCAATGCTCTCGAGTTCTACGATTTCACGGTCTACGCCTTCTTCGCCAAGCCGATCGGCGAGGCCTTCTTCCCGGCAAACGATCCGACCCACAGCCTGCTGGCGTCGCTGGCCCTGTTCGGCATCGGCTACGTCATGCGGCCCATCGGCGGCGTGCTGATCGGCGCCTTCGCGGACCGTGCCGGCCGCAAGCCCGCGATGCTGATCACCATCGCGCTGATGGCGGTCGGCATGCTGATGCTGGCCGCCTGCCCCGCCTACGCGACGATCGGCGGCTGGGCGCAGGTGATCGTCATCGCCGGACGGCTCGTGCAGGGGCTCGCCCTCGGCGGCGAGGTCGGCCCGTCCACTGCCTTCCTGCTGGAGGCGGCGCCGCCGGAGAAGCGCGGCTTCGTGACGAGTTGGCAGATCGCCAGCCAGGGCTGTGCGGCCCTGTTCGCCGGGATTTTCGCGACCGCCCTGGCGCTCGTCCTCGGCGACCAGGCCATGGCGCAATGGGGCTGGCGGCTGATGTTCGCCCTCGGCCTGTGCGTGGTGCCGGTCGGCCTCGTCATCCGCAGTCATCTGCCGGAGACGGCCGGCGCCGAGGAGGATCCGGACGCGGCCGCCTCGACCCTGGCGGTGGTCGGCCGGTTGCTGCGGGAGCATGGCCGGCTGCTGGGCCTGACCTTCCTGGTCATCGCCGCCTCCACCGTGTCGAACGCGGTCGGCACCAACATGCCGGTCTTCGCCGGCGCGACGCTCGGCTTGAGCGAGACGGCCGCCACGGCGGTGCCGATCGCGCTCGGGCTCGCCTCCGTGATCTTTCCGCTGCTCGGCGGCTGGCTCGCCGACCGGGTCGGCCGGCGGCCGGTGATGATCTGGCCGCGCGCGCTGATCCTGATCCTGGCGGTTCCGGCCTTCGCCTGGGTCGTGCAGGCGCCGAGCGCCGCCAGCGTCTACGCGGTCACCTTCCTGCTGTCAGCGCTGTCTTCCATCAACGCCGCCGCGGTGATCGTCGGCATTCCGGAGGCGCTGCCGCGGGCCGTCCGCAGCGCCGGGCTGTCGATCGTCTACGCGGTCTCGGTCTCGGTGTTCGGCGGCAGCACCAATTACGTGGTGAACTGGTTGATCGCCACGACCGGCGACCGGCTCGCGCCGGCCTACTATCTCGCCGCGTTCAGCCTCGTCGGGACCGTTGCCGCCTTCCTGCTGCCGGAGACGCGCGGGCGGGACCTCGACGCCGATGCGGAGGCCTGAACAGACCGGCCGCATGCGCCCTGAGCATCGCGGCGCCATGCCCATGCACGGGCCGCGGGGCCAGGTGCCGGTGTATGTGCGCTCGCGCACGGCTCTCGCGGCCCGAGAACCGGTCGCCGGTTTCGAGGCTAGGTCGGCACGCTCGTGGGGCCTAGACCGGCGCCATGCCGAAGCCTTCCGAGACGCGCCGCCCGCTGGTCCTCGCCGCGGTGATGGCGGCGATGTTCATGATCGCCATCGAGGCGACGATCGTCTCGACGGCGATGCCGCAGATCGCCGGACAGCTCGGCGACCTCCACCTCTACGCCTGGGTGTTCGCCTCCTTCCTGCTGACCCAGACGGCCACCACGGTGGTGTTCGGCAAGCTGTCGGACCTCTACGGGCGCCGGCCGGTGCTGCTGTTCGGCATCGCGGTGTTCTTCGCGGGCTCCCTGCTGTGCGGGCTCGCGTGGTCGATGCCCTCGCTGATCCTGTTCCGCCTCGTGCAGGGCGTCGGCGCGGGGGCGATCCAGCCGGTGAGCCTGACCGTCGTCGGGGACCTGTATTCGGCCCGCGAGCGCGGCCGGGTCCAAGGCTTCCTCGCCAGTGTCTGGGGGATCTCGTCGGTGGCCGGGCCGCTGGTCGGCGGCCTGATCATCGGCCATCTGAGCTGGCCGTGGATCTTCTGGATCAACCTGCCGATCGGCGTGATCGCGGCCGGCCTGTTCCTGCGCTTCCTCCACGAGGGCGTCGAGCGCCGCAGCCGCCAGATCGACGTGATCGGCGCGGCCCTGTTCACCGCGGCCATCGCGGCGCTGATGCTCGCGCTGACCGAGGCCGGTGAATCGGCCGAAGCGGCCCTGTGGCCGGCGCTGGCCTTCGTGGTGGCCGCGATCCTGTTCGTCGTCCAGGAGCGGCGTGCCCCGGACCCGATGCTCGACATCCAGCTGTGGATGCAGCGCCCCATCGCGACGGCCAACACCGCGACGCTGCTCTCCGGCATGACGGTGATCGGGCTCACGGCGTTCCTGCCGATGTACGTTCAGGGCGTGCTGCGGCAATCGCCCCTGATCGCCGGCCTGACGCTGACCCTGATGGTGCTCGGCTGGCCGATCGGCGCCACCACGGCGGCGCGCAGCTTCGTGCGGTTCGGCCTGCGCCCGATCCTGCTGGTCGGCGCGACCCTCCTGCCCCTCGGCGCGATCGCCTTCGTGGCGCTCGGGCCGGATACATCCCCCGTGGTGGCGGCCTGCGGCTCCGTGGTGATGGGGCTCGGCATGGGCTTCCTGTCCACCGCCGCCATCGTGATCATCCAGGACAGCGTCGCCTGGGCGCAGCGCGGGGCGGCGACGGCCTCGAACATCTTCTCGCGCAATCTCGGCTCGACCCTTGGCGCCACCGTGCTGGGCGCCGTGCTGAACTACCGGCTGGCGCACCCGTCGAGCGGCCCGGCGGTGAATTCCGACCAGCTCCGCCGCCTGCTCGACGATCCCGGCAGCCTGGGCGCCGGCGGCGAAGCCATCCGGCACGGGCTGCAGCACGCCCTGCACGGCACGTTCTGGACGGTTTTCGTCGTGGCGGTGCTGACGCTGCTCCTGTCGCTCCTCGTTCCGCGGGTGGCGATCTCGGACCGTCCGCGCGAACTCGCGGTGGAGTAGCGGCGCAGCGCTCCGGCCGAACGACCGCATCTCCACAGCGGACCTTTGACTGTCCTGCCGGAGCCCCCTAGCGTCCGGCCATGCCCCTCGTGCCGCCCCCGCGCCCCGCAGCCCAGCCCGCGGCGGATATCCCGCCGACCCGCGTGCTCAATGCCAACCAGCCCGAATGGTCGGTGGGCGAACTGGCCGGTGCCCTGAAACGCACGCTGGAGGACGCCTTCGGCCATGTCCGCCTGCGCGGCGAGATCTCGGGCTATCGCGGCCAGCACGGCTCGGGCCACGCCTATTTCTCCCTGAAGGACGGGCAGGCCCGGATCGACGCGGTGGTCTGGAAGGGTGTGTTCGGCCGCCTGCGCCAGCGCCCCCAGGAGGGGCTGGAAGTCGTCGCCACCGGTCGCATCACCACCTTTCCAGGAAAGTCTTCCTATCAGATCGTCATCGAGAACCTGGAGCCGGCGGGTCTCGGGGCCTGGATGGCTCTTCTGGAGGAGCGCAAGAAGCTGCTCGCCGCCGAGGGGCTGTTCGCCCCCGAGCACAAGCGGCCCATCCCCTACCTGCCGCAGCTCGTCGGCGTCGTCACTTCGCCGACCGGCGCGGTGATCCGCGACATCCTCCACAGGCTGGAGGACCGGTTCCCGCGGCCCGTCCTGGTCTGGCCGGTGCGGGTCCAGGGCGACGGCGCGGCCGAGGAGGTCGCGGCAGCGATCCGCGGCTTCAACGCGCTTCCGGCGGGCGGCGCGATCCCGCGCCCGGACGTGCTGATCGTCGCCCGCGGCGGCGGCTCCATCGAGGATCTCTGGGCCTTCAACGAGGAATGCGTCGTCCGCGCCGCCTTCGAGAGCGCGATCCCGCTGATCTCGGCGGTCGGGCACGAGACCGACACCACGCTGATCGACTACGTGTCCGACCGCCGGGCGCCGACCCCGACGGGCGCCGCCGAGATGGCGGTGCCGGTCCGCGCCGACCTGATCGCCACGGTGGCGGACCTCTCCGCCCGTGGCAGAGGGGCGGTCGGGCGCCGGATCGACCGCGACCGGTCGGATCTGCGCGCCCTCGGGCGCGCTCTGCCCAGCGCCGACGCCCTGCTGGCGGCCAAGCGCCAGCGGCTCGACCTCGCCGAGGCGCGCCTCGCCCCGGCCCTCGCGGCGGGCGCCAGCCGCCATCGCGCGCGGCTCCAGCTCCTCCTCGACCGGATGGCCCGGCGCTCGCCCGACGTGGTCCTCGCCAACGCCCGCGCGCGGCTGGCGCGGATCGACCACCGGCCGCTCAATGCTCTGCGCAACGACGTCCAGCGCAAGGGCGAAGCCCTGATCCAGCTCGGGCGGCGCCTCGTCGTCGCGCGGGAGGCCGGCCTGGAACGGGCCCGGGCGCTGCAGGCGCGCCACACCGACCGCCTGCACGCGCTGTCGGAGCGCCTCGCCCAGGCCGGGGCGCGCAGCATCGAGCGCCGCCGCGACCGTCTGGACGGGCTGGCGGGCCTGCTCGGTTCGCTCAGCTACCGCGCCGTGCTCGACCGCGGCTACGTGCTGGTGCGCGATGCCGCTGGGCTGCCGATGCGCCGCGCCGCGGATGCGGCCGCGGCCACCCGCCTCAGTCTGCAATTCGCCGACGGGACCGTGACGGCCGTGCCCGACGGGGCCGATCCGTCCGGGAACTCCGATCCATCCCCGTCGGCGAAGCCCGCGCGTCGCGGCAGCGCGGCCTCGCCGGCGACGCCGGGCAGGCGGACCGGTACGCGCCCTGCCCCGACGCGGCAGGGCTCGCTGTTCGACGCCTGAGACCACGGCCGGAGCGGGTGCGGGACTGGGCCGCGATCCGGCTCGCGTCTCAGCCGGGCTCCGGACCGACCCGATAGTGATAGCGGTACAGTTCGCGCTCGAAGCCGAGGGCGCGGTAGAGCGCCCGCGCCGGCGTGTTCGCCGCGACGACCTGCAGGCAGGCCGCCCGGGCGCCCTCCGCCCTCCCCCAGCGCAGCAGCGCGGCCACGGCGCGCCGGGCATGGCCGCGGCCGCGCAGGGGTTCGGGGGTGGCCACCGCCTCGATGACCAGACAACCACCGTCGAGCACCCCGAAGGCGATCGCGCCGATCCCGCCCTCGGCCGCGGCCGCCGCGAAGGCCCGCGGCAGGGACAGGGCGGCGACGGTGTCGCGGAAGACCTGCGCGGCTGCGGCGTCCGCGTGGTTCACGGCATCGCGCACCGCCAGCCAGTCCTCACCGGGGACGGCGGCGACCGTCGCTGCCGGCTCAGGCACCGCCGGCAGGTCATCGAGCGCGCGGAGCAGCGTGCAGGTCTCGTCCACGACGGCGAAGTCCGCGCGGGACAGGAGCGGCTCCATCAGCGGGGCGATCGCCGGAATCCGGAAGATCGCGCGCCGCCCCAGACGCTCGTAGATGGCGCGCGCGGCCTCGATGGCCGGTCCGGGCGCACCGCTCCCCCGCATGGGCGTCACGGAATTCTGCCGCTTCGAACGCCCGCCCGCGGCGCGCAGCAGGTAGCCGTGGATCAGGAGTTCGCGCGGGCTCGGCCAGGCGTTGAGGCAGGCTTCTTCCACGCGCCAAGCCTGTTCAAGATCCGTCACCACGGTCTCCTCCGTATGCCCTGATCGCACGCCGTCCCGGCTTGACCGTTCGGTCCGGGGCAAAACGTCGGCCATGCGGCGTCGCGTACGCTTGAAGCACTCTGGCACCGCGCGATGTCTCCGCAATGTCCGAACCTGAAGTCCTGTTCTGCCTTCACTTCCTGGGGGGCAGCGCCCGAAGCTGGGAGCCTTTGGCGCGTGCCCTCGCGGGGACGCCGCTGACATGTGTGCCGGTCGACTTGCCGGGCTTCGGCGATGCCGCCGGCACGCCGGGCTATTCCGTCGCCGCGATGGCCGATCACGTGGCCGAAGCCATCCGCGCGCGGGCTCCGGCCCGGTTCGGGATCGCCGGTCACAGCATGGGGGCCAAGGTCGCCTTGGCCTTGGCGCGCCGGGCCGAGGATGGCGAAGCGGGTCTGACCGGCCTCACCGATCTCATCCTGGTCTCCGGCTCGCCGCCGAGCCCGGAGCCGATCCCGGAGGACCGGCGCGCCGAGATGCTCGCCTGGATCGATGCGGATCCCGAGACGCGGCGGCGCGAGGCTCAGGCCTTCGTACGCGCGAATGTCGGCGACCGGCTGGACCCTGAGACCGAGGAACGGGCGGTAGCCGACGTCCTGCGGGCCGCGCCGGCCGCCTGGAAGGCTTGGCTCGAGGCGGGCGCCAACGAGGATTGGTGCCGCCGCGTCGGCGTCCTGCGCACCCCGGCGCTGATTCTGGCCGGATCCGAGGACGCCGACCTCGGACCCGACGCGCAGCAGGCCCTGACGGCGCCCCACCTCGCACATCATCGCCTCGTGACGGTCGACGGCGTCGGCCATCTCCTGCCGCTGGAGCGGCCGGCCGCCCTGGCCGACGGGCTGCGCGCCCATTTCGACAACCGGCCCCGCCGACCGGTTGAGGCGGCCCCGACGGTGGCGCCGGACTACGCGGCGCTGATCGCCTCCGAGCGGGTCAACGGCCGCCTGCGCCAGGCGCTCGCGGAGCGCGCCGCGCCGGACGACCCCGCCTATCGACCGGCGGCCCTCGACCCTGTGGAACTCGCGATCCTGCGGGCCGCCCTCGCCCGGGTGATGCCGGTGCCGCATCTCGATCTCGCGGCCCGCCTCGATCGGCGGCTGGCGTCCGGCGCCGGCGACGGCTGGCGCTTCTCGGCTCTACCGCCGGACGCGGACGCCTACCGCGCCGCCCTGCGCACCCTGGATGCCGCCGCCCGGGCCGCGCAGGGCCGCCCGTTCACAACCCTCGACGCGCCACGGCAGGACGCGCTGCTCACCCTCTGCCAGCGTGGGGACCTGACGGTCCCGGACGCCCTCGGAGGCCGGCTCGACGCCGACCGGATGCGGTTCTGGTTCGAGGATCTCCGCGCCGACGCGGTGCGGCTCTGGCTCGGCCACCCGGCGGCGCTGGCGCGGATCGGCTTCTCGGGCATCGGTGCCGGCGGCGACCGGCCGGGAGAAATCGCCGACGGCCTGCCGGGCTTCCACGCGGTCGGGCTCGACGCGCCGGAACCCTGGGAGCCCCAAACGCTGCAGACGGAGGCAGGACGATGAATCTCGCGGGCATGCGGACCTACCGCGCGGACGACGTCGTCGATGCGGTCGTGGTGGGGACTGGCGCGGGCGGCGCGCCGCTCCTCGCGCGCCTCGCCGCCGCGGGCCTCAGGGTCGTGGCTCTGGAGGCCGGACCGAACTTCACGCCGGAGCGCTTCGCCTTCGACGAGACGCTGGCGGACGAGATCTACTGGACCGATGAGCGGTTGAGCGGCGGCGCGACCCCGGAGGCCTTCGGGGCGAACAACAGCGGCACGGGTGTCGGCGGCTCGACGCTGCACTGGGGTGCCTTCGTGCCCCGGGCCGACACCCGCGACCTCCGGCTCCATACGGAGACCGGCGAAGGCGTCGACTGGCCGCTGACCTACGAGGACCTGCTTCCGTTCTACGAGCGGGTGGAGCGGTTTCTCGGCGTGTCGGGCGCGCCGAGCTATCCGTGGGATGCCGGCCGGCGCTATCCCCTGCCCCCGGTCCCGCGGAATGGCCCGGCCGACATCATGGCGCGGGCCTGCGAGGCCCGCGGCATCCGGTGGGCGGACGCGCCCGCCGCCGTGGTCTCCCAGGATTTCCAGTCCGAGGACGGACCCCGCCGCAACGCCTGCATCAATTGCGGCTTCTGCCACCAGGGCTGCCGCACGGGCGCCAAGGCGAGCATGGACGTGACCTACCTGCCGTACGCGGTGGCCCACGGTGCCGAGATCCGGGCCGAGGCCTTCGTCCACGGCCTGGAGCGCGCTGCCGACGGCCGGGTCATCGGCGTGGTCTACCGCCAGGATGGCGAGGATCGCCGGCAGCGGTGCGGCGCCGTTTTCCTCTGTGCCGGGGCCGTCGAGACTCCGCGCCTGCTGCTCAATCTCGGGCTCGCCAATTCCAGCGGCCAGATCGGGCGCAACTACATGGGGCACGTGGCGACCCAGGTCTGGGGCACCTTCGACAACGAGGTCCGGATGAACCGGGGCTATCCGTCCTCGCTGATCACCGAGGATTTCATCCGCGCCGGCGCCGACTTCGCCGGCGGTTACCTCATCCAGAGCCTCGGCGTGGTGCCGGTGACCTTCGGCAATGCGGTGGCGCGGGGGCGCGGCCTGTGGGGGAAGCCGCTCCTCGACTACCTCGACCGCTACAACCGCCTCGCCGGCATCGGCATCAACGGCGAGACCCTGCCCTGCGACGCCAACGTGCTGACCCTCGCCGATGAGACCGACGCGCACGGGATGCGCAAGGCCCATATCAGCTTCGGCTACGGCACCAACGAGGACCGCCTCAACGCGCATGCCACGAAGGTCATGCGCGGGCTCTGGGAGGAGGCGGGGGCCGAGGACATCTGGGTGCTGGAGCGCGTCGCCCACACGCTCGGGACCTGCCGGATGGGCCGCGACGGGTCGAGCGCCGTCGTCGATCCGCACGGCCGCAGCTTCGACATCGACAACCTGTGGATCTGCGACGGCTCGACCTTCCCGAGTTCGCTCGCGGCGAACCCGGCGCTGACCATCATGGCGCTCAGCCTGCGCAGTGCGGAGGCGTTCCTGGCCGGTCGGGCCTGAGGATGCCTCAGCCCGAAGCGGCGCGCAGGTCCGCGAGCCCGTGCCGCTGCCGGCCCTCCCCGTCGAAATTCGACGGGTCCAGCCATGCGGCGCAGCCGGCGCGGACCCGCGGCCACTCCGCGGCGGTGATCGAGAACCACGCCGTGTCGCGGGAGCGGCCCTTCACCACGACGGCGTTGCGGAAGATGCCCTCGAAGGTGAAGCCCAGCCGCAATGCCGCCGCCCGGGACGGGGCGTTGAGGCTGTCGCACTTCCACTCGTAGCGCCGGTAGCCGAGTTCGTCGAAGGCTCGGGCCATCATCAGCGCCATCGCCTCCGTGGCGGCGGGCGAGCGCTGCAGACGCGGCCCGAAATGGAGATGGCCGACCTCGATCACGCCGTTACCCGGATCGATCCGGAGATACGAGGCGATCCCGAGCGCGTCGCCGCGCGCGGGATCGAGGATCGCGTAGAACAGCGGATCCTCGCTTGTCTGCTGGGTTTCCAGCCGCGCCCGGTAGGCCGCCGCGCTCTCTGGCATCTCGTCGCCGAGGTAGGTCCAGCCGCGCGTGTCGGGGGCAGCGCTGTAGGTCTCGAACAGGGCCTCGCCATGGGCGGCGGCGTCGAGCGGGACGAGCCGGCAGGTGCGGCCCTCCATCGGCGTCCGCGGCGGGCGCGGACGCGGGCTCCAGTCCGGCAGCGCCGGGCCGATGGGTTGGCCGAAGGCGTTGAGGCGCGCGCTCACAGTCCGCTCCGCTCGGCGACCAGCCCGGCGAGACCCGCCTCGCCCTCGGCGCGCAACCCCGCGATGACCCCGTGTCGGTCGGCCTCGGGCCTGTTCTGGCTCATCTTCCACTTCCCCTCGATCCGCGTGATCGGAATCTCGATGCCGATGATTCCCCGGACCTGGGCGGCCACGAAGGGCTCCGGCGCGTCGGCCACCGCCCACGGCTCGGCCCGCGGCAACTCGCGCAGGGCGGTGAGGTCGGCGATCTGGCGCCCGAGCCACTCCACATCCTCGATCACCTGCGGCCGGCCCCAGGCATGGACGGTGGCGTAGTTCCAGGTCGGGACGACGCGGCCGTGCTCGCGCTTGCTCGCGTACCAGCTCGGGGTGACGTAGCCCTGCGGCCCCTGGAACACGATCAGGCATTCCTCCACCGCGGCGAGATCCCGGCCCTGCGGGTTGGCGCGGGCGATATGCGCCCGCAGCACGCCGTGGGGACCGGCCTCATCCAGCAGGAACGGGATCGGGTTCGCCGTCAGGCCGCCCGAGCCGGCCGTGATCAGCAGGCCGAGGGGATAGGCGCGGATCAGCGCGTGCTGAGCGGCGCGCGAATCGTCCCGGAAGTGAGGCGGCTGGTACATGGGTCCGTCCTGCGGCGGTGATGCCCACGCGTGCTTGACCGTTCGGCGGTCCAGGCAAAAGGTCCAATTCTCGAACTGCGACTGGACCAGTTTGCGCCATGTCCCGAAGCCCCCTGCCGCTGACGCTGGCCTTGGATGCCGCTGCCTCGACGCCGCTGCACGCGCAGCTCCGGGAGGCCCTGCGCGCCGCGATCCTCGACCGCCGCCTGCCGCGCGGGGCCCGGCTTCCGGCCTCGCGGGTCCTGGCGGCCGATCTCGGCTGCGCGCGCGGAACCGTGGTCCTGGCGCTGGAGCAGCTGACCGCCGAGGGCTACCTGACGGCGCGGCCGGGCTCGGCGACCCGCGTCGCCGCGACACTTCCCGACGACGCGCTTCCCGCGCCAAGCCCGATCCGGCGACCGGGCGCCGAGCCGGCCCCGAACCTGTCGCGCCGCGGTGCCCGCCTCGTCTCCGCTCCGGCACGGCGCTACATGGCGGGGCCGGGCGTGCCCGACGCCTTCGCCCTCGGCCGGCCTGCGCAGGACGCCTTCCCGTTCGAGGTCTGGGCTCGCCTGCTCCAGGCCGAGTGGCGCCACGGTCCGACGGAGAAGCCCGACCCGCGCGGATCGCCGGCCCTGCGCGGCGCCATCGCCGCCTATCTGGCACAGGCCCGCGGCGTCGCCTGCGAGCCCGAGGACGTCATCGTCACGGCGGGCATCCGCCAGAGCCTGCGCCTGCTCGCCGAGCTGCTGCTCGATCCCGGCGAGACCGCCCTGGTCGAGGAGCCGGGTTTCCCCGGCATCGCGCAGGCCCTCGCCAGCGCCGGCCTGCGCCCGGTGCCCGTCCCGGTCGGTCCCGGCGGCCTGTCGGTGGCCCTGGCCGCCGCGCCGGCGGCGGAGGCGCGGCTCGCGGTGGTGACGCCGGCCCACCATTACCCCCTCGGGTACGCCATGAGCCTGGAGAATCGCCTCGACCTCCTGGCCTGGGCCGAGGCGGTCTCGGGCTGGATCGTCGAGGACGATTACGACGGAGCCTATCGCTATGCCGGGCGTCCGCTGGCGCCCTTGCGGGCCCTCGATCGCGGTGGACGGGTGATCTACGTCGGCAGCTTCTCCAAGCTGCTGCTCCCCGCACTGGGCTTGAGCTATCTCGTGCTGCCGCGCGGGCTCGTGGCGCCGGTGAATCAGGCCCTCGCGGAGACGGGGCCCGCCCCGCCCGGGATCGGTCAGTGGGCGCTGGCCCGGTTCATCGAGGACGGACACCTCGCCGGCCATCTCCGCCGGACGCGACGCCTCTACGCCCTGCGCCAGGAGGCGCTGATCGAGGCCGCGCGCCGCCATGCCGGGGATGTCGCCGCAATCGCCCCCATGGAGGGCGGGATGCACGTCATCGCCCGGCCGGGGCCAGCCTGGGGCGCAGCCCTCACCGACGTGGCCGCCGCAGCCGCACTCGGCCGGGCGGGAATCTCCGCGGTCGCGCTCTCGGCCTATCATGCCGGGCCGGCGGAGCCGGGCTTGCTGCTCGGCTATGCCGCTGTGCCGGAGCGGGCGATCGACCCGGCCGTGCTGCGCCTGGCGGAGACCCTGCGCGCCGTCCCGATCACTCCGGTTGCGGTGTCAGCGTGACGACGGTGCGCCCTTGGGCGGCCCGCACGTCCAGGCTCCGCAGGCCTTCATCCGGACGGTCGCGCCGCGGTCCGGTGCGACGCGCACGATGCGTTCCCCGTCGATGCGCAGGCTGAAGGCGGTCTCCCCCGTGACCCGCAGCAGCCTTGCGCCCCGGAAGGGCGCGAGGGTCACAGGCGTCCAGCCGGCCTGAGCCGTGATCCGGACCGGCGCGGGACGCCCCGTCCGCCTGCCCTGCGCGAGCCACGCGAGCGCGCCGATGGTCAAGAGCGCCAGCACGACCCGGCGGGGCCGCGGCACGCGGCGGGGCCGCCGGGCCGGTACGGCCGAGCGCGGCGGTCGATGCAATGGAGGCGCTGGGTGAAGCAGGGCTTCCGGGGCGGACGGCGCCGTCGCGCGCGCCGGTCAGTCCAATTCCGGTGACGGCACCAGCAGGACGTGGACCGCGGGGACGGGCCCGTCATCCGGGCCGGACCGCGGCGGCTCCTGGGCGGCGCCGCAGAAGGGGCAGAACTGGACGGCGATCTAGTGGCCGCGCCCGCAGGTGGTGCAATGGCGGTCCGGCGACAGAGGGGCTGCGGTCACGGTCGGAGTGCCGTCAGTGCACGATCGCGCCCGTTTCCATGAACCGGGCCAGGCGCACGATCAGCGGGGCGACCATCACCCGGTCGAGCTGCGGCAGCAATCCGGTTCGGGCATGGGCGACGTTGGCTTCAGCCTGCTCCCGGGCCAGACGATGCCAGCGCGCCCGGTCGCCCCGACACGTCGCCCAGGCCCGCTCGATCGACCGGAACACGAGCGGCAGGCGCTCGGCCGGGTCGGCCGCGAAATCGTAATGGTGGTCGATCAGGCCGCCGAAGGTCTGGAAGCCGAGTTCGGACAGCCGCTCGACGGCGCGCGGCGCGCCCACCATCACGAAGGGCAGGCCCGTCGCCGCCGCCTTGATGGATTTCTCGGTGATGCGCTCGACACCCAGCTCGAAGAAGTCGGTCTCCGAGATGACGGTCAGGTCGCACTCCGCGTAGGCGCCCGTGTCGAGGGTCATGACCATGTCGGTGCCCTGATCGGCATCGATCCGCCGCGCCCGGCGCGGGATCCAGCTGCCGACATCGGCGAGCAGGGGGCCGAAAGCCGCCTCGATCTCCGGCGGGGCGTGGAAGACGTTGATGCCGCCCGCCTTCGGGTTGTCCTCGCCGATGCCGTGGAAGGAGATCAGCCCGTCCCTGTCCAACCCCTTGAGCTGGAACCACCGGTAGAGCAGCACCCGGTGCCAGCGCAAAGCCGCGTTCTGGCAGAGGAAGCGGGCCGGGCCGGAGGCGCGGGCGAAGGGCGTGTAACCGGTGCGATCGAGGGCATGCTGGGGGAAGAGCCGCGGACCCGCCTCGGCGTCCAGCCAGAGGGCAACCTGGAGCGGGAAGAACTCGAAGGTCCAGAACCGCAGGCCCTCGCCGTAGAGCCGCTCGTAATCGAGCCGCAGCAGCCGGTTCTGCGTGACCAGGATCACCCGATCGCGCGGGATGCCGAGCCCCGCGAGGTTGCGGTGAAGCGCCTCGAAGGTCGGCGCGTGCAGGCCCGGCCCCTCGTTGGAGAGATCGAGGAGGAGCGCGGCGCGCCCGGCACGGAGGTTCTCGGCGTCTCCCGGTTCGAGGAGGTCGAGGCGGCCGTTCGCCTCCGGAAAGCCGAGGCGCACGAAATCGAGGACGGGGAGGCAGAGGACGTGATTCGCCGTGCCGGGCTGCGCCGTGACGGTGATCCGCTTGCCCAGCCAGCCGAGGGCCGCCGTCAGGAAGTGCCCGGCCTCGCCCCGGGGAACGAGCAGGATCTCGGACGAGACTGGCTCGGAGAGGACTTGGCTCATCGTGACGCCCGCGCGGCCGGATCGGACGCGGTCCGCCACCGCGGGACCGCGCCGAGCCGGATAAAGCCTCGGCGCGGGGGCGTCGAGGTCAGGCCGGGACCGGCTCGGCGGCGCGCACGGGCGTCGGGCCGGCCCGGTAGGCCGCCGAGGCCTCCTCGGTCCGCCAGCAGGCGACGCGGTGGCCGGGGGCGATCTCGGCGACCGGCGGCATCTCCCGGCGGCAGCGCTCCTCGGCCAGGAAGCAGCGCGGCGCGAAGGGGCAGCCCGGCGGGCGGTTCGCGAGGTCGGGCGGGCTGCCCGGGATGGTCTCGAGCCGGGAGCCTTTGGCCAGCGCCCCTTCCGCCCGGCTGCGCAGAAGGCCGATCGTGTAGGGGTGGTGCGGGTTCAGGACCACCTGATGGGCGGTGCCGGTCTCGACGATCTTGCCGGCGTACATCACGGCAATCCGGTCGGCGACCTCCACGGCCGCGCCGAGATCGTGGGTGACGATGATGATCGACAGGCCGAGGTCGCGCTGGAGCTCGCGCAGGAGCAGCAGCACCTGGATCTGCACCGTGGCGTCCAGCGCCGTGGTCGGCTCGTCGGCGAGCAGCACCTGCGGCCGGCAGGCCAGCGCCAGCGCGATCATCGCTCTCTGGCGCATGCCGCCCGACATCTCGTGCGGGTAGTTGTCGAGCCGCCGCTCCGGGCTCGGGATCCGCACCCGCTCGAACAGGGCCAGCGCCCGCTTCCGGGCTTCGTCCTTGGAGATCGTCTCGTGGCGCAAGATCGCCTCGGTGATCTGCCGGCCCACGGTGTAGACCGGGTCGAAGGCGAGCAACGGCTCCTGGAAGATCATCGAGACGTCGCCGCCGCGGAAATCGGCGAGCTGACGCTTGGTGAGCGCCTGTACGTCCCTGCCGGCGGCCAGGATCCGGCCCTCGATGCGGCTGCGCCCTTCCGGGAACAGCCGCAGGATCGCGCGGAGCGTGACGCTCTTGCCGGAACCGGATTCGCCGATCAGCGCCATCGCCTGACCGCGCTCCACGGTGAGGTCGACGCCGTCGACCACCTGAACCTTGCCGAAGGCGACGCGCAGGTCCTTGAGGACGACTGCGGGTTCTGAGGAAGAGATCGGCGTGCTCATCGGCGTGCTCATGGGCATGCTCATGCGGCGAGCGCGTCTGCGCGGGCCG
Source organism: Methylobacterium sp. UNCCL125 (assembly GCF_900116795.1). NCBI lineage: Bacteria > Pseudomonadati > Pseudomonadota > Alphaproteobacteria > Hyphomicrobiales > Methylobacteriaceae > Methylobacterium > Methylobacterium sp. UNCCL125. The sequence goes on along the minus strand of NZ_FPBW01000003.1, from coordinate 270,734 downwards.
CGGAATGGCCCGATCCGGGCTGACGGGCGAGGCAGGCGACACGGTGCAGGGGCCGGATCGCGTCGAGGGGCGGTTCCTTCTGGTTGCACACGCCCTCCGCCAGGGCGCAGCGCGGGTGGAAGCGGCAGCCCGGGGGCGGGTCGATCGGGTTCGGCGGGTCGCCGGCCAGCAGCGCGGCCTGGGTGCGGTTGTCGGGATCGAGCGACGGCATCGAGGCGAGCAGCGCCTCGGTGTAGGGATGCGCCGGTGCGTCGAGCACCGTGTCGGACGGCCCGATCTCCGCAACCCGGCCGAGATACATCACCATCACCCGGTCGGAGATGAAGCGCACGACGTTCAGGTCGTGGCTGATGAAGATGTAGGTCAGGCCGAACTCGGCCTTGAGGTCGAGGAGCAGGTTCAGGACCTGAGCCTCCACGGACTTGTCGAGCGCCGAGACCGCCTCGTCGAGCAGCACGAGCCGCGGCTCCAGGGCGAGGGAGCGGGCGATGTTGACCCGCTGGCGCTGGCCGCCGGAGATCTCGTGCGGGTAGCGCCCGGCGAAGCGCTTCGGCTCCAGGCCGACGCGGGCGAGCAGCGCGCGGGCGCGCTCCACCGCCTCCCGGCCGGGCACGCCGTTCACCTTCGGGCCGAAGGCGATCGACTGCTCCACGGTCATGCGCGGATTGAGCGAGGCGTAGCTGTCCTGGAAGACCATCTGGACCTGACGGCGGTAGGCCCGCCACGGCATGGCGCGCTCGCCGATGGCCTGACCGTCGTACAACATCTGGCCGGAATCGCGCTCGATCAGGCCCATCAGCAGCTTGGCGGTGGTCGACTTCCCGCAGCCCGATTCGCCGACGATGCCCAGCGTCTCGCCCTTGAGCACGTCGAAATCGACGCCGTCGACGGCGCGGACCACCTGCTTCTTTCCGCCGGCCTTGCGGACCGGGAAGTGTTTGATGAGGCCCGAGACCGACAGGAGCGGCTGGGCGGGTCCGCCGCGGTCGCGGGCGAACGGGTCGGGTGCGTCCGGGATGACGCTCACTGGCGAATCTCCATGGCGGACCGGAGCCCGTCCGAGAACAGGTTGAAGGCGATCGAGACGATGAAGATGCAGACGCCCGGGAGGGCGGCCACGACCGGGTTGACGTAGATCGCGGTGCGCAGGGTGTTCAGCATCAGGCCCCATTCGGGCTCGGGCGGGCGCACGCCGAGGCCGAGGAACGACAGGCCGGAGGCCAGGATCATCGAGACCGAGATCAGGCTGGTCGCGTAGACGAAGATCGGCCCGACGACGTTGCCCAGCACCTGCACGCGCATGATCGTCAACGCCGAGGCGCCCGACAGCTTGGCGGCGTCGATGTAATCGCGCTTGCGGATGCCCGTGGTGACGCTCTCCGCCACCCGGGCGATCTGGGGCACGAAAACGCAGGTCAGCGAGACGATCGAGTTGAAGATGCCGGCGCCGAGCGCCCCGGACAGCGCGATCGCGAGGAGCACGGACGGAAACGCGAAGAAGACGTCGATGGTGCGCATCAGGATCGTGTTGGTCCAGCCGCCGACATAGCCCGCCAGGATCCCGATGCCCGAGCCGATCACGAAGGCGATCAGCACCGGGGTGACGCCGATGAACAGCGACAGCCGCGAGCCCAGCATCAGCCGGCTGATCATGTCGCGGCCGAGCTCGTCCGAGCCCAGCCAGTAGGTGGCGTCGCCGACATGCTTCAGGCGGCGCAGCATGGAGCCCTTGTAGGGATCCATCGGGGTGATCCATGGCGAGAGGATCGCGATGAGCACGACGATCAGGATCACGGCGCCGGCGCCCATGGCGACGGGGTCGCGCACCAGACGGTGGCCGACATGGCCCCAGAAGCCCCGCGACGGGGCGAAGGCGGCCTCCGGCCCGTGGGTCACGTCCTCGGCGGCAAGCACGCCGCCGTCGAGGGCCACGGAGGCGGCGGTGACGGGAGCAGTCATCATCGGGCTCCGGGTCAGGCGCGCTCGATGCGCGGGTCGAGGGCGGTCTGCATCACGTCCACCAGCAGGTTGAGGGCCACGAAGAACATCGCCAGCACGAGGATCGAGCCCTGCAGCAGGGGCAGGTCGCGCTGGAAGATCGCGGCGTTCAGGAGGAAGCCGGTGCCCGGCCACGCGAACACGGTCTCGACCAGGATCGAGCCGCCCAGCAGGTAGCCGAGCTGCAGGCCCATGATGGCCAGCGCCGTCGGGGCGGCGTTGCGCACCACGTGCCGGAACACGCCGCGTTCATCCATGCCCTTGGCGCGCAGGGCCTCGACGAAGTCCTGGGACAGGATGTCGGCCACCAGCGCCCGGACCGTGCGGGCGATGATCCCCATCGGGATCACCGACATCGTGATCGCCGGCAGGATCAGGTAGCGCAGGTGCTCGAAGTCGGGCCGCCAGTTGCCGGAGCCGTCGGGCCCGGCGCCGGTGGGCGGAAGCCAGCCGAGATTGGCCGAGAACACGATCACCAGGACCATGCCGAGCCAGTAATGCGGCACGCTCACGCCGAAGACCGATACGGCGGAGGCGGCCCGGTCGGCCAGCGAGTTGCGGTGGTAGCCCGCCACGAAGCCGAACAGGGTGCCGAAGGTGAACCCGATCACGGTCGCCACGGAGGCGAGGATCAGCGAGTTCACCACGGCGCGGCTGACCTCGCCGAGCACCGGCCGGCCCGTGGCGATGGAGGTGCCGAGATCGCCGTGCAGCACGTGCCACAGCCAGATCAGGTACTGGACCGGCAGGGGCTTATCGAACCCGTAGGCGGCCCGCATCTCGTCGATGGTCGCCTGGGTGGCGTCGGCGGGCAGGACCGCGCTCAGGGGATCGCCCGGCGCGAGATGGACGAGGAGGAAGCAGACGACGCTGACCCCGAACGCCACGGGCGTCACGTAGACCAGCCGTTTGAGGATGTAGAGCAGCATTATTCGCCTTTTGGCCCACCGATATTTTGTCGCCGTCCGGTCGCCCCCGCCGGGGAGAGCCTTCGAAGATCACGCTTCGGTCCTTGCGAGGCGCGACAATCCCCCCTCTCCCGTGCGGGAGAGGGTTGGGGTGAGGGATCAGGTCCATCCGGAGAGGTCGCACCCCGCACCCTGTCCCTCTCCCGCATGGGAGAGGGAACCCGCCCCTCCAGAAAACCCGCTCCGTGCCTCCGATAGCTCGCAGGCACGACGGCGGCGCTACTGCCCCGCCGTCGCCATCGTAATCTTCGAGAAGTCCTGGAACCAGTTCTGCGCCTGGACGAAGCCCTTGACCTTCGGGCTCATCGCCCGCGGATTGACGTCGTGCGTGATCATGATGAACAGCGCGTCGTCGACATACTTCTCGTGAATCTTTTCCAGGACCTTGGTCTGCTCGGCCTTGTCGAAGGTGTTGCGGACCTGATCGAACAGCTTGTCCATCGCGGGATCGCAGTAATAGCCCCAGTTCGTGCCGTTCGGCGGGGCGAAGTTGCACTGCAGATGGCGGATGAAGCCGGTGAACGGATCCTGGATGAAGTACGAGTAGTTGATCGCCGAGACGCCGCGGGAGATGTCGGCCTTGGCGCCGGCCCGCCAGATGTTGATGAGCGTGTTCCACTCGACCACCTCGTAATCGACCTGGATGCCCACGTCGGCGAGGTTCTGCTGGACGAATTCGTTCATCGGCAGCGGCTGCATCTGGCCCGAGCCCGAGGCCGAGATCGCCACCTTCAGCTTCAGCGGCTTCGCGGGGCTGTAGCCGGCTTCGGCGAGCAGCTTCTTGGCGGCGTCGGGGTCATATTTCACATCGAAGGTCGGATGGCCGAACCATTGATGGCCGGGCGGCATGAAGCCCTTGGCGGGGATCGCGAGGCCGCCGAGCAGTTCCTTCAGACCGTCGCGATCGATGGCGAGATTCGCCGCCTTGCGCACGCGGATGTCGTTCCAGGGCGAGCCCTCGACGCGCGAGAGGTGCCACGTCCAGTTATGCGGGTAGGCGTTGGTGACGACGGTGAAGCCGGCGCTCTTCAGCGACGCCACCGAGTCCGGAGCGGGCGCCTCGATCCAGTCCACCTGACCGGAGCGGAGCGCTGCGGTCCGGGCATTGGCCTCCGGCAGCGGGATCAGAACGAGCTTGTCGAGCTTCGGGACGCGGTTCGCGTCCCAGTATTCCTTGAACGGCACCATCTCGGCGCGCTCGCGCGGGGCGAACAGGGTCAGCTTCCACGGGCCGGTGCCCGAGGGCTGCTTGGCGAAGGCGTCCCAGGACTTGCCGAGCTTCTCCCACTGGGCGGGCGAGGACATCATGATCCAGGCGATCTGGTAGGGCAGCGTCGCGTCGGGGGCCTTGGTGGTGATCTCGACGGTCAGCGGGTCGACCACCCGGTAGCTCGCCACCGCCGGGATGCGGGTCTTGCCCTGGGCGGATTGGCGCGGGTCGTATTGCGGCGCGTCGGCCTTCAGGAGCTTGTCGAGGTTCCAAACCACTGCGTCGGCGGTGAAGTCCGAGCCGTCGTGGAATTTCACGCCCGGCCGGAGCTTGAAGGTCCACTTGGTCTTGTCGGTGGCGTCGACGCCCCAGCTGGTGGCGAGGCCCGGCACGAGGTCGGAGGCCAGTTCGGCGCTCGACAGGTCCCAATTGATCAGGCCGTCATAGACCGTGTAGCCCATGAACCGCATGCCCTCGCCGCCATTGTCGGTCTGGCCGGTGGTGAGAGGGATGTCGGAGGCGGTCATGCCGATCCGCAGCGTCCCCTGCGCGAGGGCAGCGGTGCTCGCGGAGAGTGCCAGGGCGCCGGCCAGCGCCGCACGGGCGCCGAGTTTTCTCAGACGGGACAGCATCTTGCGTCGGGTGCTCACGTTGGCCCGAGCCTGAGGGCCCGGGATACGCTCGACCTTATGCAAGCCTGCGGCCAGACGGATCGTCCTGCATGCAGGGAGCGTGTCGTGGCTATTGCGCGTCGATCAGGCTCACATGGGCGGCGACCACCCGCCAGCCTTCGGGGAAGCGCGCCCAGGTCTGGCTCTGGCGGCCGATCTTGCCCGGCGCGCTGGCGCGGGCGAACAGCGTCATCGCGGTGGCGAAGTCGCGCCCGTAGGTGGTGATCTGCGTCTGCGCCAGCGTGCGCTCCAGGCCCACCGGCGAGCGGGCCCGGCGGAAGGCGCGGATCGCGTCCATGCCGTAGAGATTCTCGCCGATGCCGTAGCGGATGGTCAGCGGATCGTCCCGGAACAGGGCCTCGAGGGTCGGGACGTCGTTGGTCGTCAGTGCCGTCTCGTAGGCCCGGAACGCGGCCTCGACCTCGGCTTTCACGGCGGGATCGTCGATGATCATCAGGCAAGCTCCGCGATCGGCGCCGTGCTGACGCCGGTTCGTTCGAGGTGACGCGCCACGCGCAGGACGAGATCCTCGCGCCAGGGCGCGGCGATCACCTGGACCCCCAGGGGCAATCCGGCGTACAGCCGGATCGGTGCCGCCACCACCGGCAGGCCGATGAACGAGATCGGCTGCGTGAACACGCCGATATTGGCACGCACCGGCAGCGTGACGCCGTCGAGGACGAAGTGCGTCTGTCCGCCCTTCGGCGCCCGGCAGGGCGTGGCCGGGGCCAGGATCACGTCGACGGTCTCGAACAGCTCCAGCACCCGAGCCCGGTACCAGCGGCGGAACCGCTGCGCCCGCTCCACATGGGGGGCCGGGATCATGGCCCCGGCGATCAACCGGTCCCGCACCGCCGGATCGAAATCCTGCGGGCGCGTCCGCAGGCGGTCGAGGTGCAGCGTCGCGCCCTCCGCGGCGGTGATCAGGTAGGCGGCCGCGCGGGCGCGGTGCGCTTCCGGCAACTCGACCGTGCCGCGCGCACCCAGGACCTCGGCGGCGCGCGCCACCGCCGCGAAGGCGTCCGGGTCGCCGCCGCGCGCGAAATGGCCGCCAGCCACCGCGATGCGCAGGCCATCGATCCCCGCATCGAGATGCGGAAGGACCGGCTCCGCCGGCCGGAGCGTCGCCACCGGATCGTCCGGATCGGGGCCGTGCATCACGTCGTAGGCGAGCGCGAGGTCGGTCACGCTCCGGGCCAGGGGCCCGAGATGATCGAGGCTCCCCACGAAAGGGAAGCTGCCCGCGCGGGTCAGCCGGCCGTAGGTCGGCTTGAGGCCGAAGCAGCCGCAGAAGGCGGCGGGGACGCGGATCGATCCGTTGGTGTCCGAGCCCAGCGTCAGGGGCACCATGCCGGCGGCGAGGGCCGCGCCTGAGCCGCCGGACGAGCCGCCGGTCATGTGATCGAGGGCGTGCGGATTGTGGGCGTCGCCGTCGTGGACGTTCTCGCCTGTGAAGTCGTAGGCGTATTCGCCCATGTTGAGGGCGCCCACGAGGATGGCTCCCGCCGCCTCCAGGCGCCGCAACAGGGCACCGTCCCGCTCGGCCGGAGGCCGCTCGCGATTGATCTTCGATCCGGCGCGGGTGGGCAGGCCCGCGATGTCGATCAGGTTCTTCACCGCGAACGGCACGCCGGTCAGCGGTCCCGGCTTCGCTCCGCCGCTCAGCGCGGCATCCTGGGCGTCGGCTCTGGCCAGGGCGCGGGCAGCCACCACGTCGGTGAAGGCGCCGACACGGCCGTCCAGCCGCTCGATCCGGTCGAGAGCCGCCGTGACGACCTGCCGTGCGGTGGTGTGGCCGTCGGTGATGGCCGCGGCGACCGCGACGGCCGTCGAAAGCTCGTATGCGCTCACGCTTCGAACCTCGGCGCCGCATCGATCTCGTCGGCGAGGGGGAACGCCTCCACCAACGCGGCCGCCGCGGCCAGGACACGGAGATTGGCCGTGATCGGTCCCATCCAGGCGGGATCGAGTGGGAGGCCGAGCAGCGCTGCCGTGACGGCAGCATAGGTCTCGGGATCGTAGGGCGGGCAGGTCTCGGGCATCGCTGCTTTCGGTGTGATGTCGATTCAGGCAGGTCTCGCGGGGGAAGCAGGCCTTGTGCCGCGCAGGCCGCGATAGGACTGCCGATCGGCATCCGATTGTGCCTAAATGTTGAGCATATCGCCGAACGTGACGCGGCATCCGCGGGCGGCGGGGTCAGTTGCCCGCGCTTTGGGCGCCGCGTTGTAAGCAGGACCGGGATTTGGGCGCGCCCGGTCTCCGGTCGAGGCGGCTTCGGCGGCCGTTGAACGTGGCCGGCTAGCCAAGACCTCCTATAGACTGCCGATTTTGCAGGTCTGCTTTGCGATCGAAGAATGCTTCGCCCGGAAGCAAGACCGCGCAGGTATAGCCTGAGACGGCGTCGCCCGGGCCCGGCTGTCCATGTGTCGGTGAATTGCGAACGTTCAATCCTTGTTCTCAGCGCGCACGCGACCTACCTACACCATCCACAGTCAGACCTGCAGGATGACGGGAGCCGCACGCGGGCGTGCCGACCTTGCGGCTCGGCCCTCGGCTTGAGGTTTTTCCGCATCGCCGGACGAAACTCTTACAGAGACGGCGTGGATTGTCGCTTTGTCGCCCGCCTGCGCAGGTTCCGACGATTGCATCGTGCGGGGAGCTCTGGTTAAGGGCTCTGCGATCTTCGAAACAATGGTCCGACCCGAGCGTTCAGACGCACGCCGAGCGTTCGGGTCGAACCATCGGTACAGCCGATGGATCGGTGCGGTTCCGGGGCGCGGGGATGGCGTTGGAACCGGCAGACTCAGTACGTGCCCGGCCCCGCCGGATGTCCCCGCGACACGCGAGACGTACCCAACTGAGAAAGGTCAGATGAGCGCATTCGACTACAGGAATTTCGACGACCGTCGTCAGAACTCCCAGAACGCCAAGGCCGCCTTGCTGGCCAAGTTCAAGGCCCGTCCGCCGGCCGATGATCCGGAGGTGATCGCCAAGGCGAAGGCCCGCGCGGAGATCGCCAAGGCCCGCGAGGAGCGTTCCCGCGAGCGCGAGGCGGCCCGGATCGCCGCCGAGCGGCAGGCCGCCGAAGAGAAGCGTCAGCGGGAGGAGGCGGAACTCGCCGCCCAGCTCGCCCGCGAGGCCGCCGAGTTGGCCGCGGCGCAGGAGCGCAAGTCGGCCGAACTGGCTGCCAAGAAGGCCCAGCGCGATGCGCGCTACGCGGCCCGCAAGGCAAAGGTCAAGACCAAGCGCTGAACGCGCACCGACGGCTCATTCGCGCCACGGAAACCGAAGACGTCCGCCCGCCAGGCGGGCGTCTTCGCGTTTTGGGGCATGCCGGCTCGGCAACCGCTGCGTGTGCCCGCGCGTTGGGGCCGGTCGAACCCGCGACGTCCTCGCTCGGCGGGCGCAGCCGAGGTCGCGATGCAAACCTGGACGAGACTGGCCCTCATCGTCGGCGCTCTGCCGATCCTCCTCGCCGCCGAACAGCCGCACGCGCAGGATTCGGAGACGGTGACCGCCTGCGAGACGCTGATCTCCGCACGCCGGATCGATGCTGCCGCAGGTGCCGAGCGTCAAGCGCTTGGGGAAACCGGTTGCCGCCGCATCCCGCGCAGCGCCATCGGCGCCGTCGAGCAACGGGCCTTGATCGGCGGGGCGCCTTACGAGTGCATGAGTGTTGCCGATGCGGGGCGGTGTCTCTGGGTTGTCCCGTAAGCCGGGCACGCCCGCGTTTTTCGGTCAGGCCAGCACTCTGACGAAGCTTCACGGCTCAGCAAGACGCGCTATTTCTCACGTCTTGAGCGTGTGAGCCCTGAACATCAGTATGCCGCGTATCCTCGAAAGCACCCGCGTGTCGATGTTCGCCGCGGTCTGGATCGCATCGGCGCTGAGCTGTGGAACGGCCCGCGCAGAGCCTCCGATTCGGAGCCCCGAGGATGCGGCATGCCGCCTTGAGGCCCGCGCCAAGGTGTTCTCCACGCCGAACCCTCAGGGTTTGGAACTCGAGGAGATCGGGCGGCGAATCTATTTCGCCTGCATGAAGCGCGTCGCACAGGTGACCGCGCCGGCGGCCCGGCGCGGTGGTCGGCGGCATCGCAGCCGACGCCGCTGAGCGGCGGCGGCGCTGTCAGGCGTCGAGCGGCGCGCCGATCCGCGCGCGGAGGCGGAGACGCAGGGCCTCGTTGCCACCCTCGGCATCGAGCGCGGCCATCAGGCGCAGCAAATGGCTGAGCGGGGTCGAACGACACGCAACGGCGTCGGCGATCTGCTCCGGCAGGGACTTGGCGGCCGGAACGTAGCGCGGTGCCGGGCCGGCCTGATGAGTCTGGGGCATGCGAGGCGCTCGTCCTTCGAAAGAGTCCAGATTGGCGGGCGGGTCGCTACGCCTTTCGATCGACGGACACCAGCCCCTTTCGCGCGATTACGTAGCCGGCATCAGTCTCCGTCACCGTGGGGCAACAGCGCGGCGGTAAAGTGTGGACGACTCGGGCTGAGAGTCCGAATCGGCTTGCCCGATTGCGATTTCAGGTGCCGGCCAGCGGCGAGGACGCGAACCCGGCGAGCAGGTCCTGGGGATCTCGATAGATCGCCACGCAGCCCGCAGCGGTCAGATCCGCTTCCGGGAAGCCGCCGCAGAGTAGGCCGATCGTGGGCAGTCCCGCCTTTGCAGCGGCCTCGGCATCGTAGGGCGTGTCGCCGACGACGTGCGCCGCGTCCGGCGCCACGCCGTCGAGCTTCCGCAAGGCGGCCTGGAAGATGTCAGGATGCGGCTTCGAGCGGTCGGCATCGTCCGCACTGGTGGCGACGTCCACGAGATCGCCGATCCCGAGGATCTCGGTGTAGCGATCCACTTCGGTACGCTTGCCGGACGAGGCCAGGGCGATGGTCAGGCCGGCCTCGTGGATGCGCTCGAACAGCGGGCGGACACCGGGGAAGGGCCGCACATCCGGCAGGTAGCACCGCTTGAACAGGTCCGAGCGGTACGCCTCGATCGCTTCGCCCTCGCGCCTGATCCGCTCTTGCGACAGGAAGACGGGCATCAACTCGTCGCCGCCCTTGCCGATCTGTCGGCGCACTTCCGCCGGGTCGGTCGTCACCCCGAAATGCGCGAAGGCCTCCACCCAGGCCCGGGCATGCAGATCGACGCTGTCGAGCAGCGTTCCGTCGATGTCGAAAATCGCCGCGCGCATCGCGAGCCCCCTCGCGGTGCCCGGCGCCCGCGTTCGGCCGGACAACCGGGCCGAGGCCAGCCTGTTCCTTGAGACCGGACCCGCGGACCCGGATGCTGGAACGACGGAAGCCCGCCTCCCCTCGGGAAGCGGGCTCCTGAAACGTCATCGGCGCGGCGGCGCCGGCCCGTCAGTGCATCGAGGCTGCGGTCCGGGCAGGCTTCGCCTTGGCGGCGAGGCCGGCGGTCACCGCCGCCTTGGACGCGCGAACGGTCTTCGGGGCCACCGGCTTCGCGGCGGCCTTCACGGCCGCGGGCTTGGCAGCGGTCGGCTTGGCGGCGGTCGGCTTGGCGGCGGTCGGCTTAGCGGAGGCCGACTTCGTGGTCGCAGGCTTGGCGGCCGCGGGCTTGGCCGAAGCGGTCTTCGCAGCGGCGGTCTTCGCAGCGGCGGCCTTGGTGGCCTTCGGAGCTTCGACCGTCTTGGAGGCGACGCCGGCCGCCAGCATCGCGTTGGCGCGCAGCTCGGCTTCGGCGCGGATCCAGTGGGCGGCCGCATGGCCGTGAATCCGGCCCTCGTTCTCCCAGATGTAGTAGGCGCATTCGCGCACCTGGTGCTCGCTGATCAGCATGCAGTCGATCTCCTGTCCGTCCCGGGATCGACGATGGGAGAGCCAGGTTAAGCGTTGGTTAACCCTGCCCGCCGGGGCCGGGAGCCGGACGCGGCCCGCTCCGAGCGAACGTGCGCGCGGCCTATTCGGCGATCCCGAGCACCCGCCGCGCCTCGGTCAGGAGTACCGCGTGGCGAGCCGCACCCGGTCCCTGATCCGGCGCCTCGCGTCCGGCCCGGGCGATCATCTCCTGGAACCGGCGCCGGTCGAGGGCGCGCTGGCCGATGCTCGCGAGGACGGCCGACAGCACGGTCCGGACCGCCTCGGTGCGCTCGTCGGCCATCGCCACGGCTTCGGCCGACGCGGTGTTCTCCCGCGCCGCGTCCTGCTCGGTGGCCGCCTTCGTGCGCGCCTCCGCGTCTTCGAGCGCGGCCGCCAGGCGCCGCCCGTCCTGCCAGGCCTGGTCGTGCTGATGGGTGCGCAACGCCAGCAGCACCTTGAGCGATGCCGCCTCCGTCCGCGCGGCTTCCAGCTTGATCTGTGTCTCGCGCAGATCCTTCAGCAATTCCTGCGCGAGGGTCTGGTCCGCGGTCACGTCCACTGCCGGCTCCTCTGGCATCCCGATTCCGCCCGTCCTGTCGCGCCGCTGCAGGAATGTCCACTCTCGTCGATGGGCGCGGACGCCACGACCGGTTGAGAAAATCCGCTTGCCGGTCCACATGGAAGGCGGTGCCTCGCGGCGCCTGTCCCGGCCGGCCTTGAACCGGCGCAGCGGAGTGATCCCACCATGTTCATCCAGACCGAAGCCACGCCGAACCCGGCCACCCTGAAGTTTCTGCCCGGCCGTGTTGTCCTTCCGGAATCGACCTTCGAGGCGCGGGATCCCGAGGCCGCCGCCCGCTCGCCCCTGGCTGCGGCGCTGTTCACCGTCCCGGGTGTGGCGGGCGTCTATTTCGGGCACGACTTCATCTCCGTGACCAAGGCCGAGGACGGCTCGGAATGGGCGCAGGTGAAGCCGGCGGTGCTCGGTGCGATCATGGAGCACTTCCAGTCCGGCGTGCCCGTGATGGCCGAGGGCAGCCACGGCGAGATCGAGCCCAGCGACGAGTTCTACGACGAGGCCGACCACGACACCGTCGTGACCATCAAGGACCTGCTCGAGACCCGGGTGCGCCCGGCGGTGGCGGGCGACGGCGGCGACATCACCTTCCGAGGCTACAAGGAGGGCGTGGTCTACCTGGAAATGAAGGGCGCCTGCTCGGGCTGTCCGTCCTCCACGGCGACCCTGCGGCACGGCGTGCAGAATCTGTTCCGGCACTTCCTGCCGGAGATCCGCGAAGTCCAGGCGATCTGACGATCCGTTTCCGCGGTATAGCTCGAGGATCCTGCCGGCCGGCATCGTCCTCGAGCTTTCCCATGGCCGTCGACGCTGCGTCTCAAGCGGGTGACGCGCGTCGTCGCCGGCGCCAGAGGGCGTGATCCGTGCCGCGGCCGCGCGCCGAGCGAAGGCGTCCGACCTTGGTGCGGCCTTGGGGCCTCCCAGTGTGCAGGCCGAGCGGCGCAAGCCGGCAACACTCGACCGCCGAAGAGCTGGCTCGGTCTCCCCCGCCGCTGACGAAGCGGCGGTTTTGCTCTAACGCTTGAGACTCTTCGCGTCCGTCGTGACGCAGGAGGAAGCGGCCGGTTCGGACCGTCCTGTGGGAGTGAGCGTGCGTATCCTGGCCATCGACACAGCGCTGGACACCTGCGCCGCCTGCGTCATGGCGGAGGAGTCTGAGGCGCCCCTCGCCGCCGAGGCGCTGCCGATGGCGCGCGGCCACGCGGAATCGCTGCTGCCGCTGATCGACCGGGTAATCGCCCGGGTCGAGGGCGGATTTGAGGCGATCGACCGCGTCGCCGTGACGGTCGGGCCGGGCAGCTACACCGGGCTGCGGGTCGGCCTGTCGGCGGCCCGGGCCATCGGACTCGCCACCGGAAAGCCGGTCGTCGGCGTCGGCACCCTCTCGGCTCTCCTCGCTCCCCTCCTGGCGGAGACCGTCGAGGGCACGATCGCGGCGGTGATCGATGCCCGCCACGGCGCCGTCTACGTCCAGGCCCTCGGTCCCGGCGACGGCCTCGCCCCCGCGCACCTCGCCGTCGAGGCAGCGGCCGAGCAGCTGGGTTCCGGCCCGGTGGTGCTCACGGGCTCCGGTGCACCGATGCTGGCCACGGCGCTCGCCGAACGCGGCGTCGCGGCGCGCGTCGCCAACGTATCCGGCCCTGATATCGCGTCGGTAGCCTCCCTCGGTCTCGTCGCAGACCCGGCGCAGGCGCTGGCACGGCCTCTCTACCTGCGCGGGCCGGATGCCCGGCCGCAGGATCATGCGCGGATCGCACGGCGATGACCCGCCCGCTGCCTTTCTGGCCCTTCGACTGGTGGTTCGCGTGGTGGGACGCGCTGACCCCGGAGCCTTACGTCGCCCCGCTCCGCGACGCGGCGCAGGCCCCTGCCCTCGCCCGGCTCCACGCGACCGCCTTCGCGCGCCCCTGGGAGGCCCACGAATTCGAGCGCATGCTCTGCGAGCGTTCGACCCAGGCGCACGCCCTGTGGCGTGCGGGCACGCTCCACGGCTTCGTGCTCTCGCGCCGGGCGGCCGACGAGGCCGAGATCCTGACGGTGGTCCTGTCCCCGGCGCTGCGCGGCGGCGGCCACAGCCGCAAGCTGCTCCGCGAGCACCTGTCGAGCCTCGCCCTCGCCGGGGTTGCCCGGGTGCATCTGGAGGTCGACGAGGGCAACGCCCCCGCCCTGCGGCTCTATGCGCGCCATGGCTTCCGACAGGTGGGCTCGCGCACCGGCTACTATCTCAAGGCCGACGGCAGCCGTGCGACTGCGCTGACGATGAGCGCCGATCTGTGACGCCGTGAGCCGCCTCGGTATCGCTTGGCGCGTCGCGGCTCTCGGCCTCGCCTTCGCGGTGCTGGGGCCTCCGCACTGGATCGCCCTGCGGCTGCTGCGTCGCCGCGCGGCCCTGGCGCCGGTCCTGTTCCACCGCGTTTTCCTGCGCTTGTTCGGCGTGCGGGTCATGCAGAGCGGAACACCCCCTGCCCCCGGCGAGGCGGCCCTGGTGCTCGCCAATCACGTCTCGTGGCTGGATATCATCGCGGTGGGCTCGCTGCGGCCGCTCTCCTTCGTGGCGAAGTCCGAGATCGCCGGCTGGCCGCTGATCGGCGCCCTCGCGGGGCTGCAGCGGACGATCTACATCGACCGGCAGCGGCGCGGGGCAACCGCTACCGTCAGCACCGCCATGGGTCATCGGCTGGCCGAAGGGGAGCTCGTCGTTCTGTTCGCGGAGGGGACCACCGGCGACGGAACCCGGCTCCTGCCATTCCGCTCCTCCCTGGTCGGCGCAGCCCGGGCGGCATTGCAAGCCGAGGCCGGGCGCGGCCGGGTGCGCCTCCAGCCGCTGGCCATCACCTATCCCCGTCGCAACGGCCTGCCGGTGACGCGGGCCGAGCGCGCCGAGATCGCCTGGTACGGGGACATGGAGTTGACCCCCCACCTCGCCGCCTTCGTGCAGGGCGGCCCCATCGACGTGCACGTCGTCTGGGGGGCGCCGATCGTCTTCGAGGCGACAACCGACCGGAAGGCCGCCACGGCCGCCGCGGAGGCCGAGGTGCGCGCTGCCCTGCGGGGCATCGGCGCGGGCGGCGACGGGGTCGCGCCCGCGCCGAATGTCCGGCCAGCGGCCAGCGACCGCGGCCTCCAGGGTCAGGAGATTGCGACGGTCTGAGCGGAGCCGTTCGACCGCGGGCTCGGCAGGTGGTCCCCGGCGCCGCGGTCGTGGGCAGCGCGGTTCGAGACGCGCGACGGATCTGCCGATCCGGGCGGTCTCCGCCGCGCGTCTGCCGTGCTCTACCGCTTCGGTGCGTCACTCCGGCTCATCGGACCCTTGTCCATGGCATCGGTCTTTCCCATGGGAGCCGACTTTTCCATGGCTCCCTTATGCATGGGGTCCTTGGCCATGCTGTCCTTGGCCATGCTGTCCTTGGCCATGGAATTCTTGCTCATCGCATCCTTGTTCATGGTCTCCGCTACGGCCGGAGCCGCGGCCAGCGCGGCGGCGAAGAAGGCGGCGGAGAGCTGTAACCCGTTGCGCATGTCGAAACCTCGCGAACTGTGCTGATCGTGCAGCACATCCGGACGTTCGGCCGTCTTCGGCCCGCGGTTACGGGGCTGCAGAAAACGTTCGTCGGGCGAGTGTGTTAGCGCCCGAACAGGCCCGTTCCGGCGTCGGACCCGCGCGGACGTCAGGCTGGATGCGAGATCTTGGGGCCGCAGATCTCCGAAGATCGAGAGGCACGACCCTGGAATACATGATGCAGCGCATTGAGCGGGTCGAACCCGTCTGCTAGCTAGGCCGCAACCCGGAACAGTCGGGATTTGTGGAGGACGCCCGTTGCAAACCTGGAATCAGGTTTACGATCCGTTCGGGAGCGCTTGGCTCTCGACGCTCGCCGCTTCAGTGCCGGTCATCGCACTGCTCGCCATGATCGCCAGCGGGCGCGTGAAGGCCCATATCGCGGCCGTCATCGCCCTCGGCCTCGCCATGCTGGTGGCCATCGTCGGCTTCGGAATGCCGACCGATCTCGCCAGCCGGGCGGCCATCCTCGGGATGGTCACGGGCTTCTTCCCGATCGGCTGGATCATCCTCAACGTCATCTTCCTCTACCGGCTGACGGTAGAGAAGGGCTGGTTCGCGATCCTGCAGCAATCGGTGGCCGGCATCACGGCCGACCGGCGCCTGCAGCTCTTGCTGGTGGCCTTCGCGTTCGGCGCCTTCTTCGAGGGCGCGGGCGGCTTCGGCACCCCGGTCGCCGTCACCGGCGCGATCCTGATCGGCCTCGGCTTCTCGCCGCTCGCCGCTTCGGGCCTGTCGCTCATCGCCAACACCGCGCCGGTGGCCTTCGGGGCGCTCGGCGCGCCGATCCAGGGCCTCGCCTCGGTGACCGGCTACCCGCCGGAGATCCTCGGCGCGATGATCGGACGGCAGCTGCCGCTGTTCTCGCTAATCGTGCCGTTCTGGCTGATCTGGGTGTTCGCGGGCTTCCGCGGCATGATCCGGGTGTGGCCGCCGATCCTGGTCTGCGGCGCCTCCTTCGCGGTCGCGCAGTTCCTGATCTCGAACTACGTCAATCCCTGGATCGTCGATATCGGCGCCTCGATCGCCTCGATGCTGGCCCTGGTCCTGTTCCTGAAGGTCTGGCAGCCCCGCGAGATCTGGACGTCGCCGGCGCTGCGCGGGCACGATCCGTCGCTCGCCGTGGCCGGCCCGCGCCCCGTGGCGCTCGGCGCCGGCGTGCCCGGCACGCCCCCGGTCCATATCGGCGCACGCACGGCGTCCCAGGGCGAAATCCTCTGGGCTTGGGTGCCGTGGGTCATCCTGTCCGTGGTCGTCGCCATCTGGGGAACCGGCTGGTTCAAGGGCATCGTCAACCCGATCTTCACTTGGAAGTACGAGGTGCCGGGCCTGCACAACGTGATCATGAAGGTGCCCCCGGTGGTGGCCAAGCCGGTGCCCGAGGGCGCGGTCTTCCTGTTCACCTACATGTCCTACACCGGCACGGGCGTGCTGATCGCCGCGATCATCTCCGGCCTGATCATGCGGTTCTCGCCGGTGCGCCTCGTGACGGCGTATTTCGAGACCATCTGGGCCTTGCGGTACTCGCTGATCACGATCTCGGCGATGCTCGCGCTCGGCGTCCTCACCCGCTACGCGGGCGTCGATGCGACCCTCGGCCTCGCCTTCGCCGGAACCGGCATCCTCTACCCGTTCTTCGGGACGCTCCTCGGCTGGCTCGGCGTGGCGCTCACCGGGTCGGACACGGCCTCGAACGTGCTGTTCGGCGGCCTCCAGAGGATCACGGCCGAGCAGCTCGGCCTGTCCGGCGTGCTGATGGCGGCGGCGAACTCGTCCGGCGGCGTCATGGGCAAGATGATCGACGCCCAGTCGATCGTCGTCGCCTCCACGGCCACGGGCTATTTCGGCCAGGAAGGCAAGATCCTGCGCTTCGTGTTCTGGCACTCGATCGCGCTCGCCTGCCTGGTCGGCCTGTTCGTGATGCTGCAGGCCTACGTGCCCTTCTTCCAGCAGATGGTCATCGACCTGCCCGCCGCCGCGCCGGCGGCCCACTGAGGCCGGCGGAGGAATCCTCCGCCGCACCGTTGCACCGGCCGCCTTCGGGCGGCCGGTCGTGTTTTGGCGCCGCGACGGGCCGCGCGATCCGTGCTACAGGCCACGCGCCGGCCCGCGTCGCGGGACGGGCGTGGGGATGGAAGCGGATTGGTTCAGGACGGCGCGCGTTGAAGAAGGCCTACGTCAAATCCTACGGTTGCCAGATGAACGCCTACGATGCGGCCCGCATGGCCGACGTCCTGGGCGCCGAGGGCTACACGGCGACCGACTCGGTCGAGGACGCGGATGTCGTGGTCCTCAACACCTGCCATATCCGCGAGAAGGCTGCCGAGAAGGTCTATTCCGAACTCGGGCGGCTGCGCGTCCTGAAAGGTGAACGGAAGGCGAAAGGCCTCGACACCCGCATCGTCGTGGCCGGCTGCGTCGCCCAGGCCGAGGGCGCCGAGATCCAGGCGCGGCAGCCCGCTGTCGACGTGGTGGTCGGGCCGCAGAGCTATCACCGCCTGCCCGATCTCCTGACACGGTCCCGCGAGCGCCGCGTCGTCGACACCGAATTTCCCGTCGAGGACAAGTTCGACCACCTGCCCCGCCGGCGGACCCTCGGGGCCTCGGCCTTCCTGACCGTGCAGGAGGGCTGCGACAAATTCTGCGCTTTCTGCGTGGTGCCCTACACCCGGGGTGCGGAGGTCTCGC
Organism: Methylobacterium sp. UNCCL125; assembly: GCF_900116795.1. Lineage (NCBI taxonomy): Bacteria > Pseudomonadati > Pseudomonadota > Alphaproteobacteria > Hyphomicrobiales > Methylobacteriaceae > Methylobacterium > Methylobacterium sp. UNCCL125. The sequence continues at coordinate 253,246 of NZ_FPBW01000003.1, read as the reverse complement.
GGTCCGTGGCGGCCGTGCTCGCTGAGGCCGAGAAGCTCGCCGAAGGGGGCGTGCGCGAGATCACCCTCATCGGTCAGAACGTCAACGCCTATCACGGCGACGGGCCCGACGGCGCGCCCGTGGGTCTTGCCGCGCTGGTGCGGGCGGTGGCCAGCATCCCCGGCATCGCGCGGATCCGCTACACGACGAGCCATCCGAACGACTTCGACGAGGCCCTGATCCGGGCCCATGCCGAGGTGCCGGCCCTGATGCCCTACTTGCACCTGCCGGTGCAGTCGGGGTCGGACCGGATCCTCGCCGCCATGAACCGGAAGCACACCGGCGATGCTTATCGCCGGTTGATCGACCAGATCCGGACCGTGCGGCCGGACATCGCCCTGTCCTCCGATTTCATCGTCGGCTTCCCCGGCGAGACCGATGCGGATTTCGCCGAGACTTTGCGGCTCGTGCGCGACGTCGGGTTCGAGAGCGCATTCTCGTTCAAGTACAGCCCCCGTCCCGGGACGCCGGCCGCAGACCGCACCGATCAGGTGTCTGAGGCCGTGATGGCCGCGCGGCTCGCCGAGCTGCAGGCGCTCCTCGACAGCCAGCGGCACGCCTATCAGCGGGCGGCCGAGGGCCGGGTCTTCGACGTGCTGGTGGAGAAGCCGGGACGTCACCCGGGTCAGGTCGCGGGCAAGACGCCGCACCTGCTGGCCGTCCAGTTCGACGCCGCGCCGCACCATATCGGACAGGTGGTGCCGGTGCGGATCACCGAGGCGGGCGCCAACAGCCTGTTCGGGGAACTCGTCTCGGAGGCTGCGGCGGCGTGAGGATCGGAACGGTCGGACGGATGGCGAGGATGACGGATTGAGCGCGTCGGACGGTGGGGGCGCGCGCGGCGCGCTCCGGGGTCGCGGCCCGGCGGCGCTGCCGGCCGGATCGGACGAGGCGGTCGAGGTGCCGCTGACTTTCGACGACAACCGCCTCGCGAGCCTCGTCTTCGGCCAATACGACCAGAACGTCGCCCATATCGAGCGCCGGCTGGATGTGACCGCCACGGCGCTCGGCAACCATCTCGTCATCAAGGGCCCCGCCGACGCCGTCGAGACGGCGCGGCGGGTGTTCCAGAAACTCTACGCCCGGGTGCGGACCGGCGGCAGCACCCTCAGCCTCGGCGACGTCGACGGCGCCATCCGCGAAGCCACCGCCCAGGCGACCCTGTTCCCGGCGGCGGCGATCGCCGCCGAGGCCGATACGCCGCATTTCGAGCAGATCGCAACGCGCAAGCGCGGCGCCGTGCGGGCCCGCAATCCGGCACAGGACGAGTACATCAAGCTCCTGCGCACCAATGAGCTGGTCTTCGCCGAGGGGCCCGCCGGGACCGGCAAGACCTGGCTCGCGGTCGGCCACGCCGTATCGCTCCTGGAGCAGGGCCATGCCGAGCGGCTGATCCTGTCGCGTCCGGCGGTCGAGGCCGGGGAGCGCCTGGGCTTCCTGCCCGGCGACATGCGCGAGAAGGTCGATCCCTACCTGCGGCCGATCTATGACGCCCTCTACGACTTCATGGAGGCGCGTCACGTCGACCGCGGCCTGCAGACCGGCACGATCGAGATCGCGCCGCTGGCCTTCATGCGTGGCCGCACCCTCACCAACGCCGTGGTGCTCCTCGACGAGGCGCAGAACACGACCTCCATGCAGATGAAGATGTTCCTCACCCGCCTGGGCGAGGGCTCCCGCATGATCATCACGGGCGATCCCAGCCAGATCGACTTGCCGCCGGGCCAGAAATCCGGCCTCGTGGAAGCGGTCGGCGTCCTGGACGGTGTCGAGGGGATCGGGCGCGTGCGGTTCAAGGACGTCGACGTGGTCCGCCACGACCTCGTGCGCCGGATCGTCACCGCCTACGAGCGCGCCGCCCACGGCAGCGCCGAGGCCGACCGCAATCCCAATCCCCGCCGACGGCCGCTGGCGTGAGCATGCCGCACGCGATCGATCTCGCCGTCGAGGACGCGCGCTGGGAGACGGCGATCCCGGACCTCGAAGCCCGGGTCACGCGCGCCGTGGAAGCCGGCCTCGCCATCGCCCCCGACCGGCCGGACGGACCTGTCGAGGTCAGCATCCTGCTGGCCGACGATGCCGCGGTGCAGGACCTCAACCGGACCTGGCGCGGCAAGGACAAGCCGACCAACGTCCTGTCCTTCCCCGCCGCTCCGCAGCCGGTGCATCCCGGCGTTCCGACGCCCCTCGGCGACGTGGTCCTTGCTTACGAGACCCTGGTGCGCGAAAGTGCGGAGCAGTCGAAGCCGCTCCAGAATCACCTCGCCCATCTGCTCGTCCATGGCATCCTGCATTGTCTCGGTCAGGACCACGAGATCGGCGAGGCCGAGGCCGATGCCATGGAAGCCCTTGAGGTCGCGGCTCTCGCGACGCTGGGCATCCCGGATCCCTATGCCTGAGCGCGCGACGCCCGATCGACCCCAGACCCGAGAGACATGAGCAACGATCGAAGTCGCGGCGCGGCCCTGGCCGCGCCCAGTTCCACCGAGGGTGAATCCCCGCATCGGGAGCCCTGGTACGACCGCCTGCTCCAGGCACTTCATCTCAAGCCGCGCGATTCGCTGCGCGAGGGTCTTGAGGAGGCGCTGGCGGAGCCGGATGCCGGCGAGAGCGGCCTCACGCCGCTTGAGCGTGTCATGCTCAAGAATGTCCTCGGCCTGCATAAGGTGCGCGTCGACGACGTGATGGTCCCCCGGGCCGACATCGTCGCCGTGTCAAACGACACGAGTCTCGGTGACTTGCTCAAACTGTTCCGCACGGCCGGTCATTCCCGGCTGCCGGTCTATGGCGAGACCCTCGACGACCCCCGCGGCATGGTCCACATCCGCGACCTCGTCGATCACATCGCCGCCAAGGCCGAGCCGGCCCGGCGCAGTGCCGCCGCGGTCGTGAAGCCCGCAGAGACCGTGGTCGACGGTACCGCGGATGCGGCGGCCGCACCGCGGCCGCGCCGACCGGCTCCAAGGGTTCCGCGGGGCCTGGACCTCGGAAAGGTCGACCTGACGACGACCCTGGCGGCGACGCGCATCCAGCGGCCGGTCCTGTTCGTCCCGCCCTCCATGCCGGCGATCGACCTGCTGGTGCGCATGCAGGCGACCCGCACCCACATGGCGCTCGTCATCGACGAGTATGGCGGCACCGACGGGCTGATCTCCATCGAGGACCTGATCGAGGTCGTGGTCGGCGACATCGAGGACGAGCACGACGTCGCGGAGGACAGTTTCGTCCAGCGCGTCGACGGCGAGGGCGAGGTCTTCGTGGCCGACGCGCGCACGCCGCTGGCCGAGGTCTCCGAGGTGACGGGCGTGGACCTCGTGGCGGCGGTCGGCGAGATGGCCGAGGAGATCGATACGCTGGGCGGCATGATCGTGACGCTGGCGGGCCGCGTCCCGTCGCGGGGCGAGCTGATCGCCGGTCCGGGCGATCTCGAATTCGAGGTGCTCGACGCCGATCCGCGGCGTCTGAAGCGCCTGCGGTTCCACAAGGGCGCGGCGCGGATCGGGACCGTCGTGCCGCTCGCCCTGCCCCCGCCATCGAGCCCCCCGGTCGCCGAGACGCCGCACCCGTGACGGTCGTGGCGTGACGGGTCTGGCGGACGGTTTCGCCCGGTCGCCCGCAGCGGCCGGTGCATCCATGCGCGGGCCGATGCGGGATCCCCTGCCCGATCCGGAGCGCGCGCATGTGCCGGGCGCCGTGCTGGCGATCACGCATCTGACCGGCTGGCGCCGCCTCGGGCTGGCGTGGTTCGCGGGCGCGCTCGGCGCGCTGGCCATGCCGCCCTACGGGATCCTGCCGGCCCTTGCCCTGTCCCTGACAGTCGCGGTCTGGCTGCAGGACGGGGCCGCCTCCGGGCGGACCACCCTCCGGCGGTTCTGGCCCTGCTTCCTGGTCGGATGGGCCTGGGGCTTCGGCTACCTCACCGCCGGACTCTGGTGGCTGGGCCAGGCCTTCCTGGTGGAGGCCGACGAGTTCCTCTGGGCCCTGCCCTTGGGCGTGGTCGGTCTGCCCTTCGCCCTCGGCCTGTTCTACGGCGCCGGGTTCGGCGCCGCGGGCCTGCTGTGGAGCCGGGGCGCGGCGCGGATCGCCGCCCTCGCCTTCGGGCTCGGCGCCGCCGACTGGCTGCGCGGCCACGTGTTCACGGGCTTTCCCTGGAACACCCTCGGGATGGCGCTGGCCCAGAATCTCTGGCTGATGCAATGGGCTGCCGTGATCGGGCTCTACGGCCTGTGCATCCTGGCCGTGCTCGTCTGCGCCGCACCCGCGACCCTCGCCAACGGCGGGGGGCTCCGCGGCCGGTTCGGGCCGAGCGCCGCGGCCGCCATCCTGCTCGCCGGCCTGGCGCTCTACGGGGCCGAGCGTCTCGGCCCGCCCGATCCGGTGGTGGCCGGTGTCCGGCTGCGACTCGTCCAGCCCAACCTGCCTCAGGATGCCAAGTTCAGGCCGGAGAACCGGACCGACATCGTCGACCGCTACATCGAGCTGAGCCAGCGTCCGACGGAGGCCGGAGCGCCGGAGCCGACCCACATCGTCTGGCCGGAATCCGCCTTCCCGTTCCTCATCCAGCGCGATCCCGACGCCCTGGCCAAGGTCGCGGCGGGGCTGAAGCCTGGGCAGGAGCTGATCACCGGCGCGGCCCGCGCCGAGGAGCCGCTGCCGGGCGAGCGCCTGCGCTACTTCAACGCCGTCATGGTGATCGGGTCCGACGGCAAGATCTCCGACAGCTACGACAAGGTCCACCTCGTCCCCTTCGGAGAGTACCTTCCGGCGCCCCTCGACGCCGCCCTGCGGGCCGTGGGGTTGCGCCAGTTCGTGGCGATACCCGGCGGGTTCTCGGCCGGGACGCTCGCCGGGCAGCGGATCCTGGCGGTTCCGGGTCTGCCGCCGGTGGCGGCGACCATCTGCTACGAAGCGATCTTCCCGGGCGCGATCCTACCGGCCGGGCGTGCTGCGCCGTCGCCGCAGCCGCCGGGGCTGATCCTGAACGTCACCAACGACGCGTGGTTCGGCGACACGCCCGGTCCGCGCCAGCACCTCGCCCAGGCGCGCCTGCGCGCCGTCGAGGAGGGAATGCCCCTCGTGCGGGATGCCAACACCGGGATTTCCGCCGTGATCGATCCGCATGGCCGCATCGTCGCCCGCACCCGGCTGGACGAGGAGACGTGGCTCGACGCAGATCTGCCCGCACGCATCGTCGGCGGCACGCTCTACGGTCGGTTCGGCGATGCCGCCTTCGCGCTGATGCTCGCCGCCTGCCTCGGCGGTGCCGTGGTCGCGCGGCGGCGGCCGTGAGCGCGGAGCGCGCCACCGCGAATCGGTTCCTGCTCGGACTCGCGCTGATGCTGGTGGCGTTCAACCTGCGTCCGGCGCTCAGCACGGTCGGCCCCCTGCTGGCGACGATCCGGGACGGGACGGGCCTCGGTGCCGGGGGCGCCGCCATCCTCACCACGCTGCCGGTCCTGTGCCTGGGCATCGCCTGTGCGGTGGCCGCGCCGCTGATCCGCCGGATCGGGCCCGACCTCGCCGTGCTCGCGGGCTCGACGATCCTGGTCGCCGGCTTGGCGCTTCGCGGCCTGGGCGGTCTCGTGCCGCTCTTCGCCGGAACGGCGCTGGCCGCGATCGGGATCGGCCTCGACAACGTCCTGCTGCCGGCTCTGGTGAAGCGTGATTTCGCTGCCAGCGGCGGCCTGATGACCGGCCTCTACACGATGACCCTGTGCCTCGGCGCGGCCGCGGGCGCCGGGGCGGCGGTGCCGGTGGAGCACGCCCTCGGGGGCGGCTGGCCTTCCGCCCTGGCGATCTGGTCCCTGCCGGCGCTCGCTGCCGCCTTCGTGTGGATCCCCTTCGCCCGCCGGACGACCTCGACCGCCGCGCCCTCCGCCGGGCGGTTGCTCCGCGACCCGCTGGCGTGGTGGGTGACGGGCTTCATGGGCCTGCAATCGTCGCTCGCCTACATCCTGTTCGGCTGGCTGCCGCTGCTGCTGCAGGGCCGTGGTCTCACGCCGCTGGATGCAGGGCTTTACGCCTCGTTGACAACCCTGGTTCAGGCGCCCGGCGCGCTCCTGACCGCCATGCTGGCCGCCCGCGCCCGCGATCAGCGGGCCTGGATCGTCGCCATCCCGGGCCTCACCGCCGTGGCGTTCCTGGTCCTCGCCTTCGGCGCGGAATCCTTGCGTATTCCCGCCGCCGGCGCACTCGGCTTCGGGATCGGGGGCTGCTTCGGCCTGGGTCTCACCCTGATCGTCCTGCGCGCCGCCGACGCGGCGAGCGCCGCAGGACTCTCGGCCATGGCGCAGGGCATCGGCTATACGGGCGCCTGCCTGGGGCCGCTGGTCTTCGGCCTGGCCCATGAGGCCACGGGCGGCTGGGGCGTGCCGGGTGCCCTGTTCGTCGCCATCGCCGTCGCGGCGATCCTGATCGGTCAAGCCGCCGGCCGCGACCGCAAGGTCTGCGCGGGCGAACCCCAGGCGCGGAACATTGCGGCTCAGCCGCTGACCTCGCTCCAGGCCGCGAAACCGGCCAGCGGTTCCTGATCGTAGCGCGCCATCAGGTCGGCCATTGCCGCCCGATCCGAGAGACGCCCCGCCGCGGCCAGCCGGGCCAGCCCCTCGAAGAAGCCTTCGCGGCCCAGCGCCGGCGCGAAGCTCAGCGTGAAGCGCACCGGCCGGTCGCTGCGATTGGCGAAGGCGTGGGCAATGCCGGGCGGGATCAGCGCGAAGTCGCCCGGCCCGAGGTCGTGATCCGCGCCGTCGACATGAAGGGCGAGCCGGCCCGCCTCGACCGAGAAGGTCTCGGTCAACCGGGCGTGGCGGTGCAGCCCGGCTCCCGGCGTCCGTGGATCCATCTCGACCCGATAGACACCCATGGCGTCGGCCGTCTCGTCGCTGCGCGCCAGATAGAAGATCCGCATGCCGCCGATGACGGCGTTCGGGCCAAGCCCTCGATGCACGACACTCGCCATCGCCGTCCCCGCCGGAGGTTCAAACAAGAACCCCGCGCGGCCGGATGACCGCGCGGGGCTTCGATGGGCGGCGGACCCGCGACGCTTACTCCGCGGCGACCCGGTGGGCCTGCGACCCGTCCGTGTAGGTCTCGGACTGCAGGCGCTTGCCGGGAGCGGCGCGCCCCGGCAGCGGCGGAAGCGCCTTGGCCTTCTCCAGGTCGATCCCGGCGCCCTCGGCGACGCGGCGGCCGTAATCCTCGTCGGCGTGCCAGAAGTGCCAGACCATCCGCAGCTGGATCGGCTCCGGGCACTGCTTCATGTCGGCGACGAGGTTGGCGATCAGGTCGTCGCGCTCCCAATCCGCGAAGGAGCGGTAGCGCACGCCGGCCTGCGTGTAGTCGTCCTCGGTGCGCGAGGTCTGGTAGCGGCCGAGATTGCCCTGGACCGGCTGGTGATAGTCCTTGGCGGGCTTCGGCGCCTCGCGCAGGCCTTCGGCCAGGGTCGAGGGCTCGTAGTTGATGTGCTTGTTCGGGCCCGTCCCGTCCACCGTGTAGGCCATCTGGCCGTCGCGCTGGTTCGAGTAGACCTTCACGCCGGGCTGCGGCGCGTTGATCGGCAACTGGAGGTAGTTGGCCCCGACTCGGTAGCGCTGCGTGTCGGAGTAGGACAGCGTCCGGCCCTGCAGCATCTTGTCGTCCGAGAAGTCGACGCCGTCGACGAGGACGCCGGTGCCGAAGGCCGACTGCTCGACCTCAGCGAAGAAGTTGTCCGGCACGCGGTCGAGCACCATCCGGCCGCAGGGCAGCAGCGGGAACTGGTCCACCGGCCACAGCTTCGTGTCGTCCAGCGGGTCGAACGACAGGTGGTCGTTCGGGCCGTCCGGCATGATCTGCACGGCGAATTCCCACTCGGGGAAGTTGCCGGCCTTGATGTTGTCGTACAGGTCGCGGGTCGCGTGGCCGACATCCTTGGCCTGGATCTCTGAGGCCTGCTGCGAAGTCAGGTTCCGGACGCCCTGCTTGGGGATCCAGTGGAACTTGCAGAGCACCGCCTCGCCCTGGTCGTTGACCAGCTTGTAGGTGTTGACGCCCGAGCCTTCCATCTCGCGGTAATTGGCCGGGATGCCCCAGGGCGACTTCAGGTGCGTCACCATGTGGATCGACTCGGGGTGCTGGGCCACGAAGTCGAAGAAGCGCCACGCCTCCTGGCGGTTCGTCACCGGATCCGGCTTGAACGCGTGGATCATGTCGGGGAACTTGATCGCGTCGCGGATGAAGAAGACCTTGAGGTTGTTGCCCACGAGGTCCCAATTGCCGTCGACGGTCTTGAACTTCACCGCGAAGCCGCGCGGGTCGCGCTCGGTCTCCGGGCTCTCCTTGGCGCCGGCGACGGTGGAGAAGCGCACGAACATCGGCGTCTTCACGCCGGTCTCGGTGAGCACGCGGGCGCGGGTGTACTTGGAGGCCGGCTCGTCGCCGATCTTGCCGTAGGCCTCGAACCAGCCGTGGGCACCGGCGCCGCGGGCGTGGACGACGCGCTCGGGGATACGCTCGCGGTCGAAGTGCGTGATCTTCTCGATGAACTGGTAGTTCTCGAGCGTCGCCGGGCCGCGCTCACCGACCGTCCGGGTGCTCTGGTTGTCCCGGACCGGATGGCCCTGGCGGGTGGTCAGGATCGGGCGTTGATCGCTCATGCGTATCGTCTCTCCGTTCAGCGAAGGCTCTCGGAGGCCGAGGCCAGCCTGGAACCGTTCTGGAAAAAGGTTATGACCCCGGCATGACCTCGAGGCAAATGCATCGTCACAAAGGTTCTGATAGATACAGCCTATGAATCTGGCTGGCCTCTCCCTCCGGGATCTCGAATATGTCGTCGCGGTGGCCGACGAGGGGCATTTCGGCCGGGCCGCCGAACGCTGCAATGTCAGCCAGCCGACGCTGAGCGTGCAGATCCGCAAGCTGGAAACCGCGCTCGGCCTGACTTTGTTCGAGCGGTCGAACCGGCGGATCCTGCTGACCGAATCGGGCCAAGCCATCATCCGGCAGGCACGCGTCGTCCTGGCGGAGGCGCAGCGGCTGCTGGCCCTCGCCAGGGAGGGCCGCGGCTCGCCGCTCACCGGGCGCCTCATCCTGGCGGCGATCCAGACGCTCGGTCCCTACTTCTTCCCGCTGGTGCTGCGACCGCTGCGCGAGCAGTACCCGCTGCTGACGCTCTCTCTGTCGGAATCGCGGACCGCCGACATCGTCGAGGGCCTGCGCGACGGCCGCATCGACGCGGCCCTGGTCTCGCTTCCGCTGCCCTCCAACGGTCTCGCGGTCTCGCCGCTCTTCGTCGAGCCGTTCTGGCTCGCCTGCCCGGCCGAGCACGCCCTGGCCCGGGGCGGCGCGCTCTCGGCGACCGAGATCGCAGGGCCGGACCTGCTGCTGCTCGATGAGGGCAACTGCCTGCGCGACCAGACGATCGCGGCCTGCGGCGCCGGCTCGTCGGTCGGCCGCCATGCCACCAGCCTGGAGACGCTTCGCTCGATGGTGGCCGCCGGCGCCGGCTACACGCTGCTTCCGGCCCTCGCGGTGCCCGCCAGCCCCGATCCCAGCGGCCTGACGGTCACCCGGGCCTTCGATGTCGACGGTCCCGGCCGGACCATCGCGCTGGTCTGGCGGGCGAGCGATCCCCGCGCCGCGGGACTGGCGAACCTCGCCGCCTTCTTCCGGGCGCACGCGCCGCCCGGAACCACGGCCTGCCGGGGCGACGACGCTGTGGCGTGAGCGGCGGTGTCGCGGGCACCTGGCCCCGCTGTGATGAAGACGGTCGCGCTTGGCGCGTCTATCAGGACTGATCAGGGCATGGGGAACGGGCCGATGCGGCGCAGGATGATCGGGGCAATTCTGGCGCTGCTCGCCCCCCTCGGCGCCCACGCCGCGCCGACGGACAGCTTCGCCCGGATCGATCAGATCAACCGGGCCTCCCTGGTGATGACAGCCGAGACCGGTATCGTCCCGCGCCCCCTGGCCGCGACCATCGCCCGCGCGCTCGATCAGGTCGCCGCCGACGCCGCCAAGCCCGGCGCGGAACGGCCGGACGACTATCTCCGGATCGAGCCGCTGATCACCGCCATTGCTGGCCCGGAGGCCACCCGGATGCATTCGGGGCGCAGCCGCCAGGACATCATCCCGACGGTGCTGAAGCTTGAGCAGCGCGACCGCCTCCTCGCCCTCGCCCAAGCCCTGGACGAGACCCGGGGGGCCTTGCTGGCCGTGGCCGACCGCGAGGCCAACACGATCGTCCCGGCCTATACAAACGGCGTGCAGGCCCAGCCAACGACGCTCGGCCACCTCTATCTCGGCTACGCGGCCGTCCTTGCCCGCGATGCGCAGCGCCTCCGCGAGGCCTGGGCGCGGCTCAACCTGTCACCCCTGGGCGCGGCCGCCCTCGGGACGTCGAGCTTCCCGGTGGACCGCAAGCGCCTGGCCGAGCTGCTCGGATTCGATGCGCCCGTGGAGAACAGCTACGATGCCGGCCAGCTCGCGCCGATGGATATGGGCCTGGAATTGACCGGGCTTTCCGCGACACTCGCCACCACGGCCGGCAGCTTCGCGCAGGACCTCTACGCCCAGTATCACCAGACCCGGCCGTGGATCCTGCTGCGGGAGGGGGCGCTGACCGGGCCGAGCAGCATCATGCCGCAGAAGCGCAATCCCGTCGCCCTCTACGGCCTGCGCATGAAGGCGAGCGACGTGGTCGGGGCCGCGCAGGCCTTCGTCATCATGGCGCACAACGTCGATTCCGGGATGCCGGACTACAAGCGCAACCAGGCCGAGCCGCCGGGCCGGACGCTCGCCGAGGCCGCCGAGCTGTGCCGGCGCTGGACCCGCGTCCTCGACGGGCTGGTCGTGGACCGGGCGCGGGCCGCCGACGAGGTCGCCGCCGACTATTCGACCACCACGGAACTCGCCGACACGCTTCAGCGCGAGGCGGACGTGCCGTTCCGGCTCGGCCACCACTTCGCCTCCGAGCTGGTGAGCTACGGCCGCAGCCACGATCTGCGGCCCGCCGATCTCCCGTTCGCGGAGGTGCGGCGGATCTACGCCGAGGCCGCCGCCGGGACGGGCCTGAAGCCGGACCTGCCCCTCGACGAGGCGCGTTTCCGGGCGGCCTTGTCGGCCCGGGGCATGATCGACGCGGCTGCGGGCCTCGGCGGCCCGCAGCCCGCTGAGGTCCGGCGCATGCTGGCCCGCGCCCGGGAGCGGCTTGAGGCCGATCGCGCATGGCGCGATGACCGCCGCAAGGGCCTGGCCGACGCCCGGGCACGCCTCGACACCGCCTTCGCCGCCCTGACCCACGAGCCCTGACGATTGCGCGGGGCGGCCGTGTCGAAACTCTGCCGTGACAGGGCCAATATTGCGCTATAGCGCGCGCCTGACGCCTGCCGTCTGAAGCGGGCCTCTCCCGATCGGTCGCCTTGCTCTCTCTCCGCATCCTCGGCCTCTGGGCCGCCCTCGCCGCCGCGTCCGCGGCCGTCTCATACGGCCTGATGCAGGCGCAGTTCCCGGCCGCGTTGCTGCTCGGGCCGATGATCGCGGCCATCGCGTTCGGGGTCGGCGGTTCGCGCCTCCGCGTACCCCGGGCCGCCTTCCAGGCCTCCCAGGCGGCGATCGGCTGCCTCGTGGCGCATGCGGTCACCGGGCAGATCGCCCAGACCCTGGTGGAGGACGGGCCGCTCATCGTCGCGGTCGTGCTGGTCACCGTCGCGGTCAGCGGCTTGGTCGGCTGGATCCTGACCCGCCTGCGCGTGCTGCCCGGGACCACCGCGGCTTGGGGATCGTCCCCCGGCGGCGCCTCCGCCATGGTCGCCATGGCCGAAGATTTCGGTGCCGATCCGCGCCTCGTGGCCTTCATGCAATACGTGCGCGTCGCGGCCGTGGTGTTCTCGGCCTCGCTGGCCGCCCGCTTCCTGATGGAGACGCCGGTTCCCGGGGCCTCGGCTGGCGTCGCCGAGGTGACCGGTCCGCTCTCCGTCTTCGCGACGCTGGCCGTCGCCATCGTGGGCGCGGGCGCGGCGCTCGCCCTGCGGGTGCCGGCCGGCGCGCAGGTCGGCCCGATGGTGCTCGGCAGCCTCCTCCACGCCACCGGGCTCGTGCGCATGGCGCTGCCGGTGCCCCTCCTCGAACTCGCCTATGCCTGCATCGGCATCTATGTCGGCCTGCGCTTCACCCGGGAGACGCTGCGCCTGACATTCACCGCCCTGCCCGGCATCCTGGCGGCGACCTTCTCGGTCATCGCCCTCTGCGCGGCCTGGGGCTGGGGGCTGACGCTGCTGCTGCCCATCGACCTGCTCACCGCAGTCCTCGCCACGAGTCCCGGCGGCCTCGATTCGGTGGCGATCATCGCCGTCGGCTCGAAGGCGGACGTCTCCTTCGTGCTGGCGGTCCAGACCCTGCGCCTGTTCGTGGTGCTGCTCACCGGTCCGCTGCTCGCCAAGTGGATCAGCCGGTCCGTGCCGGAGACCGCCATCCGATGAACGCCCTGGTTCTCGCCTTTCTGAATTCTTGGCGCGGCCTGCGCCACGGCGCGCGCACCGAGCGGGCCGTGCGGCAGGAACTCCTGCTCCTGGCTCTCGGCGTGCCGGTCGCCCTGTTCCTCGGCGCGACACTCTGGGTGCGGGTCGCCCTGATGGTCAGCCTGCTGCTGATGCTGGCCGCCGAATTCCTCAACACCGCCGTCGAGAAGCTCTGCGACCACGTCCATCCGGGGCATCACCCGATGATCGGTACGGTGAAGGACCTCGCCTCCGCCGGCACCTTCATGGCCCAGATGGCGGCGCTGCTCGTGTGGGTGGCGGCGCTGGTCGAGCGGCTGGGCTGACCTGCCGCGCGTGGGCGCGCTCGCATCCGCGGGCCGGAGGGTCTATCTGGCCGGCACAGCCCCGCGCATCGGCCGAGACTCCACACCGTGACGGACTACATCCGCAAGATCCTCACCGCCCGCGTCTACGACGTGGCGATCGAGAGCCCACTCGACCCGATGCCCCGGCTGACGCAGCGGCTCGGGCGGCCGGTCCTGCTGAAGCGCGAGGATCTCCAGCCGGTCTTCTCGTTCAAGCTGCGCGGCGCCTACAACAAGATGTCCGGCCTGAGTCCGGACCAGATCGCCCGCGGCGTCGTCTGCGCCTCGGCGGGCAACCACGCGCAGGGCGTGGCGCTGGCCGCCGCCAAGCTCGGCGCGCGCGCCGTGATCGTGATGCCGCGCACCACCCCGTCGATCAAGGTCGATGCCTGCCGGGCCCGGGGGGCCGAGGTCGTGCTGCACGGCGACGCCTTCGACGAGGCGCTCGCGCAGGCCAAGACCCTCGAGGCCGAACAGGGCCTGACCTTCCTGCACCCCTTCGACGATCCCGACGTGATCGCCGGCCAGGGCACCATCGGCAAGGAGATCCTGGAGCAGCATACCGGCGCGATCGAGGCGATCTTCGTGCCGGTGGGTGGCGGCGGCCTCGCTGCCGGCGTCGCCACCTTCGTGAAGTATCTGCGGCCGGGCACCAAGGTGATCGGTGTCGAGCCGGAGGACGCCGCCTGCATGGCCGCGGCACTGGCGGCCGATACGCGGGTCAGCCTGCCCAGTGTCGGCCTGTTCGCCGACGGCGTCGCCGTGCGTCAGGCCGGCGAGGAGACCTTCCGGCTCTGCCGCGCGCATCTCGACGAGGTCATCACCGTCGATACCGATGCCATGTGCGCGGCGATCAAGGACATCTTCGACGACACCCGCGCGGTGTCGGAACCCTCCGGGGCGCTGAGCCTCGCCGGCGCCAAGCTGTATGCCGAGCGCGAGGGCGGTGACGGCACGCTGATCGCCATCTCCTCGGGGGCGAACCTGAATTTCGACCGCCTGCGCCACATCGCCGAGCGCGCCGAGATCGGCGAGCAGCGCGAGGTCCTGATCGGCGTGACGATCCCCGAGCGCCCCGGCGCCTACCGCGCCTTCATCAACGCCCTCGGACCGCGGGCGATCACGGAATTCAACTACCGCCATGCGCCGGGCTCGGAGGCGCAGATCTTCGTCGGCATCAACGTCAGCGGCGGCAAGCGCGAGAAGCAGGCGCTGATCGCTTCGCTGCGCGAGGCCGGCTATCGCGTCCTCGACATGAGCGACAACGAGATGGCCAAGGTCCATGTCCGCTACATGGTCGGCGGCCGTGCCGTCGGGGTCGCGCACGAGCGGCTGTTCCGCTTCCAATTCCCGGAGCGGCCCGGTGCGCTGATGAAGTTCCTCGACGCCCTCGGGCCGGATTTCGACATCACGCTGTTCCACTACCGCAACCACGGCGCCGATTACGGCCGGGTGCTCGCCGGGATCGCGGTGCCGCCGCCCGAGCGCGCCCGGTTCGACGCCGCCATCGACGCCCTCGGTTACCCGGCCACCGACGAGACCGAGAACCCGGCCTACCGCCTGTTCCTCGACGGCGAGGGCGCCGGGGCGGCCTGAGTCGCCTCAGCCCAGGCTTTCCCTGGGGGCTCTCGTCGCGCGCCTTCGAGTCACGTCGCTGTTCTCATGATCGAGGGGCAGCGTCGGGCACGATCAGTCCTCGGCCACCTCCACCGACGCGACATCGGGCATCGCCCGAAGCTTTGCCGCGATGGCCTCGAAGCTCGTCCGGGACAGACGCACGAACGTGATCGTCACCTCCTCGTGGTCCGAATCAGGACCCGGATGGACCGTGAAGGTCCGGACCCGTGAGGCCCGCTCGCCCGTCGCCGCCTGCACGGTGTCGAGCGACATCGCGCCTTTTCGGGCGGTCAGCCGGAGGGTCTGGGCGCGCATCCGGTCGCGCCAGCGCTGCTCGAAGGGCTTCACACCCGCCAGGATGCCGACGATGAGTGCCGTCGCGGCCAGGGCCGGCACGTAGAGGCCGCTGCCGATCGCCAGCCCGATCGCGGCCACCCCCCAGAGACTGGCCGCCGTGGTGAGACCCTTCACCACCTCGCCGCGCAGCAGGATCGTCCCCGCTCCGAGGAAGCCGATGCCGGAGACCACCTGCGCGGCTATTCGGGAGGGGTCGAGCACCACGTGGGCGGTGCCCAGCACGTCGGCGAATCCGAAGGCCGAGACCAGCATGATCAGGCAGGAGCCGACACAGACCAGCATGTGGGTCCGCAGGCCTGCGGCCCAGAGCAGGCGCTCGCGCTCCAGGCCGATCACGCTGCCGAACAGGGCCGCCAGCGCCAGCCGGGCCACCATCTCGCCGTTGCCGATCAGAGCCGCCTCCGTTTCTCCGCCCCGTGCGGATGGCGCGGATCCTTGCGGCTTTGCCGTGGGCGGATCAAGCGATCCCGAGGGCCGCCTTCTCGACTTCGTAAGCGGCCCGCACCGTGGCGGCCCCGTAGGACCGCTCCAGGCGCCGCACCGTGAAATGCGCGCGGGCGGCCGACTGGAAATGGTTCATGAAGGCCGTGTTGACCGCCGCCCCGCCGAAGGCGCCGAGGATCGGCACCGCCTGCGCGGCGACCTTCTGGGACACGACCAGACCGAAGCGCGCGGCGATCTGTGCTGTGAAGCGGATCAGCGCCGGGGCCGACTGGTCGAGGAGCGTCTTGCTGCCGGCATAGCGAGCCGCCTCCGACAGCGTCTTGGCCAGGGCCGCGCGGACGGCGAAATAGCCGCTCTCGGTGAGCGCCGCGCCCGCCTCGGTCTCTGCCGTGGCCCGGCCGCCGAGGGCGAAGACCTGGACGCAGGCGAGCGCCCCCTCGGGGGTCTCGAGATCCTCGCCTTCCTCCCGGGCGATCTCGGCGATGGAGCGCAGCATCAGCGTGGTCGAGACCGGAAGCTCGACGGCCAGCGTCGCGAGGCCGAACGCGCCTCCGACCGCGCCGGACAGTGCCGCCATCGCCTTGTGCTTGGCGTCGCCCGAGCCGAGGAGCTGCGCGAACCGGCTCTCGGCCTTGGCGGCGACGGAACCGAGGCCCTCCCCTTCGGCCGGAACGAGTTCCCGGCGCGGCAGCGTCGCCAGGGCGACGCGCAGCGCCCCCCGCATGGCCGCCTCGGTGCTGCGGCTGACGGCTTCGGTGACCGGAGCCGGCAGCGATCGGCCGATGATGTCGAGGGGCGCGCCGGCCGCCGCGGAGAGCCGCCCCGCGAGGCTCGGACGCTCCAGCACCTGCACGGCGCGGCGCAGGGCGGCGAGGTCCGCGTCGCTCAGCGTCTTTTCTGGAGTCGCCGCCGGCAGCGTCTCGCCGGCTAAGGTGAGGTCGCTCGTGCTCATCCGTGAATCCCTGGATCTGTCGTGCTCACGCCGCCCCTGGCGCGCGCGCCGTGGTAGGAAGCTCGGGCCCCGGGATGCGGTTCCCCGCCTCCTGCGCATCCCGCGCCGGTGCCGCCGCGGCCTCCGCCTGCCCGGTCCTGCGCCCGACCGCGACGCAGAGCACCAGGACCGGGATACCCACGAGGGAGGTCATGACGAAGAAGGCCGGATAGCCGATCGCCGCGACCACGAAACCCGACGAGCCCGCGATCAGCTTGCCCGGCAGCGCGTAGAGCGAGGAGAACAGCGCGTACTGCGTCGCCGCGTAGGCCGGGCTGGTGAGGCTCGACATGTAGGCGATGAGCACGATGCCGGCGAAGGAGCCGCAGAAATTCTCGATCGAGATGGCGACCGTCAGGCGCCAGATCTCGGGCGCGCCGGCCGCCAGCCACGCGAAGGCGAGGTGCGAGGACGCGGCCAGGAAGGCGCCCAGCAGCAGCGTGGGGAACAGGCCGAGCCGGGCCAGGGCCCATCCGCCCGCGAACCCGCCCGCGATGCCGACCCAGATGCCGTAGAGCTTGGTGACGGTGGCGATCTCCTTCAGGTCGAAGCCCAGCGTCCGGTAGAGCGGGCTCGCCATCACGCCGGACAGGAAATCGGGGAGCCGGAACAAGGCCACGAGCAGGAGGATGCCCCAGAGCGCGCCGCCGAACCGGCCGTGCAGCTCGGTGAGCGGCTCCAGCACGGCGCGGCGCATCGACCAGAACCGGGAGCGGCCGGGCGTCTCCGCCTGAACCGTGCGAGGCCTGTCGAAGGCCGGGGCCAGCAGGGCGGCGATCATCCCGACCAGCATGAGCGCCGCCATGATCAGGTAGGCCAGCGTCCAGCCCCCCGCCGAGGCGATGAACAGCGCGCCCGCGCCGGCGGTGATCAGGCCGAGGCGGTAACCGAGGTTCGAGGTCGCCGCCAGGATACCCTGGAAGTCGCTGCCGGCGGCGTCGATGCGCCAGCCGTCGATCACCACATCCTGGCTCGCCGCGCAGAAGGCCACCAGGAAGGCCCCGAGTCCCAGGAGCGCGAGGTTGGTCTTCGGATCCGAGAAGGCCATCAGGGTCAGGCACAGGGCGACCGCGGCCTGCGTGGTCACCATCCAGGCCCGGCGGCGCCCGAGGCGGGCACTCAGCACCGGAACGTTCAGCCTGTCGATCGCGGGCGCCCAGAGGAACTTCAGCGAGTAAGGCAGCGCCACGTAGCTGAACAGGCCGATCGCCCGCACGTCGATGTCCGAGAAGGCGAGGCGGAGCGTGAAGGTGCCGAGGACCAGGAGCAGCGGCAGGCCCGAGGAGAATCCGAGAGCCAGCATGAGCACGATCCGCCGGTCCTCGACGATGTCGCGGAGCCGGAAGCGACGCATCGCCTGTGGCTGGTTCGCCATGGCATGGAACTCCTGAGCCTTCGTGGCCTTGATCTCGCGAAATCGTGGCAGCCTTACGCCGCACCGGTTTTCGCTGGATCGTGATGTGTTGCGCCTCAATCTTGGTAGAAGCTTGCTTAACGCGGTGTCCACGTCCCACGGATCGCGGCGTGTTGGAGGCGCCGCCGGACGAACGGGCACGCCGCCCAGTCGTGGAATGATGCGTTGAGTCTCCGATCCGAGTCCGCTCCGCCGTTGGCGACGCTCGTCGACGCGTTCGCGCGCAGCCCGTCGCCCATGGTGATCACCGATGCCCGCGCTCCGGACAACCCGATCGCCTGGGCGAACGACGCATTCCTGCAGGTGACAGGCTACACCGCTGACGAGATCGTCGGGCGCAACTGCCGGATGCTGCAGGGTCCGGCCACCGACCGTTTCACGGTCGAGCGGATCCGCTCGGCCGTACAGGCCGCGGAGCCGATCTCCGTCGAGCTGCTCAACTACCGGAAGGACGGGACGACCTTCTGGAACGCGATGACCATCACGCCGGTGAACGACGCCGAGGGTCTCGCCTTCTTCTATGCCGCCCAGGCGGACATGACCTATGTCCACCAGATGGAAGTGTCGATGCGCGGCACCAACGACGAGCTGGAGCGCCTCGTCAACGCGCGGACCCAGGATCTGACCACCGCCCTTGAGCAGAAGACGGCCCTGCTGCACGAGGTTGATCACCGGGTTAAGAACAATCTTCAGGTGATTTCCTCGCTGATGCTGCTGAAGGCCCGGCGAACGCCCGAGGGCGAGGCGCGGGACGCGCTCCAAGGCATGGCCGAGCGGATCGGCGCGCTCTCGACAGCCCATCGGATGCTGTATTCCGAGGGCGACTGCACGCATTTCAACCTCGGCGACTTCGCGGCCGAGTTCCTGGCCGACATGAATGCCGGCCTGGATCCGGAGCGGCGCCGGGTCGAGGCCGACGTCGAGTCGATCGCCGTAGCTGCCGCGATGGCGGCGCCCCTGGCCCTGATGATCCACGAACTCACGGCAAACGCCCTGCGCCACGCCTTCCCGGGCGAGCGGGAGGGACGCGTGTCGATCGTCGCCCGCCGCACCGAGAGAGGGATGCATATGACGATCCGCGACGACGGCGTCGGTGTCGCCGCGGCGGCTCCGAATCCGGCCGGCTTCGGGCGAAATCTGGTGGAGATGGTGGTCCGGCAGATGCGCGGGACCATCGCCTGGGCGGATGCCGGTCCGGGCACGACCGTCGACATCGATATCCCGCTCCAGCAGCCGGCTTGAGAAATCGACGTGCAGGCTTCAAGCTCGGCGGCCACGGGGCCGGAGGACGATGAACGCATGGGGACCGGGAACGCCGCCGCGCTCCGCATCCTCGTGGTGGAGGACGAGGCCCTGATCGCCCTCGAGCTGGAATGCCTGCTGGACGATCTCGGGCATGTCACGGTCGGTGTCGCCGGCAACGCCACCGAGGCGATCGCCATGGGCCGCTCCACCGCGCCCGACGTTGCGCTCGTGGACATCCACCTCGTCGACGGTCCGACCGGAATCGACGTCGCCAGGGCGCTCTCGGCCGACCGACGCACCACGGTGGTGTTCATGACCGCCAACGCCAAGCGCATTCCGGCGGATTTCGCCGGGGCGATCGGCGTGATCGCGAAACCCTATTCCGAGCGCGTCGTGGCCAGCACCCTCGACTACGTGGCCGATCGCCGGGCCGGTCGCCACGGGCCGGCCTGTCCGGACGGGTTCTCGCCCGCGCCCGTCTGACGCGCGTCGAGGCGCGTCGCTACGGGGCTTCGCCGTCTCAGCTTCGCGTCGCTCGCTCGCGCTTCAACCGGTAGAGCGCATCCAGCGCTTCCCGCGGCGTCAGGGCGTCGGGGTCGATGGCGTCGAGGAGCGCACCCAGCGGGTCCTCCTGCGGCGGCTCCGGCGGCGGTGGTGGCGCGAGGGCGGCAAAGAGCGGCAGGTCGTCGATCCGCGCGCGGGCGGGGCGGCCCATCTCGGCCTTCTCGAGACTCTTGAGGATCGCCCCGGCCCGGGTCACGACGCTGCCCGGCAGACCTGCGAGCCGCGCCACCTGCAGACCGTAGCTGCGCTCGGCGACGCCGGGCACGACCTCGTGCAGAAACACGACGCCGTCCCGATGCTCGGCCACCTTCAGGGTCGCATTGTCCAGCCGCGCCAGCCGGTCACCGAGGGCGGTCAACTCGTGGAAATGCGTCGCGAAGAGCGCCCGACAGGCATTCACCTCGTGGAGATGCTCCAGGCACGCCCAGGCGATCGACAGGCCGTCGAAGGTCGCGGTGCCGCGGCCGATCTCGTCCAGGATCACCAGGGAGCGCCGGGTCGCCTGATTCAGGATCGCGGCGGTCTCGACCATCTCGACCATGAACGTCGACTGGCCACGGGCGAGGTCGTCCGCGGCGCCGACCCGGGAGAACAGCCGGTCGACCCGGCCGATGCGCGCGTCCGCAGCCGGCACGAAGGCGCCCATCTGGGCGAGCACGGCGATCAGCGCGTTCTGGCGCAGGAAGGTCGATTTGCCGCCCATGTTCGGGCCGGTGATCAGGCGGATCCGCCCGCGGGTATCGCCCGACAGGTCGCAATCATTGGCGATGAACGGCTCGCCCGCCCGGCGCAGTGCCGCCTCGACCACCGGATGGCGCCCGCCGACCACGACGAAGCTCAAGGACTCATCGACGACGGGCCGGCGCCAGTCGAGTTCGACGGCGAGTTCGGCGTGGCTCGCCGCCACATCGAGACCCGCGAGGGCCTCGGCCACCTCGGCGATGGCCTCGGCCTGAGCCAAGACGCGGGCCGCGAGGTCGTCGAAGACGGCCGCTTCCAGGGCGAGCGCCCGGTCGGAGGCGCCCGAGATCTTCGACTCGAGTTCGCCCAGTTCGACGCTGGTGAAGCGCATGGCGTCCACCATGGTCTGGCGGTGGACGAACTCGCTCTGGAGACCCTTCAGGCAGGCCTCGCCGACGGATTGCGGAACCTCGATGAAAAAGCCCAGGAGGTTGTTGTGCTTGATCCGTAGGGTCCGGCAGCCGGTCTGCTCGGCGTAGCGCGCCTGCAAGGCGGCAATCACCTTGCGGGAATCCTGGCCCAAAGTTCGCGCCTCGTCGATCTCCGGATGATAGCCCGCCCGCACGAAGCCGCCGTCGCGCCGGCTCAGCGGCAGATCGTCGGCCAGCGCCGCCGCCAGGGTGGCGATGAGATCCGGGTTGGCCTCCGCCAAGTGCTCGGCGAGCCGGGCGAGATCCTCCGGGAGGTCGGGAATCGCAGCGAGTCGGGCGCCGAGATCCGCCGCCACGGCGAGGCCGTCGCGGATGGCCGCGAGGTCGCGCGGTCCCGCACGGCCGAGGCCGGTTCGCGACAGCGCCCGGGCGAGGTCGGGGGCCCGCGCAAGGGCGTCGCGCAGGCTGCCGCGCAGGCGGCCGTCCTCGACCAGATGGGCCACCGCCGCGTGCCGCCGGGTAATGGCGTCGAGATGGGTGAGCGGGCCGGCCAAGTGCTCGGCCAGCAGCCGGGCACCATTTGCCGTTACGGTCCGGTCGATCGTGGCGAGCAGACTTCCCGTCCGCTCGCCCGACAGGGTGCGGGTGAGTTCGAGATTGGCGCGCGTCGCCGCATCGATCGCCAGGGTCGCGCCGCCATCCTCGCGGGTCGGAACCGAGAGCGGGGGTCGCGCGGCGAGCTGCGTGCGGGCGATGTAGAGCAGCGCGGCCCCGGCCGCCGCGATCTCGGCCCGGGTGAACTGGCCGAACCCCTCCAGGGTCGAGACTCCGTATTGCTCGCGCAGGCGACGTTCGGCGGCCGCGGGCTCAAGCTCGGCCTGGGCCAGGGGCACGATCGCGGCGCGGCTCTCCTGCCAGATTCGCGCGAGGGCCGGATCGGCGTGGATCGCCTCCGACAGGACGATCTCCCGCGGGTCGTGCCGGGCGATGGCACCGGACAGGTCGCCGCCCGCGACCTCGCTCAGGGAGAAGCGGCCGGTGGAGATGTCCACCGCGGCGAGGCCGTAGGCGACGGCACCCTCCCCGGTCTTCCGGCGGCCGATCGCCAGGAGCAGATTCGCCCGGGCCGGGTCGAGGAGCCGATCCTCGGTGATCGTGCCGGGGGTGACGAGCCGCACGACCTCGCGGCGGACCACGGATTTCGGCCCACGCTTCTTGGCCTCGGCCGGATCCTCGGTCTGCTCGCAGACCGCCACCCGGTGACCGAGGGCGATGAGGCGATTCAGATAGTCGTCGGACCGGTCGACCGGCACGCCGCACATCGGGATTTCGCTGCCCGCGTGCTTGCCGCGCTTCGTCAGGACGATGCCGAGCGCCCGGGACGCGATCTCCGCATCCTCGAAGAACAGCTCGTAGAAGTCGCCCATCCTGTAGAACAGGAGGCAGTCCGGATTCGCAGCCTTGATCTCGATGTATTGCGCCATCATCGGCGTGGCGCCGGCCGGGTCCAGACCGGGCATGGGCGTCGTATCGGCGGCGGGGCGGACGGCGGTTCGGGCCATGCCGCCTCTTAGCAGAGCGTCGACGGCGAATCAGGCCGATCAAGCCGACGCAGCTGGGGAGAAGGCGTATCGCCGGTGGATGGCGCCCGGATCCGACGCACGCAGCGCGGGTCCGAGCGCCATTGGGAACTCAGTGGCGCGGGCCGCCCGTGGTGTTGCCGAGCTGCTGCTGGTAGCCGGGGCGCGACGGATTGCGGGCATTCGGGTCGCCGTGGCGCATCGTGTTCATGCGCCGCATCCGGCGGTGGTGCCGGGCCGAGTGATGGCGGTGCATGCGGTAATGCCGATGCATCGCAACGGTCTCGACCATATCAGATCCCGTCAGACCGGGCTGCGCCATCGCCGGCGCGGCCTGCGACGCGACGGTTCCGGCCAGAAGGCCACCGAAGACCACACCCGCGGTTAGAAAAGAACGAACAGACATCGTGGAGTAGCTCCGATCAGCTTCTATGAGCCACCAGCTAAGAAACAAGTGATCGTAATGTTCCGGATCACGGCGTTAAAAATAATACCCGTTCTTTGGACGGCGTGCGGACCGATGCGGCGGCCGTCGCGTCTCCGGGCGGGACGGTGCCGGGATCGGCGATACCCGTCCGTGCATTGATTTCGGCTCTCACCTCAGCCCGGGCGGCGGGCGAGAAGCCGTGTTCGCTCGGTGGTTCAGAACACGGGTTCAGCACAGGAAGGTGCGGAGGTCGGCGCTGACCGAAGCGGGTTCCTCATGCGCCAGCCAGTGGCTGGCCTGCGCGTACCATTGGATGCGCCCCGCGTCGCAGAGAGCGAGACTGGCTTCCGCCAAGCCGGATTGCAGCGCGGTGTCCCGTCG
The DNA here is from genome assembly GCF_900116795.1 of Methylobacterium sp. UNCCL125. Lineage (NCBI taxonomy): Bacteria > Pseudomonadati > Pseudomonadota > Alphaproteobacteria > Hyphomicrobiales > Methylobacteriaceae > Methylobacterium > Methylobacterium sp. UNCCL125. The sequence continues at coordinate 230,255 of NZ_FPBW01000003.1, read as the reverse complement.
CCCCCAGAGGATCAACGCCGGGACGCGGACCCGGGGCGGCCGCGCCCGGGGAAGCCGCACCAGGGCCCGGTACCAGTTCAGCATGCCGGTCATCGCGTCCGGCTGCAGCCACGCCTCGACGTAGCGGTCGAGGTCGGCCTGCGCGAAGGCGCCGGGGCGGCTTGTGGTCGTCAGCGCGCGGCGCAGGGCCCGGCAGCGATCGGCCGTGAGCAGCCGTTCGGGCAGGTGCGGGATCTGGAACAGGCCGACATAGGTGCTGCGCAGCCATTGGCCCGGATGGTGCCGCATGTAGGTGCCGACCACGGCGGGATGCGGCGCGTTGAGGATCGCCAGCCGGTCGATCCGCTCGGGATGGCGGCTCGCCACCCACCACGCGACGAGGCCGCCCCAATCATGTCCGACCAGGCGGACCGTGGGAGCGCCATAGGCGTCAGCCAGGGCCAGAACGTCGCCTGCCAGACGATCCAGGTGATAGGCGGCGATCCCCGCGGGCTTGTCGCTGAGGCCGTAGCCGCGCTGGTCCGGCGCGATCACCCGCAGACCCGCCTCGGCGAGAGGCCCGATCTGATGGCGCCAGCCGAACCAGAATTCGGGAAAACCGTGCAGCAGGATGGTCGGCGGTCCTGTCTCGGGACCCGCCTCGGCCACGTTCAGGCCCACCTCCGGCAACTCGACCCGGCGCAACCTCACACCCGCGACGGTCATGTTCTCGTGCGCTCCGTCCTGCCCGCCTTGCCGGCGGCGGGAAACGCCTCCGCGTCCAGATCCGATCCGCTCAGAAGCCGAGCGCGCCGCAGGTTTCCGCCTCAGGCGAGAGCTGGTCGCGCAGGCGCTCCGGCGCAGTCCGGGTCCAGAGGCACAGGAGGACGAAGGCGGCCCCGTGCAGCAGGGCGTGCGGTGCGGAGCGATCGTCCGGAGCGGTCCGGTCCCGCTCGGAACCGGTCACGGTTTCGGTCATAGGCGTCGCAGTGTGGGGCATGGCTCTGATCTCCAAAGGACATCCTGCAGGAGACATCGTCACCGAATGCCCGGAGTTACAGGGCCGAGGGACCCGCGCGTGCGCCGCCGCACGCGGACATCTCAGCGCACCGGGTCCAGCCAGCGCGCGAGCCTCCCGGTCGCAAGGCCGGCGCGGGTTTCCCGGTAGCCGAGTTCCGCCGATTCGCGGAAGCGCGACCAGGCGCGCAGATCGATGCCGGAGAGCTGGGGCTTGAGCACGGCGGTCGCGTGCGCCGCCGCCATCAGGCTCTGGGCGTCGCTCGACACGGTGGCGGCGCGCAGCAGCAGCGGTGCCAGACCCGGCATCGCCAGCGGCGAGCCGATCAGCTTGCGTACGAGCCGGCCGCTCCAGCCGCGCTGCGGCATGTCCTGGAACGCCCGGTCGGTCCCGACATCGACGGCCAGAACCGGTCCGCGCTCCAGCCCGGCGGCGACATCCGCCGGCAGGTTGTTCATCATGCCGCCATCGACCAGGACGCCCTCGTCGCAGAGCACCGGCGGCAGGAGGCCGGGAATCGCGATGCTGGCCCGCAGGGCTTTCGGCAGGTCGCCCGAGCGATGCACCATGGTGCTGCCGGTGGTCAGGTTCGACGAGACGCAGAAGAACGGCAGCCAGAGATCCTCGATGCACACCCCCCCGTAACGCGCCGCGAGACCGGTATCGACCTTGGCGCCGCGGGTCAGGGCGTGCAGCGGCAGCGTGTAGTCGTTGATCGGATTGCTGGTGGCGAAGAACGCCTCGATCTGCGCCTGGATCTCCGCGACGTTCCAGCCCATGGCGAGGCTCGCCGCGATGATCGCGCCCATGCTGGTCCCGCCGACGAAATCCGGCGTGCAGGCGACCTCGTCGAGGGCCTTCAGCACCCCGAGATGGGCCAGCCCGCGCGCTCCGCCCCCGCCGAGGACGAGGCCCCGTGCGGCGCCGCTGGCGAGCCGGGCGAGGCGATGCAGATCGCCCCGATTGCCGTCTCGGAGCTGGATTCGCATCGCCGCAGGCAGGGCGGCGACCTCCGGATGCAGGGGCTTCGGGCGCCGGGCCGCCGGATCCTGGCGGACGACGAGATCCATCCGGATCCAATCGGAGCGGACCCGGTCGAGATAGGCTGCCGCGCCGGGCCGCGGCGGCGCGCCGGGCTCGGCCAGGAGCAGGACGTGGTCGCCGCGCCGCTGGCTCTGCCGGCACCAGGGGCAGTCGATGTCGTGCGCTGCGAAGATCGTGCGCGCATGGCCGTCCTCGAAGGCCTGGAACCAGGCCTCGTCAGCCCCCTCCGGCCAGTCGGTGAGACAGCCGGTTGCGCCGGGCAGCAGGGCGTCGAAGGCGCCGGCGAGTTGCCGCGCAACATGGGCCGGATCGGGCCCCTCCGTCACGGCCAGGATCGTGAAGATTCGCGGCGCATGGTGGACCGAATGGCCATCGTAGATCGCCCGCAGGCGGTCGGCGAGCATCCGGGCGAAGTAGAGGAGCGTATGCGGATGCTCGGCGATGACCGCCTCGAAGGCATCCCGAGTGAGCCGCAGGAGATGCGAATCGCGCAGGGCCACCACGGTGGCCGCCCGCGGAGCGTCCGACAGCAGGGCCATCTCGCCGAAGGTTTCGGGCGGGCGCAGGCGCGCGATCCGGGTCGGCCGACCGGCGTGGTCGCGGGTGGAGACGCCGACCACGCCGGAGACGAGCGTGTAGAGGGCGTTTCCGGTCTCGCCCTGCTCGAACAGGATCCGGCCACCCGGAACCGCAACCGGCACCATGCGGGCCCGAACGGCCGCGACCGCCGCCGCGTCGAGCCCGGCCAGGAACGGGATCTCGGGGGCGCTCACCCTGCCACCGCCGCGGCGATCGTCTGGCGCAGCCCTGGCGACACACTGAGCCCCATCGTTCCGTCCCCCTCCCCGTCCGGCGCGCGACGCGCCACCATAGAGCAGGCGTCCCGTCGCTACGCACCGTGACCGCGGCGCGCATCTGAAACGCTGATCTCTTCGCGCCGCGCCGGCCATCCGCTACAGGCGGAGCAACGCCGGAACCGGGAGGAACGCATGTCGACGGCTGAGCGAATCGCGATCGTGACCGGGGCTGGGACGGGGGTCGGCAAGGCTGCCGCCCTGGCCCTCGCCGGCGCCGGATGGCGCGTCGTGCTTTCGGGGCGGCGTCGGGAGCCCCTGGACGACGTCGCGGCGCAGATCGGCGACGGGGCTCTCGCGGTGTCCACCGACGTGACCGATCCCGACTCGATCGCCGCCCTGTTCGCCCGCACGCGGGCGGAATTCGGCCGCCTCGACCTGCTGTTCAACAATGCCGGCATCGGCGCCCCGGCGGTTCCGCTGGAGGATCTGCCGCTCGAGACTTGGCGGCAGGTGGTCGATACCAACCTCACCGCCCTGTTCCTGTGCACGCAGCATGCCTTTCGGATCATGCGCGATCAGAATCCCCGGGGCGGCCGGATCATCAACAACGGCTCGATCTCGGCGCACGCGCCCCGGCCGAATTCCATCGCCTACACGGCGACCAAGCACGCCGTGACGGGGCTGACCAAGGCGACTTCCCTCGATGGGCGCGCCTATGACATCGCCTGCGGACAGATCGACATCGGCAATGCCGATACGCCCATGGGCGGAAAGATGAAGGCCGGTGTCCCGCAGGCGGACGGCTCCCTGCGTGCCGAGGCGGTGATGGATCCCGACCATGTGGGTCAGGCGGTGCTCTCAATGGCGAGCCTGCCGCTGGAGGCGAACGTGCAGTTCATGACGATCATGGCCACCAAGATGCCGTTCGTCGGGCGCGGCTGAGCCGCCCCGGATTCGCGACGGTCGGCCGCCGTCGATGGGCGGCCCCCGGGGTCAGCCCGGTGTTGTCCAGGTACGCCTCCTGCGGTGCGTTTTGAGCGCTGTGCCCAGAACCGACCGGACATGGTCGCGCCGGTCGCCCCGCGGCCCCATGGTCGAGCCTCGTTCCAGGGGCGGATTGCGATCGCGGCCGCCGGAACTTCGCTGATCGCGCGAAGCACGCACAGCGCGTTGCGCATGAAGGCGAACCCTGAATCGATCCGGCGAGCCGGCCGGGCCGATCACGTCGTCGCAATCTTCTCCTGTCCGGTCGGGATGCCGCCCAGCACGGCGACAGCGAAGCGGTGACCCCGACAGGCGACCTCGTCGTGTCCGATGGTCGCCCGATCGCGGCCGAGAGGCGGCCGTCAGCGCCCTGACACTCGACCTGCCGCGCATGACTCTCGCGCCCGTCAAAGCCACGTATTTTTGACGCGCAAAGCCAGGCGGGCCGATTGACGGCCCAGTTCATAACTCATACAAATCAGTCACGAAAAACGGGTTGGATGCAGCCAATTCCATAGGAGAGGAGATCGCGCGTCTCGCGCGCTGACGTCGGCGGTTCCGGGAGGCGACGTTCCGAAGAGCCCGATGTCCAGTTAAAAAGTCTCAATGGGCCCGGAGAATAGATATTTGCAGCCGTTTCTCGCGCCACATGTCGGCTGTATCGCAGTGGATGGCCGGGTGCATCTGCGTTTGTACCAATAAAACGGTTCGTTGAGTTTGTATTTCGCGATCTCGGCAAAGCGAGATCGTCAATTTGATCGGATAAATATAACGATAAGAAGTGGGAAAATCATGATCGTCAAGCACTGGATTTCCGGGATCGCCAAGAAAAAATTGCGCTCCGGACCGTCAATCCTGAGTGCTGCGCTTCTGGGGGCGCTCGCCGTTACATCAACACAGGCCGCGGGCAGCGATCCCATCGGTGTCGCCATGCCGACGAAATCCTCCCAGCGCTGGATCGACGACGGCAATAACATCGTCCGATTGCTGAAGGCCAAAGGCTACAAACCCGACCTGCAATACGCGGACGACGACATCCCGACGCAGCTCGCCCAGATCGAGAATATGCTCACCAAGGGGGCAAAGATCTTGGTGGTCGCCTCCATCGACGGCACGACCCTGAGTGATGTCCTGGCCAAGGCCCATGAACGGGGCGTCACCGTCATCGCCTATGACCGGCTGATTAAGGGAACGCCGAACGTTGATTACTATGCGACTTTCGACAACTATAAGGTAGGCGTTCAGCAGGCCACGTCCATTGTCGACGCCCTCGGGCTGAAGGAGGGCAAGGGGCCCTTCAACATCGAGCTGTTCGGCGGTTCGCCCGACGACAATAACGCATACTTTTTCTACGACGGCGCCCTGTCGGTGCTGAAACCCTACCTGGATTCGAAGAAGCTCGTGGTCCGCTCGGGCCAGTTCGGCATGGACAAGGTCTCGATCCTGCGGTGGGATCCGGCGACTGCCCAGGCCCGGATGGATAACCTGCTCTCGGCCTATTACGGCACCGCGCATCTCGATGCCGTGCTGTCGCCCTATGACGGCATCTCCACGGCCATCCTCTCCTCGGTCAAGAGCGTGGGCTACGGGTCCGGCGGTGTGACGTTGCCGGTGGTCAGCGGCCAGGATGCCGAGCTGCAATCGGTCAAGTCGATCATCGCGGGCGAGCAGACGGCCACGATCTTCAAGGACACCCGGGATCTGGCGAAAGTGACGATGGCGATGATCGACGCCATCGAGGCTGGCCAGCAGCCCGAGGTCAACGACGTGAAGACCTACAACAACGGCAAGAAGATCGTCCCGTCCTACCTGCTGACGCCGGTGATCGTCACCAAGGCCAACTGGAAATCGGCCCTCGTCGATACGGGCTACTACACCCTCGACCAGCTCAAGTGATCGAAGCCTGGCCGGAGCCCGCCGGCTCCGGCGATTCCCATCCTCGCGCCGCACGAGCCGGCGCGGGGGCCGAAGGTGCAGTCCGAGCTGGTAGGCGTCGCATGCAGCCCGTCCTCGAAATGCGGGGAATCTCCAAGACCTTCCCCGGCGTGAAGGCCCTCGACGACGTCAACCTCACCGTCGAGCCCGCCGAGATCCTCGCCCTCGTCGGCGAGAACGGTGCCGGGAAATCGACGCTGATGAAGGTTCTGAGCGGCGTCTATCCCCACGGATCCTACGCGGGCTGCATCACCTATGAGGGCCGGCCCGGCCAGTTCCGGAACATCTCCGACAGCGAGCGCCTCGGAATCGTCATCATCCACCAGGAACTGGCCCTGGTCCCCTATCTGTCGATCGCCGAGAACATCTTCCTCGGCAACGAGCCGGCCCGCTTCGGGATCATCGACCGGGGCCGGGTTTCCGCTCGGGCGCGTGAGCTGATGGCGATGGTGGGCCTCGATGAGAGCCCCGACACCCTCGTCACCCATCTCGGTGTCGGCAAGCAGCAACTCGTGGAGATCGCCAAGGCGCTCTCCAAGGAGGTCAAGCTGCTGATCCTCGATGAGCCGACCGCGAGCCTCAGCGAGACGGACAGCGAAGCCCTGCTGCAGCTTCTGCTGCGCTTCAAGGCGCAGGGCATCGCCTCGATCCTGATCTCCCACAAGCTCAACGAGATCGCGAAGGTGGCCGACCGGATCACCGTCCTGCGCGACGGCACCACCGTCGAGACCCTCGACTGCCGCAGCGGCGCGGTCGATGAGGACCGCATCATCCGGGCCATGGTCGGTCGCACGCTGGAGAACCGCTATCCGGTGCGGACGCCGCGGATCGGCGACCTTCTGATGGAGGTCTGCGGCTGGACCGTTCACCACCCGCTTCACGGCGATCGCGCGGTGGTGCGCGACGTCAGCCTGACCCTGCGCAGGGGCGAAATCGTCGGGATCGCCGGCCTGATGGGCGCGGGCCGAACGGAACTCGCCATGAGCCTCTTCGGCCGCTCCTACGGTCAGGGCGTCCGCGGCACCGTCCGGATCGACGGCGCCGAAGTCGACGTCTCGACGATCGACCGGGCGATCGCTGCGGGCATCGCCTATGTGACCGAGGACCGCAAGCAGCTCGGGCTCGTGCTGGGCGAAGACATCGCCCGGAACACGACCTTGGCGAACCTTCCCGGAATCTCGACCGTGACGGTGATCGACGAGGAGGCCGAGCAGCGGGTCGCCGGCCGCTATCGCACCAAGATGCGCATCCGCTCCTTCGGGGTGACGCAGCAGACCGTCAATCTGTCCGGCGGCAACCAGCAGAAGGTCGTGCTGAGCAAGTGGCTGTTCACCCAGCCCAAGGTGCTGATCCTCGACGAACCGACCCGGGGCATCGATGTCGGCGCCAAGTACGAAATCTACAGCATCATCAACGAACTGGCCGACGACGGGCGCGGTGTCCTGATGATCTCTTCGGAGATGCCGGAGCTGCTCGGCCTCTGCGACCGCATCTACGTCATGAACGAGGGACGCTTCGTCGCCGAGTTCTCGCGCGCCGAGGCCAGCCAGGAAGCGATCATGCGCGCGATCATGCGCTCCAAGGGCCTGAACGGATGACCGACATCACGATGAGCAAGTCCATGCTTCCCGGCGGCGACGTTAACGGCGACACGGCCGCAAGCGAGCCGCGGGGCCGACGCGGCCGGCTGCCGATGACGCAGTTGCGGACCTACGGGCTGCTCTTCGCGCTGGCGGTGATCACGGTGTTCTTCGAAGTCGCCACCGGCGGCGTCCTGTTCCAGCCGCTGAACCTGACCAACCTCATCCTGCAGAACAGCTACGTCGTCGTGATGGCGCTCGGGATGCTGCTCGTCATCGTGGCCGGCCACATCGATCTGTCGATCGGATCCGTGGTCGGCTTCGTCGGCGCGCTCGCGGCGCTGCTGATGGTCCGCTTCGGTTTCGACCCGCTCTCCGCCTCCCTTCTGTGCCTCGCGGTCGGCGCGGTCATCGGCGGATTGCAGGGCTACTTCGTGGCCTATCTCGCCATACCGAGCTTCATCGTCACCCTGTCCGGAATGATGGTGTTCCGAGGCCTGACCCAGGTGCTGCTGCAGGGCGCCTCCATCGGCCCCTTTCCGGAGGTGTTCCAGCTGCTGGCCAAGGGATTCCTCTCCAACTTCGCCGGACCTGCGACGTCCCTGCTGATCGCGCTTGTCTTCGTCGCCTCGCTGGTCGGTTTGAACTGGCGGCGGCGGCAGGCGCAGGTGAGGACCGGAGAGGCGGCGCAGAGCTTGGCGAGCTTCATCGGCCGCAACGGTGTCACCGCCGTCCTCATCCTTGCCTTCGCGTGGCAGATGAGTGCCTATCGGGGCCTGCCCAACGTCCTGCTCGTCCTGCTGGCGCTGGTGATGCTCTACGGCTTCGTCACCACGCGGACGACGATCGGGCGCCGGATCTATGCGCTGGGCGGCAATATCAAGGCGGCCCGCCTCTCCGGCATCAAGACCGAGCGCCTCACCTTCCTGACCTTTGCCAATATGGGTGCGCTCGCCGGCCTCGCCGGCATGATCTTCGTCGCCCGGCTCAACACCGCGAACTCGAAGGCCGGCGTCGGCTTGGAGCTCGACGTGATCGCGGCTTGCTTCATCGGCGGCGCCTCCGCGGCCGGCGGCATCGGCAAGGTGTCGGGCGTGGTGATCGGCGCGTTCATCATCGGCATCATGAACAACGGCATGTCGATCCTGGGAATCGGCGTCGACTGGCAGCAGGTGATCAAGGGCGTCGTACTGCTCGCCGCCGTGTGCCTGGATGTCCACAACAAAAACAACCGGCTCTGAACAGCCGGTCCGCGCCGCGACAGACCGAGACCGGACCACGTCCGCGCAAGCGGCGATCGGCCCGCGCGGGTCCGCTTCCCCCGGATCCGAATGGAACGGTGCCGCTCTGTACCGGCGCGCTGCGGGCGCAAGGCCCGCAGCTCCACGGGTACCCACGTCCCGCAGGCCAGCGCCGCCCTGCGGCTCTCGCGGTGGCGCACCGGACCCACGAAGCCGCCGCGCCTGATCCGGGCGGCTTCACCCGTCCGGCCTTCCTCCGCCCCCCACCGGATCGACGCCGATAGGGGACGGCACTGCCGAGACGCTCAGGTCTTGCGCGCCACCGTGAAGCGGGCGGCGTCACGCAGGATGCGCGCGCCCTCGCCCCAGGACGAGACCGCGTCCTCGCAGACGCCGACGAGGCGGTCGCATTCGGCGCGCGCGCCGTCGATGCCGAGACGATCGACCAGCGTCGCCTTGCCGGCATCCTTGTCCTTGCCGGTGGCCTTGCCCATGGCCTCCGGCGAGGCCTCCCGGTCGAGGATGTCGTCGGCGATCTGGAAGGCCTGGCCCAGGGCGAGGCCGTAGCGCAGCAGGGCGGCCCGCTGGCTCTCGTCGGCTCCGCCGACGATTGCGCCGGCCTCGACCGAGAAGGCCAGGATCGCCCCGGTCTTCATCGCCTGCATCCGCAGGGTGTCGTCCACGTCCATGTTGGCAACGCCGAACCGGCCCTCGGCGGTGAGGTCGAGAAGCTGGCCGCCGACCATGCCGCCCAGGCCCGAGGCACGGGCAAGGCCGAGGACGAGGTCGGCGCGGATCCGCGCCTCCGGCTGCCAGGTCGGATCGGCCACGATCTCGAAGGCCAAAGTCTGCAGGGCGTCGCCGACCAGGATGGCGGTGGCTTCGTCATAGGCCTTGTGCACCGTCGGTTTACCGCGGCGCATGTCGTCATCGTCCATAGCCGGCAGATCGTCGTGGACGAGACTGTAGCAATGGATCAGCTCGACCCCCGCCCCGGCCGCGAGGGCCGCAGCTTCGGATCCGCCCAGCATCCGCGCCGTCTCGATGGCGAGGAACGGCCGCAGCCGCTTGCCGCCGCCGAGCACCGCGTGGCGCATGGCCTCCATCAGGCGGGACGGCCGTGCGATCTCGCCGGGGCCGACGTCCGGTCCGAGGCGCTCGACCAGGAAGGTCTCGACCTTCCCGGCGACCTCCGTCAACCTGTGGGTAAAATCGACGGCTGGCGTGCCTGCCTTGACCGAACCGGTCGGTGCCTGCGTTGAGGGGGTCGGGGTCATCGGGCGCTACGTCCGGTCCTGGCCTTAGAAACCAATCGAGCGTCAGTTGAGCGGGAACGAACTCACGGTGGATGGGGCGGGACGCAGGCGAGAGACGGCAGGTCGTGACCTTCCGCTCGCGCGCCCGCGGCGCTCCCGCCCGGTCCGCCGGATCGTCGGGATGCTGCTCCTGCTCCCCGCGATCGGATTCGTCCTCACGCTGACGTTGGCGCTCGTCTATAGCGCGGTGATGCCGCCGTCGACCCTGATGCTCGGGCGGTGGTTGACGCTTCAACCGGTGAGCCGCGATCCGGTCCCGCTCTCGGGCATCGCGCCCGTCCTACCGCTGGCGGTGATCGCCTCCGAGGATCAGCGCTTCTGCCTCGATCACGGCGTCGATTTCGGCGCGATCCGCGACGTGGTCGACGATGAGGATTCGCCGAGCCGCGGCGCCTCGACCATCGCCATGCAGACGGTCAAGAACGTCTTCCTGTGGCCGGGCCGGTCCTACATCCGCAAGGCGGTCGAGATCCCGCTGGCGCTGGCGCTCGACACGCTCTGGGGCAAGCGCCGGATGATGGAGATCTACCTCAACGTCGCCGAGTGGGGCGACGGTATCTACGGGGCGCAGGCGGCGAGCCGGCACTGGTTCGGCAAGGACGCGAGCCGGCTGACCCGGAACGAGGCCGCCCTCCTCGCCGCCGTCCTGCCCAATCCGATCACCCGCAGCGCCGGTCGCCCCTCTCCGGGCGTGCGCCGCCGCGCCGCGCGGATCCAGGCCATGATGGGTCAGATTGAAGGGCTCACCGGCTGCGTGCGGCGATAGCGGCCTGGTTCCGGTCAGGGGCGCGATCGTCGGCTGTTTCGGGGCCGCCGCTGACGGGATATGGATGCCTGGCCAACAGCGGGTGAGCTCCAGTCGTGCGGATCCGGCTGAGTCCAGAGCCCCGGACCGAGCGTTGCGGCATCGTCCGTGCCGTGCGCCCGGACAGCCGCGCCGTCCGCAATCGGCGCGAGGCCGCAATCCGGTCTTCAGCGGCGGCGGATCGAACCATAGGCGATCCCGCTTTCAATCCGGGCGCGCTGCGTGCCCGTCTGAAGTCCGAAGGGTTCGCGCCGGGCGCGTCGATCTGTGTATCGTACGCGCTGCAGGGCGTGCCGGCCCTCTGCAGCTCGGCGCGAGCGGGTCCATGATTGGCTGCCGCCTTGTCGGCGAAGGGCGCTGCCTCGCGCCGGGCCACGAATTGCGTGATCGCCGTCCGATTCTCAGCTCGGCGTGTGAATTTCCCCGCGTCGTGCTGCAATTCCCTCGGCGTGATGCTCAAGAGGAAGATCTGGTCTGCTGCAGAACTTGGTCAATGATTTGCAGCAGACGGTTCGTATTTTATGCTTATATGCAAATATTAGTATCGCAAATCTGCCAAAAAATCAAAACTGCTCGCGCCACTCCGCGAGTGGTTTCCCGAGATCTGTCATGGATTATTCCCCGGCGCGCGGCTCATACTAAAACAGATCTTTCCACTGGTGCCCCTCCGGCACAATAGCCCGCGAACGCCCGATCTCCACGATATCGGCCGGATGGACGTCGGCCGGAACTGTGCCCGCTTTCACGAGGCGAACGGCGTGGCTGCGATCGCTGGTGAAGACCGGTGAGCAGATCATACGCGGAGCCGCCTTCGCAGAGTTGGGAGAGCCGCTTGGTACATCCCTCGGCCGGGCCCGCTCACTCAAAGAGCATCGGGGTCCGCAGCGGTAGCAACGGCCGAATCCGGTCTGTAAGAGGAGCGTCACCACCTGAGGACGCGGACCCACACACGATGAGCGATGCCGTCTACGACCTGAGCCTGGAGCGCATCGCCCTGATCCGCCGGATGGTCGTTGCCTGGGATGGCGCCGAGCCCGGGGCGCCGACCGTTCACCCGGCGGCGCCCTATGGCAGCCTGGATCGCGACGGCGACATCGCCAACGTCACCGGGGACGACGAGGGCGCCGAGGAGGAGCACCGGTCGCTCGAGGACGGCCTCGCCGTCTTCGTTCAGAACGCGCAGCTGAAGCCGGGTCGATACCAGTACCACAATGGCTTGGCGAAGCTCGATCCGGGCGCGGTCGGCGACGTTTTCCGGGATGCGGCGACCGGCGAGACGCCGGACGTCATCACCTTCGCGGTGACTCCGGAGCACCTGGCCTTGATCCCCCGGCTCAATGTCGGCTGGAACGCGGCGCAGGGTGTTCCGCACGTCGACCCGCAGCGGCCCTACGGCGAAGACGCCTCCTACACCGCCGCCATGACACGCCATCTCGCCGCGGTGGCCGGGGCGGCCGCGAACGACGACGACGATTCGGAGGCGCGGCTGGTGCGCCTCCATCGCGAGCTGCAGCCGGCCCTGCAGATCTTCCTGCGCTACGCCGATCTCGGGCCCGGCGCCTTCCGGCGGTCGGCTGCCGGCTGGCAGCCCGCCTGACGCGCTGCGGCGTCGGCGGGCGCCGGCGAGCCTCAGCCCTCGCGCTTCTTGCGCTGTGCCAGGGTGCGCAGCCGGAGCGCGTTGAGCTTGATGAAGCCCGCCGCGTCGCGGTGATCGTAGGCGACGGCGCCTTCCTCGAAGGTCACGAGATCCTGGTCGTAGAGCGAGTGCGGGCTCTCGCGGCCGATCACGTGGACGCCGCCCTTGTAGAGCTTCAGCCGCACCGTACCGGTGACCTTCTCCTGGCTCTTGTCGATCAGCGCCTGGAGCATCTCGCGCTCCGGTGAGAACCAGAAGCCGTTGTAGATCAGCTCCGCGTATTGCGGCATGAGCTGGTCCTTCAGGTGCGCGGCGCCGCGATCGAGGGTGATCGATTCGATGGCGCGGTGCGCCGGCAGCAGGATCGTACCGCCCGGTGTCTCGTACATGCCGCGGCTCTTCATGCCGACGAAGCGGTTCTCGACGAGGTCGAGCCGGCCGATGCCGTTGGCGCGGCCGAGTTCGTTGAGCTTCGCCAGCAGGTTCGCGGGCGACAGCGCCTCCCCGTCGATCGAGACCGCGTCGCCGCGCTCGAAGCCGATCGTGACGACGGTCGGCTGGTCGGGGGCCTCCTCGGGGGAGAGGGAGCGCGAGTAGACGTAGTCCGGCACCTCGATCGCCGGATCCTCCAGCACCTTGCCCTCGGATGAGGCGTGCAGGAGGTTCGCGTCCACCGAGAAGGGGCTCTCGCCGCGCTTGTCCTTGGCAATCGGGATCTGGTGCTGCTCGGCGAAAGCGATGAGCTGCTCACGGGAGCGCAGGTCCCACTCGCGCCAGGGCGCGATCACCGTCACATCCGGCTTCAGGGCGTAATAGCCGAGTTCGAAGCGGACCTGATCGTTCCCCTTCCCGGTCGCTCCGTGGCAGACCGCGTCGGCCCCGACCCTCTCGGCGATCTCGATCTGCTTCTTGGCGATCAGCGGCCGGGCGATCGAAGTGCCGAGCAGGTAGACGCCCTCGTAGACGGCGTTCGCCCGGAACATCGGGAAGACGTAATCGCGGACGAACTCCTCGCGCAGATCCTCGATGAAGATGTTCTCGGGCTTGATGCCCAGCAGCTCCGCCTTGTGGCGGGCCGGCTCCAGCTCCTCCCCCTGGCCGAGATCGGCCGTGAAGGTCACGACCTCGCAGCCGTAGGTGGTCTGCAGCCACTTCAGGATGATCGATGTGTCGAGGCCGCCGGAATAGGCCAGCACGACCTTCTTCACGGGGCTCTTCGCGGGAACGGACATGCGACTTCCGGAACTGAGGCGGGGCGTCAGCGGCTTATCGCGGGTGTCACCGGCCTGCAACCGGCGCGCCGTCTCGCGCGTAGCTCTGATGGCGAGAGATCGGCCGCGTTTCGCCTCACGGTGGCCTTGCGGCCGTGCGAGAAATGGCGCGGGCGTTGCCAGTCGTCATCGCCGCAAGAGTGCATCGGAGAAGCGAAGTCTATGGCGCGCCAGCCAATTTTGGAGTTCTGGTACGAATTCGCCTCCACCTACTCCTACCTCGCCGCGATGCGCGTCGAGGCGGCGGCGTCCGAGGCGGGCGTGGCGATCCGGTGGCGCCCGTTCCTGGTCGGGCCGCTCTTCGCGGCGCAGGGCTGGACGACCTCGCCCTTCAATCTCTACCCGGCCAAGGGCAAGAACATGTGGCGGGACGTCGAGCGCGAAGCTGCACGGCTCGGCCTGCCGCCAGTGACGCGCCCCGCGCAGTTTCCGCAGAACAGCCTCAGTGCCGTGCGGGTGGCGATCCTGGGCCAGGACCAGGACTGGCTCGTGCCGTTCTCGAAGGCGGTGTTCACCGCGAGTTTCGCCGAGGGCCGCTCGATCGCGGAGCCCGCGGCCGTGGCCCAGATCGTCGATTCGCTCGGGCTCGACGGGACCCAGACCGTGCGCGCCGCCGCCGCGGAGGCCAACAAGACGAAGCTGCGGGTCAGCGTCGAGGAGGCGCGGTCCCGTGGGATCTACGGGGCGCCCACGTTCCTGGCCGATGATGGCGAGTTGTTCTGGGGCAATGACCGCCTGGAGCAGGCGCTGGCCTGGGCGACCGGCGACCGGCCGAAGGGGCTGCGGTAGCGCCACCGTCACGCCGATATGCCATCAAACCGACTCGCCTCCCTGGTTCTGGTCCCGCTCCGCTTCGGCGCGACCGGAGCGGGACCCCGATGCCCTGGACGTGTCCCATGCCTGTTTCCCGTCGCCTGATCCTCGCCGCCGCCGGCATCCTGCTGGGTTCGGGTTTCGGGCGGGCGGCTGCGCAATCCTATGGCCAGCGCGTCGCGGTCACGGGCGATGACGGCAAGGCGGTGGCGAACTCGATCCTGCCGGGCGAGATCACCGGGCAGATTCCGGCCTTGCGCGGGGTCACCTACGTGGGACCGCGGGACGCCGCGACCACGCTCTACGAATTCTTCGACTTCAACTGCCCGTATTGCCGGAAGGCCGCCGCCGACGTGGTCGCTCTGCACGCCGGCGACGCGGACCTGCGCATCGGGCTTGTCCACAACCCGATCCTGTCGCCGCAATCGGCTCAGGCCGCCAAGGTGATGCTGGCCGTGCAGCGCATGCTCGGCTCGGACGCCGCCTGGCGCTTCTATCAGACGCTGCTCGGCAAGCCCGGCCGCATCGACGGGCCCGGGGCGCTCGCCGCCGCGGCCGCGCTGGGGATCCCCCAGGCGGAGGTCGAGGCGATCGCCGACAGCGAGGAGGTGCGCGCGGCGCTCAAGAGCCAGATGCGCATGGCGGCGGATCTCGGCCTCTACGCAACGCCGTCCTACGTGCTCGGCAACAACGGCATCCTGGGCCATCCGGGCGCGCGCGCCATGGCGCAGATGATCGCCAGCGTCCGGCGCTGCGACCGGCTCGCCTGCTGAGGCAGCTCCGGCGTCACACTTCCGCCGTCGTCACGCGCTGCGCGGTGCGCCTGCCGTGTTGCGTGCGGCCATGCTGGCATGCTAGGCGGTCGCCGCGCCGCGAGGACAGGTCTTGACCCTGTCCGTTGCCGGCACGATCCCACGTCCCGAACGGTCACGCACCGCGCTCCTGCCGGAGCGCGCGGAGCGGGCGGGCAACCAGAGAAGAGAGCGACGGGTGGCGCAGAACGGTTCCGAGGCTGGTCCCCTGGTCGCAGGCGTGGCGGGCCGGTACGCTTCCGCCCTGTTCGAGCTCGCGCGCGACGAGCGCCAGGTCGACGCGGTCGCCCAATCCCTCAATCAATTCGACACGCTGCTGAAGGAGAGCGCGGATCTCCGCCGCCTCATCCGCAGCCCGGTCTTCAGCGCCGAGGAGCAGGCAGCCGCCATCGGCGCCGTGCTCGAAAAGGCGGAAATCGGCGGTCTCGCCGGCAACTTCATCCGCCTCGCGGCCGCGAACCGGCGGCTCTTCGCCCTCCCGGACATGATCAGCGCCTTCCGGAGCCTGGTTCAGGATTCGAAGGGGATCGTCCGCGCCCAGGTGCGGGTGGCCGAGAAGCCCTCCGACGCGGTGATCGAGGAGATCAAGGCGTCGCTGCGCGACATCGCGAAGGCCGAGGTCGACGTCGATCTCGTGGTCGATCCCAGCCTGATCGGCGGCCTCGTCGTGAAGATGGGCTCGCGCATGGTCGACGCCTCCCTCAAGACCAAGCTCAACGGTATCCGCCTCGCGATGCGGGCCGCGCGCTAAGCGCCCCCATCCGATCCGAACACGCATAGACGCATCAGCGACAGAGGCCCGAGTATGGACATCCGCGCCGCCGAGATCTCCGCGATCCTGAAAGAGCAGATCAAGAACTTCGGCGAGGAAGCCGAGGTCTCCGAGGTCGGGCAGGTCCTGTCCGTCGGCGACGGCATCGCCCGCGCCTACGGCCTCGACAACGTCCAGGCCGGCGAGATGGTCGAGTTCGAGTCGGGCGTGCGCGGCATGGCCCTGAACCTCGAGCAGGACAACGTCGGCATCGTGATCTTCGGCTCCGACCGCGAGATCAAGGAAGGCCAGACCGTCAAGCGGACCGGCGCCATCGTGGACGTGCCGGTGGGCAAGGGCCTGCTCGGCCGCGTCGTCGACGCCCTCGGTAACCCGATCGACGGCAAGGGCCCGATCGTCTCCACCGAGCGTCGCCGCGTCGACGTGAAGGCCCCGGGCATCATCCCGCGCAAGTCGGTGCACGAGCCGATGGCCACGGGCCTGAAGGCGATCGACGCCCTGATCCCGGTGGGCCGCGGCCAGCGCGAGCTGATCATCGGCGACCGCCAGACCGGCAAGACCGCCATCGCCCTGGACACGATCCTGAACCAGAAGCCCGGCCATGCCGCCGGCGGCGACGAGAAGGCCAAGCTCTTCTGCATTTACGTCGCCATCGGCCAGAAGCGCTCGACGGTGGCCCAGTTCGTGAAGGTGCTGGAGGACCAGGGTGCCCTGGAATACTCCATCGTCATCGCGGCCACGGCGTCCGACGCGGCCCCGATGCAGTTCATCGCGCCGTTCGCCGGCTGCGCCATGGGCGAGTACTTCCGCGACAACGGCATGCACGCCGTGATCGTGTATGACGATCTCTCCAAGCAGGCCGTGGCCTACCGCCAGATGTCGCTGCTGCTCCGCCGCCCGCCGGGCCGCGAGGCCTATCCGGGCGACGTGTTCTACCTCCACAGCCGCCTGCTGGAGCGCGCCGCCAAGATGGGCGACGCCGCCGGCAACGGCTCGCTGACCGCGCTGCCGGTCATCGAGACCCAGGCCAACGACGTGTCGGCCTACATCCCGACCAACGTGATCTCGATCACCGACGGCCAGATCTTCCTCGAGACCGACCTGTTCTACCAGGGCATCCGCCCGGCGGTGAACGTGGGCCTCTCGGTGTCGCGGGTGGGCTCCTCGGCTCAGACCAAGGCGATGAAGAAGGTCGCCGGCAAGATCAAGGGCGAGCTCGCGCAGTACCGCGAGATGGCCGCCTTCGCGCAGTTCGGCTCCGATCTCGACGCCTCCACCCAGGCGCTCCTGAACCGCGGCTCGCGGCTCACCGAGCTCCTGAAGCAGCCGCAGTTCTCGCCGCTGAAGATGGAAGAGCAGGTCGCGGTGATCTACGCCGGCGTGAACGGCTATCTGGACAAGATGCCGGTCAGCAAGGTCCGCCCGTTCGAGGACGCGCTGCTCAGCACGCTCCGCTCGAAGCACAAGGACCTGCTCGACTCCATCGCCGCCTCCAAGGACCTGTCGGACGAGAACGCCGGCAAGCTGAAGAGCGTCGTCGAGAGCGTCGCCAAGTCGATCGGCTGATGTGAGGCCCCTCCCCGCGGGGAGGGATCTTGGGTGGTGCAGGGGGATTGCGATCCGCGCTGCACCGCCCGAACTTCCGGCTCCTTCCCGCCGAGGGAAGGAGAGGCCCATAGAACGGACCTGGACCTCACCCGATGGCGAGTTTGAAGGACCTGCGCAACCGCATCACCTCGGTGAAGGCGACGCAGAAGATCACCAAGGCCATGCAGATGGTCGCCGCCGCCAAGCTGCGCCGTGCGCAGATGGCCGCCGAGGCGGGCCGTCCCTATGCCGAGAAGATGTCGGCCGTGCTCGGCAATCTCGCGGGTAACCTCGTCGGCGGCGTCGGCGCCCCGCGGCTCCTGTCCGGGACCGGCTCCGAGCAGACGCACCTGCTCGTCGTGTGCACGGGCGACCGCGGCCTCGCCGGCGCCTTCAACTCGTCGATCGTCCGCCTCGCGGTGCGCGAATACGCGCAGAAGCTCGCCGCCGAGGGCAAGACCGTCAAGATCATGACGGTCGGCAAGAAGGGCCTCGACGCGCTGCGGCGGCAGTACCGCGACCAGATCGTCGAGAGCATGGACATCCGTGGCAACCGCCCGGTGGATTACGAGTTCGCGGCCGGGATCGCCGACAAGATCCTGACCCGCTTCGAGAACGGCGAGTTCGACGTCGCGACCCTGTTCTACTCCGAGTTCCGCTCGGTCATCTCGCAGATCCCGACCGCGCAGCGCTTGATCCCCGCGGAGCTGCCCGCGGTCGACACGACCGCGAAGGCTGCGGCCGGCAACGCCGCGCTGGAGTTCGAGCCCTCCGAGGAGGCGATCCTCGAGACGCTGCTGCCGAAGAACCTGACGGTGCAGATCTACCGGGCGCTCCTGGAGAACGCCGCCTCCGAGCAGGGCGCGCGCATGAGCGCCATGGATTCGGCCACCCGCAACGCGGGCGAGATGATCAAGAAGCAGACGCTGATCTACAACCGGACGCGTCAGGCCATGATCACCAAGGAACTCATCGAGATCATCTCGGGTGCGGAAGCCCTCTGAGGCTCCGCCGCCTGAACGCACAGCTTGAAGGGTAGGTTAACGATGGCGAACACCGCACTCCCCGGCGCCGGCTCCAACAAGGTCGGCAAGATCACCCAGGTTATCGGCCCCGTGGTCGACGTGCAGTTCGAGGGCCACCTGCCCGAGATCCTGAACGCCCTCGAGACCAAGAACAACGGCGCCCGCCTCGTCCTCGAGGTCGCCCAGCAGCTCGGCGAGCACACTGTCCGCTGCATCGCTATGGACACGTCCGAGGGCCTGACCCGCGGCCAGGAATGCACGGACACCGGCGAGCCGATCAAGGTTCCGGTGGGCATGAACACGCTCGGCCGCATCATGAACGTCATCGGCGAGCCGATCGACGAGGCCGGTCCGGTCCAGGCCGACACCTACCGCGCCATCCACCAGCCGGCCCCCTCCTATGCCGAGCAGTCGACCGAGGCGCAGATCCTCGTCACCGGCATCAAGGTGGTGGACCTGCTCGCCCCCTACGCGAAGGGCGGCAAGATCGGCCTGTTCGGCGGCGCCGGCGTCGGCAAGACCGTGCTGATCATGGAGCTGATCAACAACATCGCCAAGGTGCACTCGGGCTACTCGGTGTTCGCCGGCGTGGGTGAGCGCACCCGCGAGGGCAACGATCTCTATCACGAGATGATCGAGTCCAAGGTGAACGTGGACCCGAAGGAGCATGGCTCCGCCGAGGGCTCCAAATGCGCCCTGGTCTATGGCCAGATGAACGAGTCGCCCGGCGCCCGGTCGCGCGTCGCCCTGACCGGCCTGACCATCGCCGAGCAGTTCCGCGACGACGGCCAGGACGTGCTGTTCTTCGTCGACAACATCTTCCGCTTCACGCAGGCGGGCTCCGAGGTGTCGGCGCTTCTCGGCCGCATCCCGTCGGCGGTGGGCTACCAGCCGACGCTGGCCACCGACATGGGCGCCCTGCAGGAGCGCATCACCACCACGACCAAGGGCTCGATCACCTCGGTGCAGGCCATCTACGTGCCGGCCGACGATCTGACCGACCCGGCGCCCGCCGCCTCGTTCGCCCACCTCGACGCCACGACCGTGCTGTCGCGCTCGATCGCCGAGAAGGGCATCTATCCGGCGGTGGATCCGCTGGACTCGACCTCGCGCATGCTGTCGCCGACCATCCTCGGTGAGGAGCACTATGACGTCGCCCGCCGGGTGCAGCAGACCCTGCAGCGCTACAAGGCCCTCCAGGACATCATCGCGATCCTAGGCATGGACGAGCTGTCCGAAGAGGACAAGCTGACCGTGGCCCGCGCCCGCAAGATCGAGCGCTTCTTCTCGCAGCCCTTCTCGGTGGCCGAGGTGTTCACCGGCTCGCCGGGCAAGCAGGTCGCCCTCGAGGACACCATCAAGGGCTTCAAGGGCTTGGTGAACGGCGACTACGACGACCTCCCGGAGGCGGCCTTCTACATGGTCGGCACCATCGAGGAGGCCCAGGAGAAGGCCAAGAAGATGAAGGCCGCGTAAGACGACGCCCTCCCCTCCCCCTCGCGGGGAGGGATCGGGGGTGGGGATGGTGCAGGCGAAGCTGCCGCGCTCCATCCTGAACCTCCCCCACCTCCAACTCTTCCCCGCACGGGGAGGAGAGCTTGTTGCGGATCCGGGATCGTCCTGAGATGGCCACCTTCCACTTCGATTTCGTCGGCCCCGAGCGGACGCTGTATTCCGGCGAGGTGAGCGCCGTGCAGTTGCCCGGCGTCGAGGGCGAGATGACGGTGCTGCCGGGCCACGCGCCCGTGCTGACCTCCCTGCGGGTCGGCGTCATCGTGGTCACCGAGAGCCAGGGCAGCGGCAAGCGGATCTACGTTCGCGGCGGCTTCGCCGATATCGGCCCGACGGCCGTGACCGTGCTCGCCGAGCGTGCTGCGCCGATCGAGGAGCTGACGCACGAATCCCTCGACCGCGACATCGAGGCCATCGAGATGCAGCGTGACGCCACCGAGGACCTGCAGAAGCGCGAGGAGCTGAACGGCCAGATCGTCCAGCTCCAGGAGACCAAGGCGCTCCTGAAGCTCTGAGCCTCGTTCAGCGGGCGCCCTCCAGCGCCCGCGCCAGGAGGTCGGCCCGCGCCTCGGCATCCGTCGGGCAGCCCAACTCCAGCCAGACTTTCCGCGCCGTGGCCAGCCCACGCCCGATCCCGGGACCCGGCGCCACGCCGGCCGCGACCAGATCCGCCCCCGCCAGGGGAAAGGCCGGCGACGCCCCCTCCCCCTTGAGGGTTTCAAAGGCGCTGATCGCCGTCTCCGTTACGGCAGGCCTCGGCTCCCCGGCCAGGATCGCCAGCACGTCTGCCAGCCGCGACAGGCCGTGCCCGGCCGCAAGCGCCCGCGCCGCGACCCCATCCAGCACCGCACGTCCGTGGAGATCGGCCAGCGCTTCCGCGTAGCCGATGAGCTGTCCGTGCTCGCTCTTCGAGAGACGCAGCCGCTCGCGCAGCCGATCCGCGTCGTGCCGAGCCCCGACCGAGAGGGCCGCGAGGCGCATCACCGGAGACAATCCCGCAGCGGCGGCGCGCTCCAGCCGCCCGAGTTCACCGACGCCGCCGGTGATCCGCTGCAGCAGGCCGGTCGCGCTCAGCGTCGCCACCATGGCCGGACCGCCGGAGGCCGCCAGCAGCTTCAGGAACTCCGCGCGCACGCGCTCGCGGGAGAGCCGGTCCAGACTGTCCCGCGCGGCCACACAGGCGGCGAGCGCCGCCGCATCGGGCGCCCCGGCGCCGAAACGCGCCTGGAACCGGAAGAAGCGCAGGATCCGCAGGGCGTCCTCGCGAATGCGGGTCGCCGGATCGCCGATGAAGCGCACCCGCCCGGCTTCGAGATCGGGCAGGCCGCCCACTGGATCGTGCGGCGTTCCGTCCGCACCGAGCGAGAGCGCGTTGATCGTGAAGTCCCGGCGCTCGGCATCGCGGAGGAAGTCCGTGCCGAAGCGGACGACGGCGTACCGTCCGTCGGTCTCGACGTCCTCGCGCAGGGTTGTGACCTCGATCGGCCCGTCTTCGGTCACCAGGGTGATCGTCCCGTGCTCGATCCCGGTCGGCACCGCCTTGAGGCCGCGCGTCCGCTGCGCCGCATGCATCACCGCCTCGGGCAGCAGGGTGGTCGCCATATCGATGTCGGCGGTCTGCACGCCGAGCAGCGCGTCGCGTACGCAGCCGCCGATCAGGCGGGTCTCGGCACCGGGGGCATCCAGGGCCGCGAGCACGCGGCGCACGCCCGGGCGGTCGAGCAGGGCCATGAGACCGACTTGGTCGAGCGCGCGGTTCACCGGAATCCACCGGGCACGAGGCGGCCGTTCTCCATGTGGGTGGGCACGTAGCCCGCCGAGCGACGCTCGGAGAACAGCCCCTCGTAGACGAGCGTGCCGATCACCACCGCCAGCCCGGCCAGGACGAGGCGGAACAGGTGCGGGTCCCAGTGCACCCGGCGCAGAGGGTTGCGGCCGGACAGCAGCAGGTAGACCAGGAAGAGGGCGAAGGGGACGAGGAAGAGGCCAAACTCTTCGAGGACGCGGCGCAGCATGCCTGGCAGCCTATCGCGCCGGGCGACCAACGTCGCCCGACTCCGTTTCCGGATAGAGCCGTTCCCGGAGATTGTTCAGAATCCCGGCGGTGACACCCCAGATCAGCCGCTCGCCGTAGGTCAAGGCATAGAACCAGCGCTCGCGGCCCTGCCAGGCGCGGGAGCGCAGGCGATAGCGTTCCGGATCCATGAGAATCGGGAATGGCACCTCGAAGACATCGGCCACTTCGGCAGGGTTCGGCGTCAGGGTTACCTCGGAATCGACCAAGCCGATCACCGGGGTCACCAGGAATCCGGTGCCCGAGAGATACGGGTCGAGATAGCCGAGCAGCCGCACGGCCGCGGGCAGCAGCCCGATCTCCTCGAAGGCCTCCCGCAGGGCCGCATCCGCGGGGCCGGGATCGGTGGGATCGATCTTACCCCCCGGCAGCGCGACCTGTCCGGAATGGTCGCGCAGGTTGGCCGCCCGCATGGTGAGGATGAGGCTCGGACCGTCCGCGCGGCGCACGACCGGGACGAGGACCGCGGCCCGGCGATGGGGCGGCGGCGGCATCACGGCCGTGCCATCCGGATCGAGGCTGTGGTCGCCGCGGGGATTGGAGGTCGGATCGTCCGGTCCCGGCGGATCCGGCGACAGGCCGGCCGCAGCGCGGGCGAGAAACTCGGCGAGCGGGTCGCTCACGCGGCGGCGACCGGTGCGATGGTGTGGAAGGTGCCGCCGGCCCACAGGCCGAGCCAGGGCCTCCCGTCGACGAGGCGTTCCTCGGCGAGATCCACAAGGTCGTAGGTGAGCGCCCGGGTCACGAGCGCCCACAGCCCGCGGCGGACATGGAGGTAGGGCTTCAGGGCCCCGTCCGGCCCCTCCTCGAAGCGCAGGGCGTGCTCCGCGTCGACGCTCACCAGATCGTCGACATTGGTACGGAAGGAGAGGCGCCGGTCCGCTCCCGTGCCGTCGACGGCCATCTCGACGGCCACGAAGGCCGCATCCTCGACGGTGATCCCGACGCTTTCCACCGGCGTGACCAGGACAGTCCGGCCATCCGGCTCGCGCCGCAGGATGCTGGCGAACAGCTTGACCAGCTTGTCCCGCCGGATCGGCGAACCGTTGTGGTGCCACGTTCCATCGGCGGCGATGCGGATGTCGATGGCGCCGCAATAGGGCGGATCCCAGCGTTCCACGGGCGGCAGGCCGCGCTTGGGAAGGTCCCCGAGGGCCGCGCTGAGGCGGCTCAAGGTCGGGTCGGGGGCGGGATCCACGCTCATACCCATGACAGATAGCGTGCCGGTGCGCCGTCAGCCATGGCCGGCCGAAGGATCCAGCCGGATCCGGTCCCGATCGCAGGGCCGCGCTATCGGCCCGACGCACGCATGCGCGAAGGCCGGATCACCGATCCGCGCCCTCCTCCTGGGGCCCCGGCGGGGATGCCTCGACGGAGGGCTTCTGGGATCACACGCGGGCTAATCGTTCGAGGCCCACTGCCGCGGGCACCCCAGCGAGAGGGCGTGAGAGGTGGGTCGCCTGCCGCCGCGGAGCGCTGCGGGGCGCACCCGAATCCTCAGGCCGGCCCTGCACCCTGCGTGTTCACCGTCAGCGCATAGAGCGACTGGCTGGCCGCCATGAACAGGCGGTTGCGCTTCGGGCCGCCGAAGGTGAGGTTCCCGCACACCTCCGGCAGGCGGATCCGTCCGATGAGCTTGCCCTTCGGCGACCAGACGGTGACGCCGTTGTAGCCTACGGCCCGGCCGGCATTGCTGGAGACCCAGAGATTGCCGTCGACATCGGCCCGCAGGCCGTCGGGGCCGCATTTCACGCCGTCCACGATGCAATCCGAGAACAGGCGCTTGTTCGAGAGTAAGGCCCCGCCTCCGACATCGAAGGCGTAGATCTCGCCCTTGCCGCCGGGCCCCGTATCCCCCGGTCCCTTCCCCGTGGAGCAGACGTAGAGCGTCCGGTGATCGGGCGAGAAGCACAAGCCGTTCGGATCGGGCACCTCATCGTCGGTGAGCACCCGGTCGATCCGCCCCGACGGGTCGATGCGGTAGACCGCGTTGGGCAGCACCCGCCGCCGGGACGCTGTCCCGGCCGGCTGGCCGAGCCGCGGGTCGAGATGGCCCTGCGGATTGCTCGGGCCGCCCGCCGCGTCCGGCAGCCCCTCGTAGAGCAGCGCGCCGTAGGGCGGATCGGTGAACCAGTAGGCGCCGTCCGGATGCTGGACCACATCGTTGGGCGAGTTGAGCGGCTTGCCGTCGAACGCATCGGCCAGGATCGTCGCCGCCCCGTCGAGTTCGTAGCGCACGACCCGACCGGTGGCGTGCTCGCAGCTGATCTGCCGCCCCTGATGATCGAAGCTGTTGCCGTTCGCGTTGTTGCTCGGCATCCGGAAGACGGAGACGTGCCCGTCTTCCTCCAGCCAGCGCATCTGCCGGTTGTTGGGGATATCGCTCCAGACGAGGTAGCGGCCGACGGCGTTCCAGGTCGGCCCCTCCGCCCAGAGGGCGCCGGTCCAGAGCCGGCGGATGGCGCTGTTCGGCACGATGTAGGGTTCGAAGGCCGGGTCGACCGCGACGACGTCCGGATCGGTGAAGTAGGTGGTGGGGGCCGCGCCGGGCCGGAAGTCGCGCGGCGGATTGGTCACCGTGCTGGGCGGCTTAGGTTGCGCCTCCGCTCCGTCGGGCGTTGCGGCGAAGGCCGCCAACCCCGCGAGGATCGCGCGTCGAGAGGGTCGAGCCGGACCGCGCTTCGCCTCGACGCCGGATGTATCGGTCTGCGACGATCGCATGCGATCCTCCATTGCGCACCCGGTCGGAACGACGCGACGCGCGGCGGCAAGCTAGGACAGATGTCCTGAGATGGTCAATCCGGGCGGCGGCGCAGGATCTTCCACACGCCGTCCGCCGAGGCCAGGAGGCGCGTGTCGTCGCGGACGTCGCCACGCATGAACACGAGGGAGCCGGTGCGCTTGACCACCTGCGGCCGGATCTCGATCCAGTCGCCGAGGCGGCCGACATCGATGAACTTCATCTCCAGCTGGATCGTCACGCAATTGGCGCCGCCCGCGGCCTGCATCGCGGTCTCGCCCAGCGCGCGGTCGGCGAAGCTCATGAGCATGCCGCCATGGACCACGCCGATCAGGTTGGCGTGCTTCTGCTCGGCCCGAAACGCGTAGGCGCCGTCGGTGCCGCGGACATGAAGCGGACCGACATGGGCGATGAAGCCCTTGTCCTCCACCAGCGCCCAGCCGGCGGCTGCGGGGTCGAAAGCGGTCGTGTCCGTGGTCATCGCGTCCGATCCGTTGGTGTCGATGCGGAGGAAGGGCGTTGCGGCCGTCAGGTTCCGCGCGGCTTGGCCCGGCGGGTCGGCGCCTCGCTGAGCGGATCCTCCGGCCAGGGATGGCGCGGATAGCGGCCGCGCATCTCGGACCGCACCGCCGCCCAGGATCCGCGCCAGAACCCGGGCAGATCGCGGGTGATCTGGATCGGCCGCTGGGCCGGCGACAGCAGGTGCAGGACGAGCGGCCGTCCTCCGGCCCGGGGATGCCGGTCGAGGCCGAAGAGCTCCTGGACCCGGACGGCCAGCGCCGGTTCCTCGGCCGTGTAATCCACCGGGATGCGCGAGCCGGTCGGGACCTCCACGTGGGTCGGCGCCTCCGCGTCCAGCCGGGCGCGCAGCGCCCAGGGCACCAGGCTCTGGAGGGCGCCGGCGAGATCGTCCGCGGTGACCGACGCGAGGGTGGCGCGCCCCACGAGGGACGGCGCCAGCCACGTCTCCGCGGTTCCGGCCAGCACCGCGTCCGACAGGTCCGGCCAGGTGTCGCCCTCGGCGGCGTGGAGGAAAATCACCCGGGCGCGCCATTGCGCCAGGGCCGGCGTCCACGGCAGTCGCTCGATCCCGAGATCGGCGATGCCCCGCGCCAGGATCTCGGCGCTCTCCGGATCAGACGGCACCGGCAGCGGCCGTGACCCGAGACTGACCGCGCCGAGTCGCCGGACCGCCCGCGCCCGCAGGGCGGCGGCCTGCGGGTCGAAGGCAATCTCGGTGCGCGACTCGATCCGGTCGGCGAAGAGGCGCTCGATCGCCTCGGCCCCGATCGCCGCCGCGGCCAGGATCCGGGCGCTCGCGGCCGATCCCGCCAGATCGGCGATCACCAGATAGGTTTCGCGGGCGAGCGGGCTCGCCGGGTCGAGGCGACCGGCCCGTCCGCTCGCCATCACGAACTCGCCGTCGCGGCCGCGCGCCCGGGCCACCCGGTCGGGATAGGCGAGCGCCAGGAGCGGGCCGGCGGCGACCGGGCCGGCATCCGGGAGCGCGGAATTGCCTGCCCCGGCGATCCGGGCCCAGCCGTCGGCGAGCCGGCGCATGTCGGCGGCGCGTCCGCCGCGGTCGCGGCGGAACCGCTCGACCCGCTCGTCGAGGTCGAGACTGTCCCCCCCGAGGCCGCGCTCCACCAGCACGGCGGCGAGGTCGGCGGCGGCCCGTGCGTGGCCGTTTCCGGCCGCGACCGCCACTATACGGGCGAGCCGCGGCGGAAGCGGCAGGGCTCGCAGGCGCGCGCCGACCGGCGTCAGGCGCCCATCGGCATCGAGCGCCCCCAGTTCGGTCAGCAGGGCGCGGGCCTCCGTCAGGGCCGGCGCGGGGGGCGGGTCGAGGAAGGCGAGCGTGCCCGGATCGGTCACGCCCCAGGCGGCGCAGTCGAGGAGCAGCCCGGCGAGGTCGGCGGACAGGATCTCCGGCCGCGTGAACGGTTCGAGGGCGTTGGTGCCGGCCTCGGACCAGAGGCGCCAGCACAGGCCCGGCTCGGTGCGGCCGGCGCGGCCGCGGCGCTGGTCCACCGAGGCGCGGGAGGCGCGGGCCGTGACCAGACGGGTCAGGCCCAGGCCCGGCTCGTAGACCGGAACCCGAGCCAGTCCCGAATCGACCACGATCCGGACGCCCTCGATGGTCAGCGAGGTCTCGGCGATACTCGTCGCGAGAACGACCTTCCGGGTTCCGGCGGCCGCCGGGGCGACGGCGCGGTCCTGCTCGGCGGGTGTCAGCGCCCCGTAGAGAGGCGCGAGCTGCACGTCCGGTCCGACCTTCTCGGCCAGCAGGTCGACGGTCCGGCGGATCTCCGCCTGTCCGGGCAGGAACACCAGGATCGAACCGGGATCCGCCCGCAGGGCCCGCAGCGTCACCTCGGCGATCGAATCCTCGATCCGCCGGTTCGGATCGCGCTCCGCGTATCGGGTCTCCACCGGAAAGGCGCGGCCCTCGGAGGCGATCACGGGCGCGTCGTCCAGCAGCCGCGCGACCCGGGCGCCGTCGAGGGTCGCCGACATGACGAGGATCCGCAAATCCTCCCGAAGGCCGCCCTGCGCGTCGAGCGCCAGCGCGAGGCCAAGGTCGGCGTCCAGGGAGCGCTCGTGGAACTCGTCGAACAGGACAGCGCCGATCCCGGAGAGTTCCGGATCGTCCAGGATCATGCGGGTGAAGACGCCCTCGGTGACCACCTCGATCCGCGTCCGCGCCGAGATCTTCGAGCCGAGGCGGACCCGAAGGCCGACGGTCCCGCCGACCGGCTCGCCGAGCGTCTGCGCCATGCGGGCGGCCGCTGCCCGGGCGGCGAGGCGGCGCGGCTCGAGCAGGATGATCCTGCGCCCGTCGAGCCACGGCGCCCCCAGCAGGTCCAGGGGCACGCGGGTCGTCTTGCCGGCTCCGGGAGGGGCTACCAGGACGGCGGCATTCCGCGCGGCGAGCGCGCGACGCAGATCGGGGAGCGCTGCCTCGATCGGCAGCATGGATGCGGAGCCGGCCATCGCGGCCGCTGATGGCGCGGCGCGGCGTCGAGCGCAACCGGCTTGGCCGGTCCGTGACGCCGCGCGGGTTTCGACACGGTCTTCGCCGTGCGGACCCTGGCATATGGACGGCGCTGCCGCGATCGTGCGGCCTGACGGCACAACACCCAGAATGAGAGAACCGATGAACCCCTTCCGCCGCGCGCTGACGCTCGCCGCCCTCTCCCTGGCCCTGCCGCTGGCGACGGCCGCCGCGCAGGCGCAGGACCGGCTGCCGACCATCCCGCCGAAGGACTACAGCCCCGAGCAGAAGCAGGCGGCCGAGGCCTTCGCGCAGGCCCGGGGCAAGCCGCCCTTCGGGCCGTTCGAGCCGCTCATGTATTCCCCGGAGGTGATGACGCTGGCCCGGTCGATGGGCGACTACCTGCGCTTCAAGCCGAAGATCGGCACCACGCTCTCGGAACTGGTGATCCTGATGACCGCCCGCCGCTGGACGCAGGATTACGAATGGTACGTCCACGCGCCGATCGCCGAGAAGGCCGGTATCGCCCCCGAGATCATCGCGGCGATCCGCGACGGCCGCCGGCCTGCGAAGATGAGCGACGACGAGACCATCGTCTACGACTTCACCGCGGAACTGCAGGACACCAAGCGCGTCTCCGACGCGACCTTCGCGCGGGCCGAGGCCCGGTTCGGCAAGCCCGGTGTCGTCGATCTGGCGGCGAT
Organism: Methylobacterium sp. UNCCL125; assembly: GCF_900116795.1. Taxonomy (NCBI): domain Bacteria; kingdom Pseudomonadati; phylum Pseudomonadota; class Alphaproteobacteria; order Hyphomicrobiales; family Methylobacteriaceae; genus Methylobacterium; species Methylobacterium sp. UNCCL125. The sequence continues at coordinate 201,615 of NZ_FPBW01000003.1, read as the reverse complement.
CTCGGGCTACTACACGTTCCTGGCCATGGAGCTGAACGCGGCGCGCTATGCGATTCCCGCGGACGGCAAGCCCCTGCCGCGCCTGCCCGAGTGAGCCGGCTTATCCACAGCCCTTCAGCTGGGAAATCGGTGTTTTCCACAGGGTTCGGAGGGCGTTGCGCGAACGGCCGGGGCGACGTTGACGGAACGTTAACCCTTATGGCTTGTTCTCTTTTCGTTCCCGGACGCAACGAAGGAGAACCCGATGCTGACCCAGGTCCTGGCCCAGCGCGATGATCACGTGTGCCCCGTCGAGGCGATCAGCACCGCGTATCTCGGCTTTGCCGGCGGCGATGCCGGCATCGCCCTGCGGTGCGCGATCGCCGACGCTCTGTCCGACCTGATGGAGGCCGAGCGGCGCACCCGTGAGCGCAGCCGCCTGATCTCCCGCGGGTATATCCGGACCGCCCCCGATCCGGAGGGCGCGCCGACAAGCTGAACAGTTGCTGCAGGGCGGCTTCAGCTTCGGTGCAGCGCGGGTTTGGCACTGTCTCTCTCGTGATCCGGGACGCCGCAGGCGGTCCCCGGTTTTCTGGAGACAGGTCATGACACGCATCGCTCTGCTCTCGGCCGCCGCGCTGATCGGCGCGGGCTCCCTGGCCTCCACGACCGCTGAAGCCCGCGGCGGCGGCGCTATCGCGGCGGGCATCATCGGCGGCCTCGCGGCCGGCGCGCTGATCGGCGCCGCAACCCAGGCCCATGCGGCGCCCGGTTACGGCTATGGCTATGCCGATTACGGCTACGCCCCCGCCCCGGTGGCGGTACGGCCGGCCCCGGTCTACCGCGTCTACGAGGAGGATGCGCCGGTCTACGCTACACGCCGGACCGTGACGTACGAGCGGGTTCCTGTCGGCTACGGCCCCGCCCGCCACTGGCACGGTGACTGGCGCGGCGACTGGGATGGCGGCTACGGTTATCGCGGCTGGTTAGTTTTAGGGAGCCCAGGGGCGCTCCGGGTGCCGTGACGGCGCCCGGGCGCGTGGCTTAAGACGGCGGCGGCATCGGGCCGATTCGGCCTCCGACACTCAACCGACGCATCCATGCTGGTCCACGAAGGCGAGACGCGCAGCCCGGCGGCCGACAGGGCGCTCGCCCTGTCGCTTGCGGGGGTGGCCGGCGCGCTGAACACCGCCGGGTTCTACGCGGTCGGCCTCTACGCCTCGAACATGACCGGGAACGTCTCGGCGATCTCCGACCGCACAGGCACGGGCGATCTCGTCCTCGCCGCGCAGGCCTGCCTGCTCGTGGTCCTGTTCGTGCTCGGGGCAACGACCTCGACCTTGATGATCCGGCGCCGCCGCCGGAAGGCCGGTCCCGGCGCATATGCCTACAGCGTCTGCGCGGAGGCGCTCCTCCTCGTCGCCGTGGGCCTGCTCGTCCTGCCGCTTGCCGAGCCGGTCCGGAGCCACACCCTTGTCCTCGGCCTGAGCTTCATCCTGGGCCTGCAGAATGCGGCGGTGACCAAGATCTCCGAGGCGCGGGTGCGGACCACGCACGTGACCGGCATGATCACCGATATCGGGATCGAGCTCGCGCGTTGGCTGGACCGCGACGCATCCGCGTCCGATCGGCTGAAACCCCATGATCCGGTGCGGCTGCGGCTGTATCTGCTGACCGTCGGCGCCTTCCTGGGCGGCGGCTTGGTGGGTGTGGTCGCCTATCGGCTCGTCGGCGTGGCGCTGCTGTTCGCGGCGGCCGCGATCCTGGCCTGCCTCGCCCTGCCCGCCCTCAGGCGCTGATATCGAGAAGCTGGCCCATCATGCGGTCGGCGGTGCGCGCCACCGCGGCATTGAGCGCGAAGGCCGATTTGGACCCGACCAGATCCGCGGCGGCACTCGTGAGATCCACCTGGGCGGCGGGCGGCAGAGCCGTGTCGCCGACCGGGGCACCGCTCGCCGCGATGGTCTCGGCCGCGTTCCCGAGCCGGTCGGTGGCCCGGGTCATGCCGGTCGTGGCGGTCTGAAGGGCGTCGATCATGTCGGAATCTCCCCGCGGGCGATCCTGGCAGGGAGACGACAAGAGCCGGTTTCGGTGATCGCTCAAATGCGACCGATCCCGGCCGACCCGCGCCGCAGGCGTCTCAACCCCGCGGCGCACACACGGTGACCGGGGAGGCCCCGCCATAGGGCCGCTCCGCTTCGGCGATCTGCTTCGCGGCGGCCTCGCAGGCCTGCTTGCTGTTGAACTCGACCGATCCGATCGCGGAGCCCGAGCCGGCGAGCATGATGATGAGCACGTAGACCACGCCATTCTCCTCCGGCGCCCCGGTCCGACGGGCGGTGCGCGGGCTGGGTTTCACGGGGCTGCGAACCGGTTGCGACCGCACGGACGGGCGCGTCGCGATGGCGGGGTGGTGCGGACGGCGGGACTCGAACCCGCACGGCCTTGCGGCCGCAAGATTTTAAGTCTCGTGCGTCTACCGGTTCCGCCACGTCCGCATGCGCCCTCGGTAGCGGGGGCGGCGGGCCCGATCAAGCGTGGGGCGTCCAGCCGTAGAGCCAGGCGTAGCGGTCGCGCATGCCGTCCGGGCCGAGCCGGGCGATCACGGCGTTGCGCACGAGCGCCACCACGCCGCCGGCATGATAGGTGCGGCCGTTGCTCCGTGCCGCCTTCTGGACGCGTCGCACCCGGGCGGTCCGCGCGCCCGAGAACGCGGCGAGCGCCGCCGGCACATCCGCATGGTCCGCGAGGGCACGCGTCAGGACTGCGGAATCCTCGATCGCCAGGGCCGCCCCCTGCGCGAGGTAGGGCAGGACCGGATGGGCCGCGTCGCCGATCAGCGCGACCCGGTCGCGAGCGAGCGGACGCGCCACGGCCCGGTCGGCGAGCGACCAGACCAGCCAGGAATCCGGAAGGCTCAGAAGGTCGCGCAGCGGCCCGGCACAGCCGCGCAGATGCCCGCGAAGGACGGCCGGCTCCCCGAGGCGGCCCCAGCCCTCGTCGCTCACCGCCTCGGGAACGACCGCCACGACGTTGAGGAACTGGCCGTCCCGCACCGGGTAATGCACCACGTGCCGGCCGCGGCCGAGCCAGAGACCGGTCGCGGCGCCGCGCAACTCCTCCGGTACCGCCTCCATGGGGATCAGCGCCCGCCACGCTGCGGCCTGGCCCGGGCGAAGCGGCGCCGTATCGAGATGGGCGCGCAGGCGCGACCGAATCCCGTCCGCACCGATCGCGAGGTCGAAGGCGACATCCTGGGCACCGCTCGCGCCCTCGACGGTGAGGGCGGCCTCGGACGGTGTCTGGGCGACGGCCGTCACGGTGCGGCCCATCATCAGTCGGATCGCCGAACGACTGCGCAGCGCGTCGAGGAGCAGGGTCTGCAGGTCTGCGCGGTGGATGACGTAGTAGGGCGCGCCGAAGCGCGCCTGCGCCTGCGCGCCGAGCGCCACGCTGCCTATGCGGCGGCCGCTGTCGAGGGCCCGGATCTCCACCGACGGCGGCTCGCTCGCCGCCCGGCGCAGGGCGGCCGAGAGACCGAGGCCGGCCAGAACCCGGCTCGCATTGGGCGAGATCTGAATCCCGGCCCCGACCTCGCTGAAGCCGGTCCGGCGCTCGATTACCGTCACGGCATGGCCGGCATCCGACAGCGCCAAAGCCGCCGTCAGCCCGCCGATCCCGGCACCGACGATCCCGATCCGCAGAGATGGCCTGTCAGAGGGCACGGGGGGCGGCGCCTACTCCGCCGCGAGCTTGGCGTCGTCCCGCCACACGCAGGCCTGCGGCTCCGCCTCGTCGGCCTTCAGGCCGGCCCGGTAGCGATAGAGCGTCGAGCAGTACTGGCAGATGATCTCGTTGTCGGCGCCCATGTCGAGGAACACGTGCGGGTGGTCGAACGGCGGCAGCGCGCCGATGCACATGAACTCCTTCACGCCCACGGTGATCACCGGCACGCCCGGCTCGTTGTGGAAGTGCGGTACCGCCTTGCCTGCCATCCGGCCCTCGCCTGCCCCGTGACCGATCGCGCAGCGAATCTGCCCGCGCGCGCCCGGGCGCCTCGCGGCCGCTTATGCCGCCAGCCCCGCAGCCGGCGCAAGCCTCGCTCCTCCTGCATCGGACGCGGCTTGGCCTCCAGCGCGCCGCACCGTACATAGAGCGACGCCCGATTGACGACGCCGCGAAAAAGTCCCGACCATGCAGCAGGAACAGGCCAGTGCGCAGGGTGCGCGCCGCGCCCCGGAACCGCCGATTCACGGTCCCGAGGGCTTCGAGGGCATGCGCCGGGCCGGGCGCCTCACCGCCGAGGCCCTCGACCTGCTCATGGAGGCGACGCAGCCCGGCGTCACCACCGAGGAGCTCGACAAGCTCGCCTACACCTTCGCCATGGATCACGGCGCCTATCCGGCCTCGCTGCTCTATCGCGGCTATCCGAAGTCGATCTGCACCTCGATCAACCACGTGGTCTGCCACGGCATCCCCAACGACAAGCCCCTGCGCGAGGGCGATATCGTCAACCTCGACATCTGCCTGATCCTCGACGGCTGGCACGGTGATTCGAGCCGCATGGCCTATGTCGGCGAGGTGCCGCGCAAGGCCCAGCGCCTGTGCGAGATCACCTACGAGGCGCTGATGCGCGGCGTCGCGGCGGTGAAGCCCGGCGGCTCGACCAACGACATCGGCCGGGCGATCCAATCCTTTGCCGAGAGCGAGCGGTGCTCGGTGGTGCGCGACTTCTGCGGACACGGGCTCGGACGCACCTATCACGACGCGCCCACGATCCTGCACTACGTCGAGGCGAGCTACGACGTGCCGTTCAAGCCCGGCCAGTTCTTCACGATCGAGCCGATGATCAATCTCGGGCGCCCCGCCGTGAAGGTGCTGGGCGACGGCTGGACCGCCGTGACCCGCGACCGTTCGCTCTCCGCCCAGTTCGAGCACACCGTCGGCGTCACCGAGACCGGCGTCGAGATCTTTACGATCTCGCCGAAGGGGCTGCACCAGCCCGTCAACCCGGCGGCCTGACCGGCCGTGGCGCCGGGGCCGGACGAGGGTGAGGCGGGGCTGTTCGCTGACAGTGCCGTCCCGTCGTCCGTGGAGAAGGAGCCGCCGCACTACCACGGCCACCGGGACCGCCTGCGGGAGAAGTTCGCGACGGTCGGCGGCGACGCGCTCCCCGATTACGAATTGCTGGAACTCGTCCTGTTCCGGGCGATCCCGCGGCGCGACGTGAAGCCGCTCGCCAAGGCGCTGGTCGCCCGGTTCGGCAGCTTCGCCGAGGTGGTCAGCGCCGAGCCGGCGCGGCTCCTGGAGGTGGAAGGGGTGAGCGCCGGGGTCGCCTCGGACCTCAAGGTGATCGAGGCGGCGGGCCGGCGGCTTGCCCGCGGTGCGATCCGCGAGCGCGCGCTTCTGGCATCGTGGAGCGCGCTGCATGAGTACCTGCGCGCCACCATGGCGTTCGCGCCGCGCGAGGAATTCCGCATCCTGTTCCTCGACAAGCGCAACCACCTCATCGCGGACGAGGTGCAGGGGCGCGGCACCGTCGACCACACGCCGGTCTATCCCCGCGAGGTCGCCCGCCGGGCGCTGGAACTGTCGGCGACCGCGATCATCCTGGCCCACAATCATCCGTCCGGCGATCCGGCCCCGTCCGCCGCCGACGTGGCGATGACCCGCGAGATCGTGACCGTCCTGGCGCCGCTGAAGATCGTGGTGCACGATCACGTGATCCTCGGCCGCAACGGTCACGCTAGCCTGAAAGGCCTGAAGCTCATCTGATCCTCCGGCCGCCTTGAGCGTTATCGCCTGCGGATATAGCCATGAATGAATGGCGCGCCTCTTGCCTCAGAAGCGGGAGCGTACGGGAGGAGTGAGATGGCGGTGACGGCCTTCGACGAGATGAACGGGATCGGCGCATCCGATCCGGCTGCCGTCCGTGACGCCTATGGCCAGCTCAAGGCCTGGCTGGAATCCACGCCACCCGAGCATTTCAACACCCGTCGCAGCCAGGCCGAGCTGCTCTTCCGACGGATCGGCATCACCTTCGCGGTCTACGGCGACAACGAGTCGACGGAGCGCCTGATCCCGTTCGATATCATTCCCCGGGTGATCACCAAGCCGGAATGGGCCTTCCTGGAGCGTGGGCTGAAGCAGCGGGTCACCGCCATCAACCTGTTCCTGAAGGATATCTACGGCGCCCAGGAGTGCATCAAGGCCGGCATCATCCCGGCCGATCTCGTCTACCGGAACGCCCATTACCGCATGGAGATGCGGTCCTTCCGGGTCCCCCACGACCTCTACGTCCACATCGCCGGCATCGACATCGTGCGGACCGGCGAGAACGACTTCTTCGTCCTGGAGGACAATGCCCGGATCCCGTCGGGCGTCTCCTACATGCTGGAGAACCGGGAGGTGATGCTGCGCCTGTTCCCGGACCTGTTCTCCAAGCACCGGGTCGCGCCGGTGGAGAACTACCCGGACTCCCTGCTCGCAACCCTGCGCAGCCTCGCGCCGGGCTCGACGACCCGGGACCCCACGGTCGTGCTGCTGACGCCAGGCCGCTACAATTCTGCGTTCTACGAACACTCGTTCCTGGCCGACAAGCTCGGCGTCGAGCTGGTGGAGGCATCCGACCTCTTCACCAAGGACGACGTGGTCTACATGCGCACCACCGAGGGGCCGCGGAAGGTCGATGTGATCTACCGCCGCCTCGACGACGATTTCCTCGACCCGCTGGTCTTCCGGCCCGATTCGGTGCTGGGCGTGCCCGGCCTGATGAACGCCTACGAGCGCGGCTCCGTCACCTTGGCGAACGCGGTCGGCACCGGCATCTCGGACGACAAGGCCGTCTACAGCTACATGCCGGAGATCGTGAAATTCTTCACCGGCGAGGAGCCGATCCTGCACAACGTGCCGACCTATCGCTGCCGCGAGAAGGACGCCTTCGCGTACGTGATGGACAACCTCTCCGAGTTGGTGGTGAAGGAAGTCAACGGTTCGGGCGGCTACGGCATGCTGGTCGGCCCGCACGCCAGCAAGCGCGAGCTGGACGACTTCGCCCGAAAGCTCAAGCACGCGCCCGACGGGTTCATCGCCCAGCCGACTCTCTCGCTCTCCACCTGCCCGACCTTCGTGGCCTCCGGCGTTGCGCCCCGTCACGTCGACCTGAGGCCTTTCGTGCTGTGCGGGGCGGACAAGATCCGGATCGTGCCGGGCGGTCTGACCCGGGTGGCGCTGAAGGAAGGATCCCTGGTGGTCAATTCCAGCCAGGGCGGTGGCACGAAGGACACCTGGGTGCTCGACGCCTAAGGTCCGCGACGTCCGGACGTTCCGAGGCGCGGACACCGTGGTCCGCACGACTTGGCTGAAGACCGATGCTTTCCAGGACTGCCGACAATCTCTTCTGGCTCTCGCGCTACGTGGAGCGGGCCGACTTCGTGGCCCGCATCCTCGATGCGGCCCACCGTTTCGCCTCGCTGCCGACGAGCTACGGCGGCGGCGGGAGCAACGAGTGGGAATCCGCCCTCGCCTCAGCCGGCGACCCGGACGCGTTCAAGACGCACTACAGTGCGGTGAACGCCGACACGGTCTGCGATTTTCTGGCCTTCAGCCCGCACAACCCGTCCTCGATCCGCTCTTGCATCGAGGCGGCCCGCGAGAATGCCCGCTCGGTGCGCACGGCGCTCACCACCGAGATGTGGGACGCGATCAACGGCGCGTGGCTGGAGTTGCGCAACTACGCCGGCAAGGACCTCAACCGCGACGAATTCGGCCGCTTCCTCGACTGGGTGAAGACCGTCTCGCTGACCTTCGATGGCTCGGCCTTCCGGACGATGCTGCGCAACGACGCCTTCTGGTTCACACGGCTCGGCACGGCGATCGAGCGGGCCGACAACACCGCCCGCATCCTCGACGTGAAGTACCAGATCCTGCTGCCGCACGACGAGACGGTGGGCGGCAGCCTCGACTACTTCCAGTGGACCACGATCCTGCGCGAAGTCTCGGCGTTCAATGCCTATCACTGGGTGTATCGCGAGAGCGTCAAGCCGCTGCTGGTGGCCGACCTGCTGATGCTCAACAAGCAGATGCCGCGCTCCTTCGCCAACTGCTACGGCGTGATCGTCGAGTATCTGGATCTCATCGCCGACGCCTACGGGCGCCGGGGCCCGAGCCAGCGGCTCGCCGGCAACATGCTGGCGAAACTGGAAGGCGAGGATATCAACCGAGTCTTCGCCTCAGGGCTGCACGAATTCGTCGAAGTGTTCATTGCCGAGAACAACAGGGTGGGCGAGGCGATCGCCAAGCAGTATCTGGTCGGCTGAACGAGACGGACAGGACAGCGCATGCGCATCCGCGTGGTTCACGAGACCATCTACACCTACGAGCAACCGGCCCGCGGGCTCGTGCAGGTCCTGAGGCTGACGCCCCGGGATCATGACGGCCAATACGTCCGCACGTGGCGGATCGACACCACCATCGACGGGCGGCTCACCGCCCGCGAGGACGGGTTCGGCAATGTCGTCCATTGGTTCACCCCGGACGAGCCGGCCGACGCCCTCACCATCCGCGTGACCGGCGAGGTCGATACCGATGACACGAACGGTGTCGTGCGCGGCACTGTGGAGCGCCTGCCGGATCAGTTCTTCCTGCGCGACACGGATCTGTGCGCGGCGAGCCCCGAGCTGCACGCCTTCGCGGAACGCGTCGCCGCGGAGGGCGACGGTGCGGTTCTGGCTCTCCTGCACAGGCTGATGGGCGCCGTCCGCGGCGCGGTGACCTACGAGCCCGGCCCCGCCTCCAGCGCGGTTCCAGCCGCCAAGGCCTTCGCGGCCGGGAGCGGCGTCTGCCAGGATCTCGCCCACGTCTTCCTTGCCGCCGCCCGCCACATCGGCATCCCGGCCCGCTACGTGGCCGGTTACCGGGCCCGGGACGACGGGCAGGCGGATGTCGAGGCGCCCCATGGCTGGGTCGAGGCCCTGGTGCCGGATCTCGGCTGGGTGGCGTTCGATCCGTGCTACGACGTCAGCCCCTCGGACAATTACATCCGCGTCGCAACGGGCCTGGACTATCTCGGCGCAGCCCCGATCCGCGGCAGCCGCACGGGGGGTGGCACCGAAACACTGGACGTGAAGCTCCGGGTCGAGCAAGGCAGGACCGCCGCCCAATCCTGATCGTTCAGACACCGGTCCGCCGGCCGTAGGAGAACCCGAAGACGATGACCTACTGCGTCGGTGTCCTGGTCGAGGAAGGGCTGGTGATGGTCGCCGACACCCGCACCAATGCGGGGCTCGACGATATCTCGACCTACCGAAAGCTGCACCATTTCAACGTACCGGGCGAGCGGGTGATGATGCTCGCCTCGGCCGGTAATCTCTCGATCACCCAGTCTGTTCTCAGCATGCTTCAGGAGGGCGTGCCCGGCGAGGAGGACGACGAGCCGCCGCAGAAGCTCGTCGAGGCGCCGACCATGTTCCAGGCCGCGCAGCTGATCGGCCGGGCCATCCGACGGGTGCGGGCGATCGAGAAGGACGGGTTCGAGGCGGCCAACATCCGGTTCTCGATCTCGCTGCTGTTCGGCGGCCAGATCGGGAATGGCGAGATGCGCCTGTACCTGATCTATTCGGCCGGCAATTTCATCGAGTGCAGCACCGATGCGCCCTTCCTTCAGATCGGCGAGCACAAGTACGGCAAGCCGATCCTCGACCGGGCGGTGAGATACACGACCGAGCTGTACGACGCCCTGAAGGTCAGCCTCGTCTCGATGGATTCGACCATGCGGTCGAATCTCGGCGTGGGGCTGCCGATCGACATCGCCCTGGTTCGCCGGAACGCGCTGACGCTGGAAGTGAATCACCGGATCGAGGCTGGTGAGGGCTACTTCCACGACCTGCGCGAGCGCTGGTCGGCGGCGCTCCGGGCCGCGCATCGGGCCATCCCGCGGCCGCCTTACGGGCCGGCGGACAAATAGGGCTTGCGCGAAGATCCGATCCGGCGCCGTGTCCGCGCGGACTTGCGGCTGATATCGCCCCGCCCGTCGTCCCGAGCGGAGCAAAGGGCCCCGGGTCCGTGCCGGTCGCGAGGCCCGTGCGCCGACCGGCTGGCGCCCCTCAGACGGGGGCGCGATCGGCCGAGCTCCAGGCCTTCAGGACGGCCTGCGCGGCCTCGGCCGGCTCGCGCGCTCGCATCAGCCCACCCATGATGGCGACCGCCGCCGCCCCGGCGGCCCGGCATCCGCCGATTCGGTCCGCGTCGAGACCGCCGAGCGCCACGATCGGAAGCTCGCGATCGCAGGCCGCCGCGAGCCCCGCGAGGCCGAGCGCCGGGCCGTAGCCCGGCTTGCTGGCGGTCGCATAGATCGGGCTGAGGGTGGCGTAATCGGCACCGGCCGACGCCGCCTGGGCGACCTCGTGCGCCGCATGGGCCGACACGCCGATCAGCGCCCGCTCTCCCAGCGCCGCCCGTGCCGCCGCGATGGCCTCCGGTCTCGAGCCGCCGCCGAGATGGACGCCGTCGGCCCCGAGGGCGCGCGCCAACGCGACGTCACCGCCGACCGTCAGGACGCCTTTCGCGGCCCGCACGCGTTCTGCCACGGCCTCGCCGAGGCGCCGACGGGCGTCCGTCTCCAGATCGCGGTCCCGGAACCAGATCCAGCGCCCGCCGCCATCGAGGATCGCCTGCACCGTCTCGGCGAGCGGCCGTGGATGCCCGTGCCGGTCCGTCACCGCGAGCAGCGGCGACGGCAGCGCCCTCACGAGCCGACGAGGCCGAGCTGCGGGCTCGATGGCTCGGCCCGGCCGCGGCGGGGAATGCGCCCGGCGCAATACGCGTCGCGTCCGGCCTCCACCGCCCGGCCCATGGCGCGGGCCATGCGCACGGGATCGTCGGCCTTGGCCACCGCGGTGTTGATCAGGCAGGCGGCGGCGCCGAGTTCCATGGCGATCACCGCATCCGAGGCGGTGCCGATCCCGGCATCGACCACGACCGGCACCTTCGCCCGGCGGCAGATCAGTTCGAGATTGGCCGGGTTGGCGATGCCCATCCCAGACCCGATCAGTGAGCCCATGGGCATCACGGCGGCGCAGCCAATATCCTCCAGGCGCTGGCATACGATCGGGTCGTCGTTGCAGTAGGGCAGCACCACGAAGCCGTCATCGACGAGATGGCGGCAGGCCTCGATCAGCTCCATCACGTCCGGGTAGAGCGTCTCCCGGTCACCGATCACCTCGACCTTAATCCAGTTGGTATCGAGCGCCTCACGGGCGAGTTCGGCGGTCATGATCGCGTCGCGGGCCGTCTCGCAGCCGGCGGTATTCGGCAGGAAGCGCTTGCCCTTCAGGATCTTGACCGTGTCCGAGCCGTGGCCCTGCAGCGAGACCCTGCGGATCGAGGCGGTGACCACCTCGGCGCCGCTCGCCTGGACGGCGTCGCGCATGATCGCCTGCGTCGGATAGCCGGCGGTGCCGATGAACAGTCGCGACGACAGGCTCACGCCGGCGATGGTCAGGCTGTCATCCCCACCTTCGGGACGCAGCGGCGTATGGGTCTGATCCATGCTCAACCTCCCTGCATGGCGCGAACGATCTCGACGCGGTCGCCCTCCGCGATCCGGGTTTCCCCCCAGTCGCGGCGGCGCAGCACCCGGCCGTTCAGCGCGATGGCGACGCCCTGCGGGCTCTCGATGCCGCTCTCCGCGGCCTCGAGGCGGAACAGCGCGTCCACCGTCTCGGCCGCGCAGTCGCGCGGCTCACCGTTGACGACGAGCTTCATGCCGAGGCCCTCAGCGCGTCCGGTTGGCCGAAGCGCAGGCGGGTGAAGGGACGGGCGACCTCGGGCAGCGCGCCGTGCAACACCAGCGCGGCGATCGCCTCGGCGGTGATCGGGGCGAGCAGGTAGCCGTTGCGGTGATGCCCCGTGGCGGCGACGAGGCCCGGTGCGATGGTGTCGAGGATCGGCGCGTCGTCGTCCGAGGTCGGGCGGTAGCCGCTCCAGACGCCCTCGACTTCCATCTCCTCGATACCGGGCAGCACCCGGCGGGCGCCCTCCAGCAGCGCGTAGAGCCCGCCCGCGGTAACGCCGGGCCGGAAGCCGCAATCCTCCACGGTCGCGCCGACGATGAGCTGGCCGTCGCTCTTCGGCGCCATGTGGACCTGCTCGGTCCAGACCATCCGCGCGAGGGTGCCGGTGCGGGCGGTGGTGCGCAGCGCCAGGGACTGGCCCTTCAGCGGACGGACCGGAAGGGCGAGCGCGTCGGGGAGCAGACCGCCCTCCCCGCTCCAGGCGCCGGAAGCCAGGATGACGGTCTCCGCGGCGACGACGCGGTCGCCGGCGCGGATCCCGGTCACGCGGCCGCCCGACCAGTCGAGGGTGGTGACGGCGGTCCGCTCCACCAGGATCACGCCGGCCCGGCGACAAGCCTCGTTGAGGGCCTCCATGACCAGACGGGGATCGACCTGATGGTCCGGCGGGCAGTGGATCCCGGCGGTGACGGAGGGGCGCAGGCCGGGCTCCAGGCGCCGCACCTCGCTGCCCGGCAGCCAGGTGGCGTCGAGTCCCGAGCGGCGCTGCAGGTCGTAGCGGAAGCGCAGGCGTTCGACCTCGTCGCGGCCGACCGCCAGCACCAGGGTGCCGTCGGCCCGATAGTCGATGGTTCGGCCGGACTCGGCCTCAAGGGCGTCGCGGAAGCCGGGCCAGAGCCGGAGCGAGTCCAGGGCGAGCGGCAGAAGCGGGTCCGAGCCGGGCTCGTGCTCGGCGGCCGGAGCCAGCATGCCGGTGGCCGCGAGGCTCGCGCCCGCGCCGATCGTCTCCCGCTCCAGCACGGTCACCGTGCGGCCGGCCCGCGCGAGCCGCCACGCGATCGACAGACCGATCAGCCCGCTGCCGATGACGGCGACGTCGGTCCGCGCCGGCAGGACGGCGGGCGCGACGACGCCCTCGGGATTGCGGCGGCGGCCGATCGGTGAGGCAGGTCGGTCGAAGGGCACAGGCATCTCCGCGGATTGCCGTCGCGGGGAGCGGGCCGTGCGCTTCTGCCAGAAGCTGTGGCCTGCCTTTCGGGCGGCCGCGGTCCAATCCCTACGCCGGTATGAGCCGGATCAGGTTCGAAGGATTTCCGCGCCGCAGGTCCTGAGGGACGTGCCAGCGGTTTCTCAGCCCCTTGCCGGGGATCTCCCTGGAACAGACGCAGATGTGGCGTCACGGCTTGTGTCGGTCAACCCCGCGCCGCCGCCCCTGCATCATTCCCGTGACAATCCGCGGGTCGCGGTGACAGTCCAGACACCAAGCGGACCGGAATCGGCGCGCGGACAGCGGTCGCGATAGGCGGCGCGCACCATCCCTTCACGCGTCTGGGATCTGATCGCCGGGATCCCGGACCTCCTCCGGGCGCCGGCACTCCACGTCACGGGCGAATTTGCGTGCGCACAATCCTGTTGATCTGCATGCTCGGCTTTCTCGGCGTCACGGCCGTCCTGAAGGTGCGCGATGGCATGCGGGCGGCGCCGGTCGCGCTCGCCGTCGCACCGCTGCCGGAGCCGGATCTCGCAGGCCGTGCCGCCGCCGGTGTGGCCCTCCAGGCTGGCCGCAACGGCCATTTCTTCGTCAACGCTCTGCTGGACGGCCGTTCGCTGCCGATGATGGTGGATACCGGGGCGAGCGCCTGCGCGTTCTCCGAGGAGGACGCCGCGCGGATCGGGATCCAGGTCGCTGCGTCCGACTTCACGCGCGTCTGGAACACCGCGAACGGGACGGTTCGCGTGGCGCCGATCCGGATCGCGATCGTGCAGATCGGATCGATCACGGTGCGAGACGTCGATGCGGTCGTGATCCCGCGCGGGCTCCTGTCCACCAGCCTGCTGGGCATGTCATTCCTCAGACGCCTGCGCGATTTCGGCGTCTCCGGCAGCACGATGACTTTGAGGGGCTGAAACGCCCGAACGCCCATGCCGATTTCTGGGGTCGCGGTGCGCCAACGGCGGCTGGCGCGGCCCGTCTCCCCGGGATCGGCTGCGGGACCAGGTCGATCACGCGGCCGATCCTGTGCGGAAAATATTCGGTGCGCAGGCCACGGACGGCCCGATGATGGATGGTCCCCGACCGGTTGAATAATTCAATCTTTATCGGTTAATTTATAGATCTTAGTGTATTGTGTTTGAATATTTCTGAGTTTGACCCCGATAAAGCTGCAAATACGCCGATCAATCAGAATTGTCATGGAGCAATCGGTCGTTTTGTCAATGCGCTGATGTGGTGCTAGTAGCCGTGATGACTGCGCGTTCGAGGCGTGAGTGCATGACGGGGCGGCTTCAGGATGAAGAATCGCGAATCCGCGATCTGCTTATCGATGATCGTGAAGAACGAAGCCCACGTGATCCGTCGGTGCATCGACTCTGTTCGTCCGATCATCGATCATTGGATCATCGTTGACACTGGATCGACGGATGGAACACAGGATATTATCCGTGCCGCGCTCGCGGACATACCGGGGGCCCTGGTCGAGCGCCCCTGGGTCGATTTTGCCTTCAATCGGAACGAGGCCCTGAAACTCGCGCGGCGTCACGCGCAGTACGCTCTGATCATCGATGCGGATGATGAGCTGGTCATCCCGGCCGACTTCACGATGCCGAAGTTGCATGCGCCCGGCTATCGGTTCGAGATCATCGACGAGCAGACGCGATACTGGCGCACCCAGTTGGTCAGATGCCGGGAAAACTGGCGCTACCGGGGCGTCCTGCACGAATTTCTCAGCTGCCCCGGCGTCTCCGAGACACCGGTCCTTCCCCTCGCGATGCGCCGGGGTGATGACGGCGCCCGTCACCGAGACACCTCGGCGGACGCGCGGGATATCGCCGTTCTCAAGAAGGCGTTGGCGGTCGAGACCGATCCCCACATGATCGCCCGATACACGATGTACCTCGGGACAACGTATAATGCTGCTGGAGAATACAGGAAAGCTCTCGAATGCTTTCTGAAACGAGCAGAGCTGGGCGGATGGGACGAGGAGGTCTATTACAATCTGCTGATGGCCGCCGTGAACGCGGAGCGCCTCGATGAGCCGGAGGACAGGGTGTTGCAGCTCTACGAGCGCGCGACCTCCGTCCGCCCCGCGCGGGCGGAAGCGCGCCACGGGGCCAGTCGGTTCTGCCGGTTGAGGAAGCGGTTCGCGGACGGATATCGATACGCGGAGGCGGGCCTGGCACTCGAACTTCCGAGCGAGGGGATTTCCCTGAATCCGTGGGTCTACCAATACGGCATGCTCGAAGAGTTCGCCATCAACGCGTACCATATCGGCCAGTACAGCGCGTGCGGACATGCCTGCCTGAAGATCCTCGAACGGAGGCATGTCCCGAAGGAGGTGGCCATACATGCCGGCGCCTTGGCCCGGGAGGTGATGGCGAGGATGATCGACCCGGTCTGGGGTTGCCGGCACAACCCCTACACTCTGCCGTTCGTGCCGACGTGGTGAGCCGAGCGGCGCACGGATCGGCTGCGAGCCCGGGTTCACGGCGGACGGGTGGGACGGCTTCCTGACGCCGAGAGCCGATCGAGGACGCGATCGGAGAGGGGCTCAGCTGGATTTGCGCGGGCGCAGGAACTTTGGCCGGAAGACCGCCATGGGCTCGTCGAACCCGTTGAGCCGGTGCTCGCCCAGCGGGATCGGATCCCCCCAGAGGAAGTCCACGAAGGGCTTGGACATCAGCAGCGGCTCGCCGAGGGTGCGATTCAGCTGCGCGATGCGGCTCGCGAGGTTCACGTCGCGGCCGATCACCGTGAAGTCGAGGCGGGAGCCGGACCCGACATTGCCGTAGGCGGCCTCGCCGTGGTGGAGCGCGATGCCCGCGGCCACCGGTACCGGGAACTGGTGCAGGGCGTTCGCTTCGTCGAGGGCCGCCAGGGCGTGCTGGGCCGCTGTGAGCGCACCTTTGGCCGCGCCACCGAGGTCGTCACCGGACTCCCGGAAGATCGCCAGCAGACCGTCGCCGAGATACTTCAGGACCTCGCCGCCCTCCCGCTCGATCGGCGGCACGAGGCAGTCGAAGAACACGTTGAGCAGGCCGACGGCCTCCTCGGGCGTCATGTCGGCGGAGGTCCGGGTGTAGTCGCGCATATCGGCGAATAGGATCGCCGAGCGGATCCGCGTCACCTGTCCGCGGCGGATGTCGCCGGCCAGGATCGCCCGGTGCGGCTCGTCGCCGACATAGAGCCGCAGGACGTGGTCGAGCTGCTTGTTGAGGACGCGCATCTCCATCACGGCCGCCAGCGCCGGCATGACGAAGCGCAGGATCGCGATGTCGTCGTCCCGGAACCCATCAGGGGCCCGCGTGGCGAAGGTGATGCCGTTCTGGGTGCCGTTCGTGAAGAACAACGGCGCCACCACGTAGTGGGTGTAGCCGCCGGCCTTCAGGTCCGGAACGATCGCGTAGGCGTCGTCCGGCGTCTTGGACAGGTCGAGGATCAGCCAATCGCCGGTGGCGTGGACCGTATGGAACGGGCTGTTGAGATAGGCGTCCGTCGAGCGGGCGCCGTGCGGGAACAGCCGCACGGTGGTGCCGCCGTCCCGGGTCCAGATCCGGCCAACGCCGGCATATTCCGAATGCAGGGTGTCGATGGCCGTCGATGCCCGGTCCACCGGTACGCCGACGGCGATCAGACGCTCTGCGAGCCCGGTGAGCATCTCCTCGGCGTTGGGCATCCGCGCCCCCTCGCCGAGCAGCCAGTCGCGGATGCCGACGGAGGGCTGGAGCGCGCCGAAGGGCACGTCGTCGGCCTCCGATCCGTCCGCGAAGGCCGTCGGGGATCCGGGCGGTGGCGGGCGGCGTTCGAGCATGGCGCCAGAGTGGATGCCGCGCAGCGCCGAAGCAACGCGGTCGACGGGAAAGCGCCGCGTAATCCGCGGCGTGGGCTCAGTTGTCCAGGAAGCTCCTGAGCTTCCGGCTGCGCGACGGGTGCTTCAGCTTGCGCAGTGCCTTGGCCTCGATCTGACGGATGCGCTCGCGGGTCACCGAGAATTGCTGGCCGACCTCCTCGAGGGTGTGATCGGTGTTCATGCCGATGCCGAAGCGCATGCGCAGCACACGCTCCTCGCGGGGCGTGAGCGAGGCGAGCACCCGGGTCGTGGTCTCGCGCAGATTCGACTGGATCGCCGCGTCGATCGGCAGGACGACGTTCTTGTCCTCGATGAAGTCGCCGAGGTGGCTGTCCTCCTCGTCGCCGATGGGCGTCTCGAGGGAGATGGGCTCCTTGGCGATCTTCAGGACCTTGCGGACCTTCTCCAGCGGCATGGCCAGCTTTTCGGCCAGCTCTTCCGGGGTCGGCTCGCGGCCGATCTCGTGCAGCATCTGGCGCGAGGTCCGGACGATCTTGTTGATCGTCTCGATCATGTGCACCGGGATGCGGATCGTGCGGGCCTGATCGGCGATCGACCGGGTGATCGCCTGCCGGATCCACCACGTGGCATAGGTCGAGAACTTGTAACCGCGCCGGTACTCGAACTTGTCCACGGCCTTCATCAGGCCGATGTTGCCCTCCTGGATCAGGTCCAGGAACTGCAGGCCGCGGTTCGTGTACTTCTTGGCGATGGAGATCACGAGGCGCAGGTTCGCCTCGATCATCTCCTTCTTGGCCTGCCGGGCTTCGCGCTCGCCCTTCTGGACCATGTTGACGATCCGGCGGTACTCGCCGATCTCCAAGCCCGTCTCGGAGGCGAGATCGAGAATCTGCGCGCGCAGCTCCGCCACCTGCTTCGAGCCGCGCTCGACCAGGTTCTTCCAGCCCTTGCCGCCCAGCGTGCCGACGCGCTCCATCCAGTTCGGATCGAGTTCGTAACCCTGATAGTGGCGCAGGAACTCGTCGCGGGCCACGCCGTGGCTCTCGGCGAAGCGCATCAGCCGGCCCTCGTGGCCGATCAGCTGCTTGTTGATCGAGTAGAGCTGACCGACCAGCGCCTCGATGCGGTTGTTGTTCAGCGACAGGGACTTCACGTCGGCGACGACGATGTCCTTCAGCTCGGCCTGCTTCTGGTTCTGGGCCGGGGTGTTCTGCTCGCCCGCCGCCTTGCGCTCGGTGCCCTCGATCTGGAACTTGCGCAGCTTGCGGTAGTTCGCGGCGATCGCGTCGAAGGTCTCGAGGACCCGCGGCTTGATCTCGGCTTCCATGGCGGCCAGCGAGACGTTGTTCTCGAGGTCGTCCTCGTCGTCGCCGCCCTCTGGGGGCGCCGGCGGCTCGCCGTCCTCGGATCCTTCCTCGCCTTCGCCGAGCTGCGGCGCGTTCTTTCCGTCCGGCCCCGCGTAGGTCGCCTCGAGATCGATGATGTCGCGCAGGAGGACCTTGCCCTCCACGAGCTCGTCCCGCCAGATGATGATCGCCTGGAAGGTCAGCGGGCTCTCGCAGAGCCCCGCGATCATCGCCTCGCGCCCGGCCTCGATGCGCTTGGCGATGGCGATCTCGCCCTCGCGGGACAGGAGCTCCACCGAGCCCATCTCGCGCAGGTACATCCGCACCGGATCGTCGGTCCGGTCGGTCGGCTCCTTGGTGGTCGTGGCGACGGTGACGGCGCGCGCCGGCGCGACCTCGGCGACCTCGCCGCCTTCGGCCTCCTCTTCCTCGCCTTCGGCGGCCTTCTCGCCGGCCGCCTCGTCGGTCTCCTCGGCCTCGACGACGTTGATGCCCATCTCGGAGAGCTGCGACAGCACGTCCTCGAGCTGGTCCGGATCGGACTGGCCCTCAGGCAGAACCTCGTTGACCTCCTCGTAGGTCACGTAGCCGCGCTTCTTGGCGAGCTTCACCATCCGCTTGACCGAAGCATCCGTCAGGTCGAGGAGCGGCCCGTCGGTCTGCTGCTCGGGGGCAGCGTCCGTCTCGTCCCGTTCCGTTGCCTTCGTCGCCATGATCAGCCTATTGTTTCGCACGCGGCGCGTTGCGGAGGCCCCGATGGGGCCGCTCCACGCCGTCGGCGCCGCTGTATGAGATCGGCGCCGGATTGCTCCAGTCGCCTTGAGTCGTCGGTTTCCGTATGCAAGCCTGAGGCTTGACCGATTGTTAACTATGGCGAGACTCCGCCCGCCGCCACCGCCATGACACAGGGATCACGCGGCCGTCGAGTCGCTCGACACCGGTGCGTCGGCCTCCGCCTCGGCGGCGATGACGGTTTCCAGCCTCGCCTTCACTTCGCAGAGCCATGCCCATCCGGCATCGGTCGGATCGTCTTCAAACGCCTGCCGTGCTTCGCGAAGTTCGCTATGTAGCGCTCCTGCCTGCCGGTGCAAGATCATCGCCTGTCTCAGGGCGTCTGCGCGGTGCGCGGGATCGGCGTGCGGGGCCAGGGTCGTGCGGTCCCGAGAGCGGGCCAGGGCGAGGATTCTCTCGGCAGCCGCAGCGAGTCCGGCGCGATTGATGCGATTCTGCAACACTTCCGGCACCGGATGCTCGTCTTCGGCGGCGCAGGCCAGGAGGACCGATAAAATCCCCCGGGCATCCGGATCCTCGAAATCGAGATCGGCGGTCTCTTCGCCGAACTCCGCGATCATCTCGGGATGGGCAAGCAGCGTGCCCACGATCACTGCCTCGCGCACCGAAGCGGCGCCCGTGAAGCCTGCCGAGGCCGTCATGGAGGGGCTCGGACTCCCGGTGATGCGCGGCGAAACGGGCTCGCCGGGCCGGGTGAAGCGCGGGCGTCCGCGCGGAGCCCCGCCGGCGGCGGCTCGCGCGCTGCGGGGTGACAGGCTCCGCAGGCGCTCCTCGATATCGTCGCGGTAATAGCGCCGCACGGTCTCGTCGCGGATCGTCGCGACGGTGGTGCGCAGGGTCTGCGTCAGGCCGGCGCGCCGCTCGGGCGTGTCGACCGGCCCCGCTTCGAGGGCGCGCCGCCACAGCAGCTCGGAGAGCGGCAACGCCGCCGTCAGCACCTGATCGATGGCCGCCGGGCCGCCCGACCGCAGCAGGTCGTCGGGATCCTGGCCGCCGGGCAGCAGCGCGATTCGGAGCGAGCGGCCGGGCGCGAGGAGCGGGAGCGCGATGTCGAGAGCCCGGAAGGCCGCCCGCTGGCCGGCTTTGTCGCCGTCGAAGCAGAGAATCGGCTCGTCGGCGTGGCGCCAGAGCAGGCCGACCTGATCCTCCGTCAGCGCGGTGCCGAGGGGCGCAACGGTCTCGGGATGGCCGGCGAGCGTCATGGCGATGACGTCGACGTAGCCCTCGACCGCGATGATCGACCCGCGCTCGTGCGCGGCCTTCCGCGCGCCGTGGAGGTTGTAGAGCGTGCGGCCCTTGTGGAAGAGCGGCGTCTCGGGGGAATTCAGGTACTTGGCGCGAACCTCCTTGGCGAGAGCCCGCCCGCCGAAGGCCACGACCCGGCCGCGTGTGTCGGTGATCGGGAACATCACCCGGTCGCGGAAATAATCGTACGGGACCGAGACGCCCTCTCCGGCCGCGATGAGGCCGAGTTCGACCATCAGCGCCTTGTCGACCCCCTGCCCGGCGAGGTGGTCGCGCAGGGCGTAGCGATCGTTCGGCGCGTAGCCGAGGCGGAAGGCTCGCTGCGTCTCGTCCTTGAGCCCGCGGCGTTCGAGATACGCGCGGGCCTCGCTGCCCTGCCCCGCCCGAAGCCGGTCCTCGAACCAGCGCGCGGCCATCTCCATGACCTCGATCGCCCCGGCGCGCTTGCGTTCGCTGGCGCGGTTGTCCTCGGTGGGGGCCGGCAGGCTGACGCCGGCCTCGCCCGCCAGCCGCTCGACCGCCTCGGGGAAGCTGAGACCCTCCGTCTCCATGAGGAAGGTGAAGATGTCGCCGTGCTTGGAGGACGAGAAGCAGTGATAGAACTGCTTCTGGTCGTTCACGTAGAAGGACGGCGTCTTCTCGGCGTTGAACGGCGACAGGCCGCGCCACTCGCGGCCGGCCTTCTTCAACTGCACGCGGCGGCCGACCACCGACGAGGCCGGCAGCCGGGAGCGGATCTCTTCCAGGATGTGGGGCGGATAGCGCACGGGGCCTGGGATGGGTTGCGTGAACCCGCACCTATAGCGCGTGAGGCGTAACGGAGTCCCTCACGCGCTCGAAATCCGGTGGAGGATTGCGGGGAGAGGCTCAGCCCTTCGCGGCCAGCGCCGCCTTCACCAGACCGCTCGCCTTGCCGAAATCCATCCGGCCCGCGAAGGTCCCCTTCAGGGCGCCGATCACCTTGCCCATGTCCTTGGGCCCGGCCGCGCCGGTCTCGACGATCGCCGCCTCGACGGCCGCCTTCATCTCGGCCTCGTCCATCTGCTTCGGCAGGAAGCTCTCGATGATGGCGATCTCGGCGCGCTCGTTGGCGGCGAGTTCCGGGCGGCCGCCCTGCTCGTAGACCGACGCCGATTCGGTGCGCTGCTTGATCATCTTCTGGAGCAGCGACAGGATCTCCTCGTCGGAGGCCGGCTCCTTGCCGAGACCCCGCGCCTCGATATCCTTGTCCTTGAGGGCGGCCTGGATCATGCGGACGGTGGCGAGCCTTTCCTTGTCGCCGGCCTTCATGGCCTCCTTCATCTCGGTGGTGAAGCGCGCGCGCAGCATCTCGGTGAACCTTCCAACGGTCGAAGCGGGGGACTGGCCTGCGGTTTGCGGGTGTTGAGCCCTGCGGGCGCCGGGACCACATTGACCCCATCGCGGGCCGCTCGCTAAGAGCGCCGCACACGATCATGCTGCAAGCCGAGAGCGCCGCAACCCGGTGCCCGCCTTCGGCCGGACATAAGCGAGACTCAGCCCATGCTGCAAGACGCCGCCGCGCATGCCCCCGAGACTCGGGCGCCCGAGCCCTGGGCCGAGCCCGTCGCGACAGCTCTGCTGGTGCTGGCTGACGGCACCATCCTGGAGGGCTTCGGCATCGGTCAGACCGGCGTGGCCGACGGCGAGGTCTGCTTCAACACCGCGATGACCGGCTACCAGGAGATCCTGACGGACCCCTCCTATGCCGGCCAGATCGTCACCTTCACCTTCCCGCATATCGGCAATGTCGGCACCAACGACGAGGATCTGGAGAGCCTGGAGGCGGCGCCGGCCTCGGGCGTGCGCGGCACGGTGATCGCCTCGGCGGTGACGAAGCCGTCGAACTGGCGCTCGTCGTCGCATCTCGACGGCTGGCTCAAGGCCCGCGGCATCGTCGGCATCACCGGCGTCGACACCCGGGCGCTCACCGCCCGGATCCGCGACCAGGGCATGCCGAACGCGGTGATCGCCAACGATCCCGAGGGCAAGTTCGACCGCGAGGCCCTGAAGGCCCGGGCGGCGGCCCTCGCCCCCATGGAAGGGCTCGACCTCGTGCCGCCGGTGACCAGCCGTGCACCGTCTGAATGGTCGGAGACCGTGTGGGCGCTCGGCAACGGCTACGGCAAGCGCGCGCCCGGCGAGGGCCTCAAGGTCGTGGCCATCGACTACGGCGTGAAGCGCAACATCCTGCGCCTCCTCGCCCAGGCCGGCTGCGATGTCACCGTGGTTCCGGCCACCACCGCGGCGGAGGAGATTCTGGCGCTGAAGCCGGACGGCGTGTTCCTGTCGAACGGCCCCGGCGACCCGGCGGCGACCGGCGCCTATGCGGTCCCGGTGATTCGCAAGCTCCTGGACGCGAAGGTGCCGACCTTCGGCATCTGTCTCGGCCACCAGCTCATGGGCCTCGCCCTCGGCGGCCGGACCGTGAAGATGGGCCAGGGCCACCACGGCGCGAACCATCCGGTGAAGGACAAGACCACCGGCAAGGTCGAGATCGTCTCGATGAACCACGGCTTCGCGGTGGATCCGAACAGCCTGCCGGAGACAGCCGTCGAGACGCATGTGTCGCTGTTCGACGGCTCGAATTGCGGCCTGACGCTCACCGACCGCCCGGCCTTCTCGGTGCAGCACCACCCGGAGGCCTCCCCGGGCCCGCGCGACAGCCACTACCTGTTCGAGCGTTTCGTGACGCTGATGCGCTCCGGCACGCCGGAAACCGCCAAGGGCGCCTGAGACCGGATCCGAGCCCGCGTTGCTCCCGCGGCCCGATCCCAATCGGGCCGCGGCGGGGCCATAAAATCCGCCAGATCGGGCAGCTTAAGAGAGCCCACGACGGCCCCTGAACGGCGGCGCATCCGCGTCCCGCGCATTCGGCCCGTCGCAGGGGATTGCCGGATGACCATCGACGAGGCGCGCGACGATTTCTCCCGCCTGCATCGCAGTTTCACGTTCCACCTTGGCGTCGCCGTGGGTCTGTCCTGGCTGACCGCCGTCTATGCCGCCTTCTACGCCCCCTGGGTGCGCAACATCCGAGCCCTCATCGATCCGACGGGCGGGCTCGACCGCGTCGAGAGCACGGTGTCCTACCTGTTCGCCTTGCCGGCGGTCCTCGCCCTCGCCTGGGTTTCTCTCTACTTCGGCCGCGAGGCGCTGCGCCGCGCGCAGACGCTCTCGAACGTCGCCGTCGAGTTCGCGGCCGCCGCCGTGGTGGCCTTCGGGGTTTTCTATCTCTCGATCGACCGGGCCGTCGCGGCGCTTCACGCCGGCCTCTGAGTCGGGACGGGGCGGCCTGGCGCCACCCCGTTTGCCTACTCGACCTTCGCGAACAGCGGTTCGAAGCGCTTGGCGGCCAGCTTGTTCTGCGGGACCGCCTTGGCCGCCTCCAGATTGTCGGGCTTGTCGCCGACCTGGACCAGGCCGACCATGCCCATGATGTAGTGCGGCGAGCACTTGATTCCGTAGAGGCCGGGCTTGTCGAAGGTCACGGTCTCCTCCTTGCCGACCACCGTCTTGAACGGCGCTGCCCCCTCGGGTGCCATGCCCTTGATCAGCTCGGCATTGTGCCCCTTGTCGGCCGGCACGAACCGCACCGTGTCGCCGGGCTGGATTTTCACGTAGGCCGGGTCGAAGACCATCATCCCGCCCGGACCGCTGTTCAGGGTCTTGATGGCGACTTCCGAAGCGTTCGCGCCCAGGATCGATCCGATCAGAAGCATTGCGGAAATAGGGGCTGGCCAGAGCATCTTCGGTCTCGACTCGTTGTGGTATCGATCGACGGATCGGCCGATCGATCGAGGCCTACAAATCGCTCCGGAACCCAGCAAGAAATCTTCCCGCGCGGGCGTTCATTTATAAGAGCTCCAATTCGGCCGACCGGCGTCGCATCCATGCGTCGAACGCACCGTGAGGATGCGCGGTTGTCCCGGCCTTCCAATGCGCCCGTGGCCCGTGTAAACGCGGGGCTCAACGACAATCCCGCCACGCGCGTCCGGGAGCAGGGCTGAAGTCAGCCCTGCCCGATCGGGCGCGCTTGGCCCGACAAGGCCGCAGATGCCCAAACGCACCGACATCTCCTCGATCCTGATCATCGGTGCGGGTCCGATCATCATTGGACAGGCCTGCGAGTTCGATTACTCCGGCACCCAGGCCTGCAAGGCGCTGCGCGAAGAGGGCTACCGGATCGTCCTGGTGAACTCGAACCCCGCGACCATCATGACCGATCCGGACATGGCGGACGCGACCTATGTCGAGCCGATCACCCCCGAGATCGTCGCCAAGATCATCGAGAAGGAGCGCCCCGACGCGATCCTCCCGACGATGGGCGGCCAGACGGCGCTGAACTGCGCCCTGTCGCTCCAGAAGATGGGCGTGCTGGCGAAGTACGGCGTGCAGATGATCGGCGCCACCGCGGAGGCGATCGACAAGGCCGAGGACAGGAGCCTGTTCCGCGACGCCATGACCAAGATCGGGCTCGACACCCCGAAATCGGCGCTGGCCAACGCCTCAACGGCCAAGAAGGCCGACCGGCAGGCCTACCTCGCCGAGATCGCCCGCATCGAAGCCGCCAACGCGGAGCCGGAGGCGCGGCAGAAGGCGCTGGCCGCCTTCGAGAAGAGCTGGGCCGCGGGCGAGACCGACCGGCGCAAGCGCTACGGCGAGCATGCGATCGGGCAGGCGCTGATGGCGCTGGCCGAGGTCGGACTGCCGGCGATCATCCGCCCGTCCTTCACCATGGGCGGCACCGGCGGCGGC
Source organism: Methylobacterium sp. UNCCL125 (assembly GCF_900116795.1). Taxonomy (NCBI): domain Bacteria; kingdom Pseudomonadati; phylum Pseudomonadota; class Alphaproteobacteria; order Hyphomicrobiales; family Methylobacteriaceae; genus Methylobacterium; species Methylobacterium sp. UNCCL125. Next base: position 176,661 of record NZ_FPBW01000003.1, on the reverse strand, counting down.
ATCGCCTACAACCGCGAGGAGTTCCTCGACATCGTCGAGCGCGGCATCGACGCGTCTCCGACCAACGAGGTGCTCATCGAGGAGAGCGTGCTCGGCTGGAAGGAGTACGAGATGGAGGTCGTTCGGGATAAGAACGACAACTGCATCATCGTCTGCTCCATCGAGAACATCGACCCGATGGGCGTCCATACCGGCGATTCGATCACCGTCGCCCCGGCGCTGACGCTCACCGACAAGGAATACCAAGTGATGCGCGACGCATCGCTGGCGGTGCTCCGCGAGATCGGTGTCGAGACCGGCGGCTCCAACGTGCAGTTCGCGATCAACCCCGAGAATGGGCGCATGATCGTGATCGAGATGAATCCGCGGGTGTCGCGCTCCTCGGCGCTGGCCTCGAAGGCCACCGGCTTCCCGATCGCCAAGGTCGCCGCCAAGCTCGCGGTCGGCTACACGCTCGACGAGATCGCCAACGACATCACCGGCGGCGCGACCCCGGCCTCGTTCGAGCCGACGATCGACTACGTCGTCACCAAGATCCCGCGCTTCGCCTTCGAGAAGTTCCCGGGCGCCGAGCCGACGCTGACCACCGCCATGAAGTCGGTGGGCGAGGCCATGGCGATCGGCCGCTGCTTCGCCGAATCGCTCCAGAAGGCCCTGCGCTCCCTGGAGACGGGGCTGACCGGCCTCGACGACATCGAGATCGAGGGCCTCGGCAAGGGCGACGACCACAACGCCATCAAGGCGGCGATCGGCACGCCGACCCCGGACCGGCTTCTCAAGGTCGCGCAGGCCCTGCGGCTGGGTGTGAGCCACGAGCAGGTCTATGCCTCGTGCAAGATCGATCCGTGGTTCCTGGAGCAGCTGCAGGCGATCATCGACCTGGAGAACCGGGTGAAGGCGCACGGCCTGCCGAAGACCCCCGGCGCCTTCCGCCAGCTCAAGGCCGCCGGTTTCTCGGATGCGCGCCTCGCCGTCCTCGCCAAGACCGACGAGGCCGCGGTCAGCGCGGCGCGGCGTGCGCTGTCCGTGCGCCCGGTCTTCAAGCGCATCGACACCTGCGCGGCCGAGTTCAAGTCGCCCACCGCCTACATGTACTCCACCTACGTGGCGCCCTTCGCGGGCGCGGTGGTGGACGAGGCGCAACCCTCGGACCGCAAGAAGGTCGTGATCCTCGGCGGCGGCCCGAACCGGATCGGCCAGGGCATCGAGTTCGACTATTGCTGCTGCCACGCCTGCTACGCGCTGTCGGAGGTGGGCTACGAGACCATCATGGTCAACTGCAACCCGGAGACGGTCTCCACCGACTACGACACGTCGGACCGGCTCTATTTCGAGCCGCTCACCGCCGAGGACGTGCTGGAGATCATCGAGACCGAGAAGCAGGCCGGCACGCTGCACGGCGTCATCGTGCAGTTCGGCGGCCAGACCCCGCTGAAGCTCGCCCGGGCCCTTGAGGCCGCCGGGGTGCCGATCCTCGGCACCTCGCCCGACGCCATCGACCTCGCGGAGGACCGCGACCAGTTCAAGCGGCTGCTGGACAAGCTCGGGATGAAGCAGCCGAAGAACGGCATCGCCTATTCGGTGGAGCAGAGCCGGCTCGTGGCGGCCGATCTCGGCCTGCCCTTCGTGGTGCGCCCGAGCTACGTGCTCGGCGGCCGCGCCATGGCGATCATCCGCGACGAGACGCAGTTCGCCGACTACCTCCTCGATACCCTGCCGAGCCTGATCCCCTCAGAGGTCAAGGCCCGGTACCCGAACGACAAGACCGGCCAGATCAACACGGTGCTGGGCAAGAACCCGCTCCTGTTCGACCGCTACCTGTCGGATGCGGTCGAGGTCGATGTCGACGCGGTCTGCGACGGCAAGGACGTGTTCATCGCCGGCATCATGGAGCACATCGAGGAGGCCGGCATCCATTCCGGCGACTCGGCCTGCTCCCTGCCGCCGCGCTCCCTCTCGCCCGAGATCATGGACGAGCTGGAGCGGCAGACCAAGGCGATGGCGCTGGCGCTCAACGTCGTCGGCCTGATGAACGTGCAGTACGCCATCAAGGACGGCGTCATCTACGTGCTGGAGGTGAATCCGCGCGCCTCGCGCACCGTACCATTCGTCGCCAAGGTCATCGGCGAGCCGATCGCCAAGATCGCGGCCCGGCTCATGGCGGGCGAGGCGCTGTCCACCTTCGGCCTGAAGCCGAAGACCCTGCCGCACATCGCCGTCAAGGAAGCGGTCTTCCCGTTCGCCCGCTTCCCCGGCGTCGACGTGCTCCTCGGTCCGGAGATGCGCTCCACCGGCGAGGTGATCGGGCTCGATACCAGCTTCGGCGTGGCCTTCGCCAAGAGCCAGCTCGGTTCGGGCACGCAGGTCCCGAAGGCGGGCGCCGTGTTCGTCTCGGTGCGGGATGCCGACAAGGCCCGCATCCTGCCGACCATGAAGCTCCTGTCCGATCTCGGCTTCACCATCCTGGCCACGGGCGGCACGCAGCGCTATCTGGTCGAGAACGGCGTTCCGGCCGAGCGGATCAACAAGGTCCTCGAAGGCCGGCCGCACGTGGTCGACGCGATCAAGAACGGCGGCATCCACCTCGTGCTGAACACCACCGAGGGGGCTGGCGCCCTCTCGGACTCGCGCTCGCTCCGGCGCGCGGCCCTCTTGCATAAGGTGCCGTATTACACCACTCTAGCCGGCGCGATGGCCGCGGCCGAGGGGATCAAGGCCTATCTAGAAGGCGATCTCAAGGTCCGCGCGTTGCAGGAATACTTCGCGGCCTGAACCTGAGGGTTCCGCTGACTTTATCTCGTGGCCCGGAGAGAGTGCTCCACTCTCGGCCGGGCCTCTTCATTGTGGCGCGAGACGATGACGATAGACAAGGTTCCGATCACGGTGCGCGGCTTCGCAGCCCTCGAAGAGGAGCTGAAGCACCGGCAGCAGGTGGAGCGTCAGCGCATCATCCAGGCGATCGCCGAGGCCCGTGCCCTGGGCGACCTGTCGGAAAATGCCGAATATCACGCCGCCAAGGAGGCGCAGTCCCATAACGAGGGACGCGTGATGGAGCTGGAGAGCATGATCGCGCGGGCCGAGATCATCGACGTCACCAAGCTCTCGGGCAACAAGATCAAGTTCGGCGCCACCGTGAAGCTCGTCGACGAGGACACGGAAGAGGAGAAGACCTACCAGATCGTCGGCGAGCCGGAAGCCGACGTGCGCTCCGGGCGCGTGTCGATCACGTCTCCGATCGCCCGCGCCCTGATCGGCAAGGGCGTCGGCGACACCGTCGAAGTCACCACCCCCGGTGGCGGCAAGTCCTACGAGGTCGTCGCCGTCCAGTACGGCGGCTGAGGCATGCGCCCGCGTTCCTGGGGCTGGCTTGCCGGCCTGATTCTCGGTGTCGTCGCGGGATCCGCGGCGGCAGGCGATTTTCCCGCCACCGCCGTCTTCTCCGACATCCGGGTCGATGTGCGGCCGCTCGTGGACAAGGGCGCAGGCCTGCAGGCCGAGGCGCTGGCTTCCGATCTCACATCGGCCCTGCGGAAGAATTTCGCCGGTCGCATCGGCGGCCGCGGGCCGCGCCTCGTCGTGGTCGTCACCAGTCTGTCGCTGCGCCCCTATGTCGGCAGTGGCGACCGGCCCGGCTTCGGCAGCAATTTCCAGACCGACTACATGGAGGGCGAAGCCCTGCTGGTCGGGCCCAAGGGCCAAGTGCTGGGACGCTATCCGCAGATGACCGCGACGCCGTCCAGCTACGGGGGCGCGTGGTACGATCCGCAATTCGAGCAACGCCGGCTGGCCGCGATCGCCGACATTTATGCCCAGTGGCTCGCCCGCGACCTGCCGCGGGATTAGAGAAGGGCCGTCCGCCCCGGCCCGCGGCGTAGGGCGTTTCCGGTGAGGAGCATGGCAAGCATCGACGTGACGGAGTCGCAGACCGCGCCGCTCAGCCGCTTGGACTCGCGGCCCGGGCGCCTGCCCGAACTCGCCCGCGCCCGCGCCTGGATCGTCACCGACGGCAAGGCCGGCGACGAGAACCAGTGCGTCGGCATCGCCGAGACCCTGGGGCTCGCCTTCGAGACCCGTAAGGTGCCCGCCTCCGGACCGTTCGGGTGGATGGCACCGTGGGGGCCGATCGACCCCCGCGAGGGCCCGCGCCGGCGCGCCGGCGCCCTGTCGGGCCCCTACCCCGACATCCTGATCGCGTCCGGGCGCCGGTCCGTGCCCTACCTGCGGGCGGTGCGCCGCGCCACGGGTGGCCGGACCTTCACGGCCTTCCTGAAGGATCCGCGGATGGGCGCGGACAGCGCCGACTTCATCTGGGTGCCGGATTACGACGACCTGCGCGGCCCGAACGTCTTCACGACCCTCACGGCTCCGCATCTCGTCACGGCCGCGCGACTGGCCGCCGCCCGGGCCCACCCGGATCCGCGCCTCGCGCGCCTCGACGGTCCGCGGGTGGCGGTCCTGGTCGGCGGCGACAGCCGGCATCTGAGCTACCGCAAGACCGACATGATCCGTCTCGTGGAGGATCTGCGCGGGCTGGCGGCGCAGGGCTGCCGGCTCATGGTGACGATTTCCCGCCGGACGCCCAACCCGCTCCGCGAAGCCGTGAAGGCCCTTGCGGCAGAGACCGGCGGCTTCCTCTGGGACGGGTCCGGCGACAATCCCTACGTCGCCATGCTGGCGCTCGCCGAGGCGATCGTGGTCACCTCCGACTCGGCCAACATGGTGAGCGAAGCGGTGGCGACCGGCGCGCCGGTCCTGCTGTTCGACCTGCCGCGCACCTATATTCGGCATCGGCGGATGTTCGCCGGGCTTGCCATCGCCGGAGCGCTGCGGCCGTTCACCGGTCAGTTGGCGGAGCTGACGTACAAGCCGATCGACGCGACGCCGGTGATCGCTCAGGCGCTCGCCGACGTCTATGCCGCACGACGCGCGGCCGGACCGGCCTGAGGAGGCCGAAACAGATGGCCCACACATACGCCAAACGCGTGATCGTCGGCTCCGGGCACGCCGCCGGCACGTTGGGCTTCTGTGCCGCCTTGGCCGACATGAAGCCCATCCCCGCGCCGCCCAGTCAACCGGCCACGGCGATCAGCGACGGGTCTTTGCCCATGTGCCACGGTGGCTCCCGGAGCGAGACGCCCGGCACCGCCGGGACCGAGATCCCGAACGTGCTCGCGACGATTTCCGAACCGCTGGCGTCCCGGATGTGTGTGGATCCTAACACCTGCCCGGCGAACGACGACCGTCCGCGGCCCGTGCTTGAAGCTGCGGCGTAGAGCACATTCAAGACATCTCCGCTCCCTCGCTACGTCCAGGCTCGCCATGACCACTCACAAGACGAAGGTCCTCATCATCGGGGCCGGACCGGCCGGCTACACCGCGGGCATCTACGCCGCCCGGGCCAACATGAAGCCCATCCTCGTGACGGGCATCCAGCCCGGCGGCCAGCTGACGATCACCACGGACGTGGAGAATTATCCGGGCTTCGCGACCGCCGTTCAGGGGCCCGACCTGATGGAACAGATGCGCCTGCAGGCCGAGCACGTCGGTACCCGGATCCTCTCCGACACCATCGTGTCGGTCGACTTGTCTCAGCGCCCCTTCGTGGCCCAGGGGGATTCCGGCGACACCTACGTCGCCGATACCCTGATCGCCGCCACGGGGGCCCAGGCCCGCTGGCTCGGCCTGCCCTCCGAGATCGAGTTCAACGGGGCAGGCGTGTCGGCCTGCGCGACGTGTGACGGGTTCTTCTATCGCGGCAAGGAGGTCGTCGTGATCGGCGGCGGCAACACCGCCGTCGAGGAAGCCCTGTACCTCGCCAACCTGGCCTCGAAGGTCACCGTCATCCACAGGCGCGACCGCTTCAGGGCGGAGCCGATCCTGCAGGATCGGCTGTTCGCCCATCCGAAGATCTCGGTCATCTGGAACCACGTGGTCGAGGAGGTCCTCGGCCGAAGGGAGCCGGTGAAGGCCGTCACCGGCGTGCGGTTGCGCGACACCGGCAGCGGCGCAACGCGGGACGTGCCTGCCGACGGCCTTTTCGTCGCCATCGGTCACGACCCGGCGACGAAGCTTTTCGCTGGCCAACTCGAACTGCTGGAGGGCGGCTACATCAAGATCGTGCCGGGCACGACGCGGACCAGCGTCGAGGGCGTCTACGCCGCCGGCGATTGCGCCGAGTTCGTCTACCGGCAGGCGGTAGTCGCTGCCGGCATGGGCTGCATGGCGGCGCTCGAGGCGGAGAAGTTCCTCGCCGAGCACTCCCCGGACCCGAAGGTCAGGACCGAGGAGTTGCAGGAACCGGAGATGATCGGCGCCTACGACTAGGCGAGCGGACGCGCGCCCTGCATCCAGCGCCGCACTGACGTGGCGGCGCCGGGCTTCGACGCGCTGGAGGTCACGACCCTGGCGCGCGCATGGCCCGGCGGCCCCATCCTCTGGCTCTTGCCCCAGGGTACCAGCCCGTCCTTTCTTGCCTGAAGCGGCCTCAAAACGCTCCTCGGCACCGCGCAAGCCGACCTTTACGGCTCGAAGCGTTCCCGGAACGGCGTGCCTTGCCTCCACGACACCGACAGGTCCCAGAGGACCGAACTTGGGCGGAGGCGGTCAGTCCGCTTCGGCCGTCGGGTGTGGGTAAGCGGACGTTCTGCGGGCGTCGGAAGAAGGTCTCGAAGCGATCCGAGGCCGCTCGCCCAGATCGCCAACCTGGAGATCCGCAACGCGGACGCGGTGCTCGAGACCGACATCCGCGTGCCGGGTGAAGTCCCCGACGGCAAGCCTCCGCCGGACATCCACGCGCCGATCGTCCCCGAACGCACCGCAATCGAGGCGAAACGTCCGCCAGCTATTGCATAGCTACCGCCCGCGCTGGGGCAGAGAACGCGACAGCCGATCCCTTCAAAAATGATACTAAACATCTAAATTGAACATGGTCGCGGCGCACTGAGGATCCGGGGATGCCGAGAGTTTCGCAGGAGCAGGCCAAACTCAACCGCCAGCGTGTGGTCGAGGTCGCGGCGACCCTGTTTCGTGAGCGGGGGCTCCATGGCGTCGGCGTCGCCGACATCATGGGGGCCGCGGGGCTCACCCATGGCGGCTTCTATGGCCAATTCGCCAACAAGGACGCGCTGGCGGCCGAAGCCTTCGAGACCGCGCTGACCGACAATGGACGGGGACAGTTGGACAGCCTCGTGTCCAACTATCTGTCGATCGCCCATGTGCGCGCCCCCGGGATGGGCTGTCCCGTCGCTGCGCTCGCCAACGACGTCGCACGGGAAGCCCCGGACAGCCCGGTCCGATCCCGCTTCACGCGAGGCGTGCGCGGGATGGTGGACCTGATGGCGGCCCTCGTGCCCAAGACGCCGAAACAGAAGAGGCGGCAGCGTGCGCTGTCCTCGCTCGCGACGCTGGTCGGTGCCGTCGTCCTGGCTCGCGCGGTCGACGACGAAGCGCTGGCCGAGGAGATACTGGGGGCGGCTCGCGTCTCGCTGGGTGCCGAAGCGCCCGAACGGGATACGGCGGCGGGACCCTCCAAGAGGGGATAGGGGCGCGCCTCCGCGGCGACAGGGCACGCTTTCCCCTTGTCATTATAGATTATGATCATAATCTATATGGGGAGCGGTTGCGATGCAGGCCGCCTCGGAAGGAGACCATCGTGCAGCAGAGCGAAACCAGGATCGCGGTCGTGACAGGGGCCGCTTCGGGCATCGGCCTCGAGACAGCGAGAGCTTTGAAGGCCGCGGGCTACCGGGTGTTCGGCACCAGCCGAACGGTGGACCGTGTCGTGGAAGGCGGCATCACGATGCTGCCCTGCGACGTCACCTCGGATGCGTCGGTCGCGGGCGCTGTCGAGGCGATCTTCGCCCGGGCGGGGCGGATCGATGTGCTGGTCAACAACGCCGGCTTCGGCATCAGCGGCGGCGCGGAGGAATCCACCACCGCGCAGGCTCAGGCCCTGTTCGACGTCAACCTGTTCGGCGCCATCCGCATGACCCGGGCCGTCCTGCCCCTGATGCGGGCAAGCGGAGGCGGTCGCATCGTCAACATCAGCTCGGCCTTCGGGCTCGTCCCGGCCCCGTACATGGCGCTCTACGCTGCGAGCAAGCATGCGCTCGAAGGCTATTCCGAATCCCTCGACCACGAGGTCAGGACCCAGGGCATCCGGGTCGTCCTCGTCGAGCCCGCCTATACCCGCACGGCATTTGACCGGAACCTCGTTACGCCGGATGCGCCGCTCGCCGTCTACGACGCCGCGCGCGCCGGCCAGGAGCGGCTGATGCGCGACGTCATGGTGGTTGCCGACGCGCCGGGGATCGTGGCCGAGAGGGTCGTGACGGCGGCGACCGCGGCGGTACCGAAGAGCCGGTACACCGCCGGCAAGATGGCCCGGCGGGTCAGCCTGCTGCGCCGTTTCGTGCCCGCAAGCGCCTTCGATAAAAGCTTCCGCAAGCAGATGCGGCTCCCGCAATGACAGGGGGAGCACCTCCGCTCGGACGGCAGCGCGCGGTGCCGCCGGGCAGAGCGGGCGAGACGGCGTTCTTCGCCGCCGGCATGGGCTGACGGGCGGCGCCGGAGGCCGAGACATTCCTCGCCAGCCGCACGATCGGCGAGAGCCCGGTCCAGGCCGGCGCAGCGGAATGCCGGCGGCACCGGCCGCGGCGCTTCGCCCGCAGCGCCCACCATTTCAACAACTTCCCGCCTTCACCGCTTGCGTCGCATCATGCGCTGTGTGCATAGGAGTGCTGACTGCGCCGGGATGCACCGATTGCATGCCCGCGCGGTGCCGCGAGCGGTCATCCGCCCTCGGCGCCGCGCAGTTCGCCCGGTGATCTGCCCGCTGCTTCGTGCCCATCCTGACCCGGGCGCGACCCGCGGGCGCGCGCTGGTAGGGGTTCTTGCCTTGGACTGGGATAAGATCCGGATCTTCCTCAACGTCGCGGAGGCGGGGAGCTTCACCAAGGCGGGTGACGATATCGGGCTCAGCCAATCGGCGGTGAGCCGCCAGATCAGCGCCCTGGAGCGCGAGCTGAAGGCGCCTCTGTTCCACCGCCATGCCCGCGGCCTGCTGCTGACCGAACAGGGCGATCTCCTGTTCCGCGCCGCCCGGGACATGAAGCTGCGCCTGGAGAATACCCGCGCCCGGCTCGTGGAGACCTCCGAGCGCCCGACCGGTGATCTCAAGGTCACCACCACTGTGGGCCTCGGCACCTCCTGGCTGTCGCAGCGGGTGGGCGAGTTTCTCGACCTCTACCCGGATGTGCGCATCGAGCTGATCCTCACCAACGAGGAACTCGATCTCGCCATGCGCGAAGCCGATGTGGCGATCCGCATGCGGCGGCCGGCCCAGCCGGATCTGATCCAGCGCCGGCTGTTCACCGTGCACTACCATGCCTTCGCGAGCCCGGATTACGTCAAGCGCTTCGGCGAGCCCAAGACCATCGAAGAACTCGACGATCACCGCCTCGTCTCGTTCGGCGGAAACGAGCCGTCGTACCTGCTCGCGGCCCACTGGCTGGCGGATGCCGGCCGCGATGGCCGGGACCGGCGTCAGGTCCACCTGACCGTGAACAACATCGGCGCCCTCCAGCGCGCGATGGAGGCGGGAGCCGGGATCGGGATTCTGCCCGACTACGCGGTGGATGGCGGTCAGCAGCTCGTGCAGGTGCTGCGCGAGACCGAGATGCCGAGCCTCGAGAGCTACCTCGTCTATGCCGAGGAGATGCGCTCGGTCGCCCGGGTCCAGGCGTTCCGCGACTTCCTGGTCTCCAAGGCGCAGCGCTGGACCTACTGAGCATCCGATGCTTGAGTCGCGTCTTCTCACGGAGACGATTCGATGCGCGCTGCCCTCTACGCTCTGATCCTCGTCGCGGGTTCGACCAACGCGATGGCGGATGACTGCGCGGAAGCTTGGTACCAGCGCAACCTGATCTACAAGCAGGCCGGCTATTGTTTCAGCACGCCGCGGGCGATCCGGACCTTTGGCAATACCGATTGCCGGTACGACGCCATGGACCGCATACCGCTCTCGCGCCAGGAACAGGCGACCGTGGCGGAGCTGCAGGCCTTCGAGCGCGCCCATGGCTGCCCGCGCTAGCGTGCGCGCCGCCGCAGTGGACGCCGATACCGCGTACAGGCGCGTGACGACACGGATCTGAAGCCCCGCCCGGTGGGGCGAGGCTCGGGCGGGTTTGCCTGAGGGGGTGTCGCCGAGCAGCCCCTCACACGAACAGGCGTTCGCCTTCGAGGCCCTTGTAGAGGCCGGCGACCTGCTCGCCGTAGCCGTTGTAGATCAGCGTCGGCACCCGCTGGTCGGTCCCGAGTACCCGCTCCGTGGCCTGGCTCCAGCGCGGATGCGGCACGGCCGGGTTCACGTTGGCCCAGAAGCCGTACTCGGAGGCCTGCAGCCCCTCCCAGAAGGTCTTCGGCCGGTCGGCGGTGAAGGAGATCTTCACCAGCGACTTGGCCGACTTGAACCCGTATTTCCACGGCACCGCGACGCGGATCGGCGCCCCGAACTGGTTGGGCAGCGGCTTGCCGTAGACCCCCGTCACCATGAAGGCGAGGTCGTTGCCGGCCTCGGCCAATGTCAGGCCCTCCGTGTAGGGCCAGGGGTAGAAGAAGGCCCGCTGGCCCGGGGCCATCGCCTTGTCCATGAAGGTCTCGAAGCGGATGTACTTCGCGCCCGAGGCGGGCTTGGCGAGCGCCACGAGCTTCGCCAGCGGGAAGCCTGTCCAGGGCGCCGCCATGGACCACGCCTCGACGCAGCGGTGGCGGTAGAGCCGCTCCTCCAGACCCACCTTCCGGATCAGGTCGTCGACGCCGATCTCGAACGGCTTCTCCACGAGGCCGTCGATCTTCAGGGTCCAGGGTTGCGTCTTGAGGGCATTTGCTGCCGGTAGCACCGTCTTCGACGTGCCGAACTCGTAGAAATTGTTGTAGTCGGCGCTGAAGCGCTCGGGCGTCAGGGGCCGGTCGAGGGTGTAGGCCGGGTTCTGTGGCGCCGGATAGAGCGACGGGTCGCCTGCGGCCGCCAGGGCCTGACGGGGGCCGAGGAGCGAGCCGGCCGCGAGCCCGGCCGCACCGCCGATCAGGGCCCGCCGGTTGATGAAGACGGCCTCCGGCGTCGCCAGATGCTCCGGAATCTCCCAACCGCGCTTGCGCTTGATCAACATGGCCGTCTCCTCGGATGTCCTGCGCGCACAACCCACAGATCGGCCGCAGCCGACAGGGGCGCAAGCGCCGCAGCCTCACCTTTCGGCGACCCGCATCCCGGCGTTACGCCGCAGGTGAGCGGCACCTGGACGCAGGCGGGCGCCCGACGATCGGCCGAGCTCAGGCCGGCGGAGTCTCGTCGCGGAGCATCCGCCGCAGCACCTTGCCGACATTGGTCTTGGGCAGCGTCTCGTGGAACACCACGCGGCGGGGCACCTTGTAGCCGGTGAGCTGGGTGCGCGCATACGCCCGGAGTGCCTCGGGGGAGACCGACGAATCCTTCAGGACCACGTGGGCCACCACCATCTCGCCGGTTTCCTCGCTCGGTGCGCCGACCACCGCGCATTCGAGCACGGCGGGGTGGGCCGCCAGGACGTCCTCGACCTCGTTGGGATAGACGTTGAAGCCGGAGACCAGGATCATGTCCTTCATCCGGTCGACGATCCGGATCTGGCCGTCCGCCTGCAGGATCGCCACGTCGCCCGTCCGGAAGAACCCGTCCGCCGTCATCGCCCGGGCCGTCTCCTCCGGTCGGTTCCAGTAGCCGCGCATCACCTGCGGGCCGCGCACGCAGATCTCGCCGGGCTGCCCGATCGGGACCGGTTCGCCGGCGACGTCGCGGATCGAGACCTCGGTGGAGGGCAGCGGGTAGCCGATCGTGCCCGAGAAATCCCGCATGCCGTGCGGATTGACGCACACGACCGGGGAGGTCTCGGATAGGCCGTAGCCCTCGATGATCGTGTTGCCGGTCAGCGCCTTCCAGCGCTCGGCGACCGCCCGCTGCACGGCGGTCCCGCCGCCGACCACGAAGTCGAGGTTGGCGAAATCCACCGTGCCGATCTTCGGGTGGTTGATCAGCACGTTGAACAGGGTGTTCACGCCCATCAGGTGGGTGAAGCGGGTGCGGCTCAGCGTCTTGACCATGCCGTCGCAATCGCGCGGATTGGGGATCAGGAGGCAGGATCCGCCGCTGCGCATGAACTGGAAGAAGCACGCCGTGAGCGCGAAGATGTGGTAGAGCGGCAGGGCCGTGACCACGCAGCGCGGGACGCTCGGATCCTTCGAGTTGAACCAGAGCTGCGACTGCTCGACATTCGCCATGATGTTGCGGTGGCTCAGCATCGCCGCCTTGGCGATGCCCGTGGTGCCGCCGGTATATTGCAGGAAGGCGAGGTCCTCCGGTTCGACCGGGACCGTCGCCCGCGGCATCGACCGGCCCCGGCGCAGGACGGTGGCGAAGGGGATCGCGAGGCCCTCCGGAAGGCGGAACGGCGGCACGGCCTTGCGCACATGCCGGCTGGCGAGCGTGATCACGTGGCCCTTGAGCCCGAGCCCGTCGCCCGGGCCCACGAGGACGACCCGCTCCAGGGCGACGTCCGGCAGGGCTGCCGCGACCGTGGCGCCGAAATTCTCCAGGACGATCAGGATCCGCGCACCGGAATCGTTGATCTGCTGCGCGCATTCCCGGGGTGTGTAGAGAGGGTTGGTGTTGACCACCGTCCCGCCCGCCAAGAGAACGCCGAAGATCGCGACCGCATAGGCCGGGACGTTCGGCAGCATGATCGCAACCCGGTCGCCCTTTGCCAGGCCCTGTCCGCGCAGCCAGGCCGCGAGGTCGCGCGCCTGCTGGCCGAGGGTCGCGTAGGTCATGGTCGAGCCGAAGCACAGCATCGCCGGCCGGTCGGCGAAGGCGGCCATGCTGGATTCGAACAGGCCGACCAGGGTCCCGAGGGCCGCGACGTCGATCTCCGCCGGAACCCGGGACGGGTAGGAGGCCAGCCAGGGTCGGTCGGAGGACCCGCCGCTTGGCGTGGCCGGCAACGCGCCGGCCGTAGCGGCTTGAGCGCCGTGCTCGATCACGTTCGCCTCGTGCATCGCGATGCCTCCCGCGGGCCCGACTCTCGGTGGCCGGGTCTCGCTACGCCTGTCGCGCAGACTCTGCGGGAACGGAGGCCGGCCCGCAAGGCAGGGGGCTCAGACGCCCCGACGATGCCGGCGCAATGTCGCCAGAGCGGTGTGGGGCAGAGCAGCGGCGATCAGCAGGCCCGCGGCGAGCGCGGCCTCCTCCGGTCGCATCGCCCGGCGCGGCCAGGGGCCGACGCCTAGGTCGCCGGCGAGGCCGATCAGGATCGCGCCGAACCACAGGGCCAGGAAGGCGAGCGCTCCGAATCCGATCCGGCGCAGGCGCGGCCGCAGGGGGCGGTTGGCCGCGACCGCGAACAGCCCGAGGACGCCGCCGAACAGCAGGGCACCCACAGCGGCGCCGAGTCCGAAAGCCAGCCACAGGGGCTGATGCGTGAGGAACGCCATGCCGCCGGTGGCGAAGGCACCGCGCAGGATGAGGCCGCCGAAGGTGGGATAGAGCCCGGCGGCGAGAAGGGCGGCCGCCCCCGCGAGGCCGAACAGGACCCGGCGCGGGACGGAGGCGGGACCCGGCTCCGCCGCCGCGCGCGCGAGATGCCCCAGCCCGTAGACCAGCGCGAAGGCGAAGAGCGGGTAGCGGCCGATGAAGTAGCCGAAGATCCAGGGCTCGAGGGCCTCCGGCACGGAACCACGCTGGCTCAGGCCGGTGACGGCGACGAGCGCCAGGGCGGCCAGCATGGCGAGAATCGGCCCGACGGCTGCCAGGAGGAGGCCGCCGACGCGGCCTCCGGACGTCCCGTCACCCGGATCGGCCCGATCGCGCGCGGCGTTGGCGTGTGCGGCCATGCTGAGATTGCCCGGACCGGCGCGCGGCGTCTGGACCGTCGCGGCCGCCTTAGCGGGCCTCGTAATGGTCGCGAATCAGCCGGTCGAGGAGGCGCACGCCCCAGCCCGCGCCCCAGCTGCGGTTGATCTCGCTGGCGTTCGACGACATCGCCACGCCCGCGATGTCGAGATGCGCCCACGGCACGTCCTCAACATAGCGCTTGATGAACGAGGCCGCGGTGGCGGCGCCGCCGTGACGGCCGCCGGTGTTCTTCATGTCGGCGAACTTCGAATCGATCGCCTTGTCGTAGGCCGGGATCAGCGGCATCCGCCAGACCTTCTCGCCGGTCGCCTCGCCGGCGGCGTGGATGTTGCCCGCCAGCGTGTCGTCGTTCGAGAACATGCCGGCGATGTCCTGGCCCAGCGCCACGATGATCGCGCCCGTCAGCGTCGCGAGGTCGACCAGCGCCTTCGGCTTGGTGCTGCGGATGACGTGGGTGATCACGTCGGCCAGCACCAACCGGCCCTCGGCGTCGGTATTGATCACCTCGATGGTCTGGCCGGACATGGAGGTCAGGATGTCGGAGGGGCGGTAGGAGCCGCCATCCGGCATGTTCTCCACGATGCCGATGGCGCCAACCACGTTGCAGCGCGCCTTGCGCGCGGCGAGGGCATGCAGGGCACCGACCACGGCGGCCGCGCCGCCCATGTCGCCTTTCATGTCCTCCATGCCGCCGCCGGGCTTGATCGAGACGCCGCCGGAATCGAACACGACGCCCTTGCCGATGAGGGCCACGGGCGGCTCCGCCGCGGGGCCGCCGTTCCAGCGCATGATCACGATCCGCGGCTCGCGGGCCGAGCCCTGCGCCACCGCGAGCAGCGCGCCCATGCCGAGTTCCCGCATCCGGGCCGGCTCCAGCACCTCGATCTCGACGCCGAGCTTGGCGAGTTCCGAGGCGCGGCGGGCGAATTCCGCCGGGAAGAGCACGTTCGGCGGCTCGTTCACGAGGTCGCGCGCCAGGATCACGCCGTCTGACAGGCTCCGGGCGCCCTCGCCCTCGCGGGCGGCCGCGCCGTGATCGGCGAGCAGCAGGGTCAGCGCGGTGACGGACTTGTCGTCGGCGTCGGGCTTCTTCTTGGTCTTGTAGCGGTCGAACGCGTAGGTCCGCAGGCGCGCGCCGAGGGCGAACTCGCCGGCCTGCGTCGCCGTGACCGTCGTGCCGGGCCAGTCGAGCACGACCCGGGCGGTCCGCCCCGCCACCTTGCCGGCGGTGAAGCCGCCGAGCGCCGGCCAGTCGGTCTTGGCCCGATCCTTCTCGGAGCCGAGGCCCACGACCACGAGGCGGTCGGCGCCGACGCCCGAAGGGGCCGGCAGCGTCAGCGCGCTGAGCGCGCGGCCCTTGAACTTCTCGGAGGCCGCGGCGCGGGCCACGAGATCCGCCCCGGAGGCGCCGAGCACTTCCCGGGCCGCCGATCCGAGCGACAGGTCGTCGCCGACGAAGACCACGAGATCGCCGGATCCGCCGGGGCCGTGGCCGCTCTGCTCCAGGGGACCGAAACCGATCTCGATACCGTCCGCCATACCCGTCGCCCTGCCCGTTATCCCGGAGCCGTACTACGTACCCGCGCGCCGAGGCGCGGGCCATCCGCTCTGTGTAGCCGCTGAGACGGAGAACGCAACGCGGCGTGACAGCCCTGGAATCGCCCCTTTTGTCGGGTCCCTGCCGCTCCGAGGGCGCAAGAGGATGGGACCATCATGCCGGATTTGAAGGATCCGGCACGACGGCCTCGAGCTTTGGATTCGCATCGTCTTTGCCCGAAAGCCGGCACCACCTTTCGGGACGATGCTGAAGCGGGACTGCCGGGCCGATGAGGCAGATCGAGCGCTACATCTTTCGGATCGCCCTGGGCGCCACCCTCGCCTGCCTGATCGGGCTGACGGGCACGATCTGGCTGACGCAGGCCCTGCGCGAGCTCGACCTCGTGACCGCCAAGGGCCAGACGCTGCTGGTCTTCCTCTTCGTCACGGGCCTGTCCCTGCCGACCCTCGTGGTGGTGATCGCCCCCGTCGCCCTGTTCATCGGCACGATCTACGCCCTCAACAAGT
Source organism: Methylobacterium sp. UNCCL125 (assembly GCF_900116795.1). Lineage (NCBI taxonomy): Bacteria > Pseudomonadati > Pseudomonadota > Alphaproteobacteria > Hyphomicrobiales > Methylobacteriaceae > Methylobacterium > Methylobacterium sp. UNCCL125. The sequence continues at coordinate 160,658 of NZ_FPBW01000003.1, read as the reverse complement.
TGAACGGCGATTCCGAGCTGATCGTCATGTCGGCGGCCGGGATGCCGCCCCGCTCGCTCCTGCGCCCCTTCCTGACCCTGGCGCTGTTCGTCAGCTTCCTGGTGGGATTCCTGGTGGTGGTGGTGATGCCCGCGAGCTTCCAGGAGCTGCGCGACGTGATCACCCGGGTCCGCGGCGACTTCATCGCGAACGTCGTCAAGGAGGGGCAGTTCACCCAGCTCGACAACGGCATCACCTTCCACTTCCGCGAGCGCGGCCCGGGGGGCACCCTGAAGGGGCTGTTCATCCAGGACCGGCGTGAGGCCGGGAAGACGAAGGTCTACCTCGCCGAGCGCGGCAACGCGGCCGACGTCGATGGACAGAGCTATCTGATCCTGGAGAACGGCAGCGTCCATCAGCAGCAGAAGGATTCCCGCGATTCGTCGATCCTGACCTTCGAGCGCTACACGATCGACCTCGCCGCCTTCGCGCCCCCGGATTCCGACACGATCTACAAGCCCCGGGAGCGATCGACGGCGCAGCTCCTGTTCCCCGACACGACCGAAGGCTACTACAAGCTGCAGAAGGGCCGATTCCGGGCGGAGCTGCACGACCGGCTTTCCGCCTGTCTCTACCCGCTGGCCCTGGTCTTCATCGCCTTCGCGGCGCTGGGCGACCCACGCACGACACGGCAGGGGCGCGGCGTCGCGGTCGCCGGGGCAATCCTCGCCGTGGTGGCCCTGCGCATCGGCGGCTTCGCGGCGGTCAGCGCCGCCGCGCGCAGCCCGGCGGCCGTGGGGGCGGTCTACGGCGTGCCGCTTCTGGCGATCGTCCTGTCGAGCCTCCTGATCTTCTTCGGACCGCGGGTCCGCGCATTCAACGCCGCCCTGGCCCGCATCGTGCGCGGCCTGTTCCGCGGCCCGCGCCTGGCGCCGGCGGCCTGAACCCGATGATGCTGATCGGCCCCACCCTCGGGCGGTATTTCGCCGCCCGGTTCCTCCGCACGGTGCTCGGCGTGTTCGTCACCGTGTTCGCCCTGGTCTACACCCTGGACTTCGTCGAGCTCCTCCGCCGCGCTGGCGAGGCCCAGGGCGCCTCCGCGGGGCTGATGGCGCAGCTCTCGCTCTATCGCACCCCCGCGGTGGCCGAGGGCGTCCTGCCTTTCGCGATCCTGTTCGGCTCCATGGCGGCCCTGCTCCAGCTCTCGCGCAAGCTGGAACTGGTGGTCGCGCGGGCGGCCGGGATCTCGGCGTGGCAGTTCCTGCAGCCCGGCTTCTTCGTGGCCCTCACCCTCGGTGCGCTGGCCGTCGGCGTCTACAACCCGGTCTCGGCGCTGCTGAAACAGCGCTCCACCGAGATCGAGGCGAAGATCTTCGCCAAATCCACCAAGGTGAGTTCGGGCAAGGACCTCTGGATCCGCCAGAAGGGCCTCGACGGCGAGGCGATCCTCCGCGCCGAGACCGCCATCGAGGGCACGACCACCCTCGCCGGCGTGTCGGTCTTCACCTTCGACGCGGCCGGCAAGTTCGCCGAGCAGCTCGTCGCGGCCCGCGCCACGCTGCACGACGGCTACTGGGAACTCTCCGATGTGCGCGTTCTCACACCGGACACGCCCCCTGAGTCGTTCGACACCTACCTGATCGCCTCGAACCTCGACCCCGCACAGGTGCGTCAGGGGTTCACGCCCCCCGAATCTGTGCCTTTCTGGCAACTTCCCACAACGATCGCGCGGACCGAGCGGGCCGGTTTGGACGCCACCCGATACCGGCTCCAGTACGATGTCCTGTGGGCAAGGCCGGTGCTGTTCGTGGCCATGGTCATCGTCGCCGCAACCGTTTCCTTACGGTTCTTCCGCTTTGGTGGTGTCGGAAAACTCGTGCTCGGTGGCGTCGCGGCCGGCTTCGCTCTCTACGTGGTCCGACAGGTCATGGAGGGGCTCGGGGCGTCCGGACTCGTCGCCGCACCGGTGGCGGCCTGGTTCCCGGCCGTGGTAGGCAGTCTTCTCGGTACGCTCACGCTTCTGTACCAGGAAGACGGCTGACTTCCGCGAGCCTTCGCGGGACGGGAGACGGGTGTTGAGGTTGGTGGCGGCAGACGTCACAGGGGTTGGGACGCGCGTTGCGTAAGGTCGCCGACATCCTGCGGAAGGCTGGTTTCCGAGCTGTGCTGGCGCTCGCCGCGCCGCTGGCGGGGGGCCTGTCCGCCCATGCCCAGGGCCTGCCCGCCGTGACGGCCGGCAAGCCCGGCGACAAGCTCCTCGTCGAAGCTGACGAGCTGATCTACGACAACGACCACGGCACCGTGACGGCGCGGGGCAACGCCGAGCTGCATTACGGGCCCCGGACCCTGCAGGCCGACCGCGTGCGCTACGACCGGACTTCCGGCCGGGTCTTCGCCGAGGGCAATGTCCGCCTCACCGAGGCCGATGGCGGCGTCGTGACCGGCGCGCGCATGGAGCTCACCGACGACTTCAAGACCGGCTTCGTGGATGCCTTCCGCGGCCAGCAGACCGTCCAGCGCAAGTTCGAGACCGTGCGCACCCGGTTCTCCGCGCCGCGGGCCGAGCGCCTGAACGGCGAGCAGACGAGCTTCGAATCCGGCAGCTACACGGCCTGCGAGCCGTGCAAGGACAACCCTGAGACGCCGCCGCTGTGGCAGATCAAGGCGAAGAAGATCATCCACGACAACGAGACCCACACGGTCTACTTCGACGACTCGACGCTCGAGATCGCCGGGATCCCGGTGGCCTACCTGCCGTATTTCGAGGCGCCGGATCCGACGGTGAAGCGCAAGACCGGCTTCCTGACGCCGCGCTTCATCACGACGACCGCCCTCGGCAACGGCGTGTCGCTTCCCTACTTCATCAATCTGGCGCCGAACTACGATCTGACGGTGACGCCGACGCTGCTCAGCCGGCAGGGCCTGCTCGCGCAGGGCGAGTTCCGCCAGCGGATCGACAACGGCTTCTACAACATCCGCCTTTCGGGCATCTCGCAGACGACGCCCTCGGCCTTCCTGCCGAGCCCCCTCGGCGCCGGCGAGCGCGATTTCCGCGGCTCGGTGGAGTCGCAGGGCCGGTTCTACATCAACCCGCGCTGGCGTACGGGCTGGGACCTCGTCGGCGTCACCGACAAGTGGTTCCTCGACAATTACCGGATCCGCAACCAGAACATCACCACGGACTATTTCCGTGAGGCGACCTCGACGGCGTACCTGATCGGCCAGGGCGACCGCTCGTGGTTCGAGGCGCGGGGCTACTACTTCAAGGGCCTGTCGAGCTTCGACTGGCAGAAGCAGCAGCCGATCGTCGCCCCGGTGATCGACTACGACAAGCGGGTCAACGGTCCCTCGGAGATCGGCGGCGAGGTCCGCTTCCAGGCGAACATCACCAGCCTGACCCGCGAGACCACGCAGTACCAGGGCCTGCCACGGACCTCGAGCTACCTGTTCTCGCCGAGCGTCAACGGCGTCAGCTTCCCGCTCTACCAGACCTGCACGGTCTTCCAGCGCGGCCTCTGCGCGATCGACGGGCTCGCCGGCACCAACACCCGCGCCTCCGCGGAACTGTCCTGGCGCCGCAGCTTCATCGACGACTGGGGCCAGAAGTTCACGCCGTTCGCGTATCTGCGCACCGACGCGTTCTTCACCAATCCGAGCTTCTCCGGCTACCAGAACGATCTCGCGCCGCAGGTGGCGAAGATCGACGACGGCTTCGCCGGCCGGGTCATGCCGGCGATCGGCCTCGATTACCGCTACCCGTTCGTCGCCAATTTCGGCGCGCTCGGCGTCCACACCCTGGAGCCGATCGGCCAGATCATCGCGCGCCCGTCGGAGACCCGGATCGGCCGCCTGCCGAACGAGGACGCGCAGAGCCTCGTCTTCGACGACACGTCGCTGTTCGAATGGGACAAGTTCTCGGGCTACGACCGGGTCGAAGGCGGCGTGCGCACCAATCTCGGCGGCCAGTACTCCGTCGTGACCCCGTCGGGCTGGTACGCGAACGTGCTGTTCGGCGAGTCGATCCAGCTCGCGGGCGTCAACTCGTTCCGTCGCGGCGACATCGCCAATACCGGCCTGGATTCCGGGCTCGAGACGCAGCGATCGGACTTCGTCGGCCGGTTCCAGGTCTCGCCGAACCAGAACATCACGTTCATCAGCCGTGCCCGGTTCAACCAGGCCGACTTCCACGTGGCGCGGTTCGAGACCGGCGTGACGGCACGATTCGCGCCGTTCGCGCCGCTGACGCTGTCGGCTTTCTATTCCTACTACGAGGCGCAGCCGCTGCTCGGCTACAGCCATTATCGCGAAGGCGTCACGGCGTCCGCGACCTACAACATCACGCCGAACTGGTTCGTGTCGGGCTCGCTGCTCGTCGACCTCACGCACTACCTGGACGTGCGCAACACCTATACGGATGCCCTGAGCTCCTATCTGGCGAACCCGATCGGAACCGTGCCGATCTACCAGAATCCGGGGCGCTTCTATCTCTCGGGGGCGAGCTTCGGCGGCGGCTATCAGGACGAATGCACCACCGTCTCGCTGAACTACATCAATTCCCCGATCGCGACGGCCACCGGCGTCCGCGAGCGCAACCAGACCGTCCTGCTGCGGGTCGAACTCAAGACGCTGGGTGAGGCGGATCTGCGCCAGAACGTCGGCACCGCCACCACCGCGGACGGCATCGCCTCGGTGCGGTAAAGTCCCGCTCTCCGCGTCTGTGGGCCTCGGGAGCCACTATCCGTGGACCCGCGCTCCCCGGCGGCTCGGACCCGTGGCGCCGAGGATGCGCCCGCGGCCCGCCGGCGCTATAGACCGCCCATGCCGCCCCTCGCCCTCACCCTCGGAGATCCTGCCGGCATCGGTCCGGAGCTGGCGCTCAGCGCGTGGCTCGGACGGGGCGGCACGGAGCCGCTGCCGCCGTTCTTCCTCGTGGCCGATCCGGACTTCGTCGAGCGCCTCGCCCACCGCCTCGGCCGCCCCGTTCCGGTGGCCGAGGTCGATCCCGAGACCGCCGCCGAGGTGTTCCCGCGCGCCCTCCCGGTGGTGTCGCTGCCGAGCGGCGCCCGCGTCGCCGCCGAGCCGGGCGTGCCCGATTCCGTCAATGCCGGCGCGACCATCGAGTCGATCACGGCGGCGGTGGCGTTCGTGAAGGCCGGACGCGCGAGCGCAGTGGTCACCAACCCCATCGCCAAGTTCGTGCTGACCCGGACGGGGTTCGCCCATCCGGGCCACACCGAGTTCCTGGCCGCCCTCTCGGTCCCGCCCGGCCAGACGCCGCCCAGGCCTGTGATGATGATCTGGAGCCCGGAGCTCTCGGTGGTTCCGGTGACGATCCACGTGCCGCTGAAGGACGTGCCGGCTCTCCTCACCCAGGACCTCGTCGAGGAGACCGCCTTGATCGTCGCCCGGGACCTGCGCGACCGGTTCGGTCTGCCGGAGCCGCGCCTCGTCCTCGCGGGCTTCAACCCGCATGCGGGCGAGGCTGGGACGATCGGCCATGAAGACCGCGACGTCCTCGCCCCCGCGGTGGCGCGGCTGCGGGCACAGGGCATCGACATCCGCGGGCCGCTCCCGGCCGACACCCTGTTCCACGCCCGCGCCCGGACCACCTACGACGTCGCCCTCGCGCCCACGCACGACCAGGCCCTGATCCCGATCAAGACCATCGCGTTCGACGACGGCGTGAACGTCACCCTCGGCCTGCCCTTCGTGCGGACCTCACCGGACCACGGCACGGCCTTCGATATCGCCGGTCAGGGCATCGCCCGGCCCGACAGCCTCGTGGCGGCTTTGCGCCTCGCCGATCGGCTGGCCGCCAACGCGGCGCTGCGAAGCAGTCCGTTGGGCGGTGCCGAAATCATTCCGTTCAGCGTCTATGCCGGGCGGCCGCGATCCCCGGGCGCCCACCACTTCGACGCCGAGGACGAGCTGTGAGAGAGCCATCATGAGCGCAGGGGACGGTCTTCCGCCGCTGCGCGACGTCGTTGCCCGCCACGGCCTGGAGCCGAAGAAGGCGCTCGGCCAGAACTTCCTGTACGACCTCAACCTGACCGGGCGGATCGCCCGGGCAGCGGGTCCCCTCGCGGGTGTGACCGTGGTGGAGGTCGGCCCCGGTCCGGGCGGCCTGACGCGCGCGCTCCTCGCCGAGGGCGCCGCCCGCGTCGTGGCGATCGAGCGCGACCCGCGCGCCCTGCCGGCGCTCGCCGAGATCGCCGCCCATTATCCGGGACGCCTCGAGGTGGTCGACGCCGACGCCCTCGCCTTCGATCCGCGGCCGCTGGTGGGCGATGGGCCCGCCCGGATCGTCGCCAACCTGCCCTACAATGTCGGCACGGCGCTGCTCACCGGCTGGCTCGACGGTGAAGCCTGGCCGCCCTGGTGGGATCAGGCCGTGCTGATGTTCCAGCGGGAAGTCGCCGAGCGCATCGTCGCCAGTCCCGAGGAGCGGGCCGATTACGGCCGGCTCGGCGTGCTCTGCGGCTGGCGGACCCAGGCCGAGATCCTGTTCGACGTGAGCCCTTCGGCGTTCGTGCCGCCACCGAAGGTGACGTCGAGCGTGGTGCGGCTTGTGCCGCGGGCGGAGCCTTTGCCCTGCCGCGCCGGTGCGCTGGAAGCCGTCACCCGCGCGGCCTTCGGCCAACGCCGGAAGATGCTGCGTCAGAGCCTCAAGGCGTTGACGCCCGAGCCCGGCATCCTGCTGGCCGCGGCCGGGCTTGTCGAGACGGCGCGGGCCGAGGAAATCCCGGTGGCAGGCTTCGTCGATCTGGCGAACCGGTGGGACGCGCACAGAAAAGCCGGCACCGCGGGGGCGGCGCCGGCTTGAAAGCCTGCACGGCGGCTCCGGCCCGGAGGCCGGAGCGCGGCGCAATCAGCGGGTCTGCTGGATCGCCGAGAGCACCCAGCCGCGCCCGGGCTGGCGCAGGAAGGTCCAGAGCTCCGTCGCCTCGGACGTATCCGTCGAGACGACGCGGCCGCTGGCCCGCTCCACCATCACGTCCTTGAGGGCGTAGCGCATCGCCACGGTGGCGTAGTCGGTGCGATCCTCACCCCAGGCTTCCGCAAGATCGCCCTGCAGCAGCTTCACGTCCGAGATCGTGTTCACCACGCCGCGGGCCGCGTTGTTGCGCAGCTCCTCATCGAAGTAGCCGACCATCTCGGGCGTCGACAGGTTGCCCAGCGTCACCCGATCCTCGCGGGAATAGGCATCCTGAACGTCGCCGAGCAGCCGCTCGAACGCCTGATAGTCGGCCGGGCCGATCTGGACCGGGCGTGTCTGCGGCGGCCGCTGGCCACCGCCGAACATGCCGGCGGCGGGGCCGGCCGGAGCAGCGCCCATCGGGCCGCGCGCGCCGGGCTCGTCGTTGAGCGACGAGCGGGCATAGGGGGCACCGGCGCCGGCCGGCTCGTTCCGGCGGCGGAAGAAGCGCAGGGCCAGCATCACCACGAGCACCACGAGCCCGACCTGGAACAGCAGGCCGATCATCGAGGCGAGGCCACCGAGGCCGCCGAAGAAGCCGCCGCCGAGGAGTGCGCCGATCAGGCCGGCACCCAGCAGGCCCGCGAAGAAGCCGCCGCCGAACCGCCGGCCGGGCGCGGCCGGAGCCTGCATGCCGGGGCTGCCCATGCCGGGGGACGGCGCGGTCTGCGAACGCTGCATGGTCATGCCGCCACCCGGGGCCGTCGGCGTGGCCGAGGGGGCCGTGTAGGTGCGCGAGCCACGGGATCCGAACGATCCGCCGCCGCCCGGACGGGCTTCCACGACGGGCGCCGCGACGGTCAGCGCAGCGGCCAGCGCCAGGAGGGCGGCCACACGCCGGCGGCGCGAAATCTCAGTAAACATGTACACGCCTCAGAGGACGAGAACCGAAGAGCGCGGAGCGCCAGTGACGATATGGGAACGGCCCGGCTCGGGTTTTAGTCCTGCCCGACGGCGCCGGGATGACGTTTTCCACGGGATCGCCCCCCGTCCATGGACGCGGTGAACGGCGATCCGGCCGAGCCGGGCACGCCGAAGGCCCGCTGCCCGGGGTTGCGTTGCGCCGCGCGTCGGACCCGGCGGCTCAGTGGAGAGTGCGCTCGGGAGCCGCCGGAAAGACGAGGCGCACCTGGGTCCCCTCCCCGCTGCGGCTGTCGAGGGTGATGGTGCCGTTCTGGCGCTTCATCAGCCCATGCACGATCGCGAGGCCCGCGCCGCGCCCCGCCTCGTGACTGGTCTGAAACGGCGCCAGGGCCCGGGTGAGCATCTCGGGCGACATGCCCAGCCCCGTATCCCCGACCGCGATCCCGACGCTGCCGAGGCCCGGCTGCTGCAAGGACCGGTCGCCGGGATCGATCCGAAAGGTCGACAGAGTCAGCGTTCCCCCGGACGGCATGGCCTCGCAGGCATTGGCGACGAGATGCCGCAGGGCGAACTCAATCTGGGTCGGATTGCTGATCGCCCGGGGCAGGCCCGGCGTCGCCGCGACGGTGAGACGGATGCCGGGCGGCAGATCGGGCTCGAGGCGGCCTGCGAGATCCGCCACGATCGCGTCGAGGTCCACCGCCCGGACGTCGGGCGCGATGCGTCGGGAATAGGCCAGCAGGTGCCGGGTCAGGATCGCCGCCCGCTCGGTGGCGTCGGCTGAGCGGGCGATCGCCCGCTGGATGAACGGCTCCTGCCGGTCTCCGAGGCGACGTTTCAGCCCGTCGATGTAGCCGATCAGGATCTGCAGGAAGTTGTTGAACTCGTGCGCCACGCTGTTGGTCAGCAGCCCCAGTGCCTCGCGCTGGCGGGAGAGGGCGAGCGCCCCCTCGGCCTCGCGGCGCGCCGTGACGTCGAGGATCTGGCCGATGCGGTTGCGGGTGCCGGGAAGCGGCGCCGTGTCCAGATGGGCCCAGAAGGTGGTCCCGTCCGCGCGTGCGGCCAGGAATTCCTGACTCGCGGGGCCGGCGGGATCGAGCGCCGTCGTGCGATGGGCCAGCATGAGGTCCAGACCCTGCGCGGCGAGCCGCTCGGCCGGATACCCGGCGAGATGCTCCAGGGCCGGGTTGGCGTGGAGGACACGGCCCTGCGGATCGAGCAGGAGGCTGGGCGTCGGCAGCGCGTCGAGGAGCGAGCGGGCCTCGCCGCCGAGCGGCTCCCCCCTGCCCGCACTGTGATCCGTCCCGGGCTGCACCATGCTGCGTTCGCGCTCAGCGGATGCGGAAGGTCCGCGACGGGCCAGCGATAGCGATGAACGGCGTCACGGCCAAGCGCCGGCCGCCGCGAGCACCAGCTACTGGCGCACCCACATGACCCGCGCCATCCAGGCGATCTCGCCGAGATTCAGGACTCGGTCCTCGTGTTCGGGGTTCAGGGAGGCCAGCTCCACGGTCCGGGCCGTGCGCCGCTTCAGCTCCTTGGCCAGGACCTCGCCGCCATGCAGGCGGACCACGACGCGGTCGCCCTTGCGGACGCTGGCCGTGGGCGACACGATCAGCACGTCGCCGTCCCGGAACAGCGGCAGCATGGAATCGCCCTGGATCTCCAGCGCGAAGGCCCGCTCCTCGCCGAGATCCGGAAACTCGATCTCCTCCCAGCCCGCGCCGCCGGTGGGCATGCCCTCGTCGGTGAACAGGCGGCCGGCGCCGGCCTGCGTCAGGCCGATCAGCGGAACCATGGTGCGGGCGGGAATTTCCCGCGCCTCGATGAGCCGCAGGAACTCGTCGAGGCTCGATCCGGTCGCAGCCAGGACCTTGGACACCGATTCCGTGGAGGGCCAGCGCTTGCGGCCGTCGGCGCCCACGCGCTTCGAGCGGTTGAAGCTCGTGGCGTCGAGGCCGGCGCGGCGGGCGAGCCCGGAGGCCGAGTAGCCGTGGCGCTCGGCGAGCCGGTCGATGGCGTTCCAGATCTGCTCGTGCGACAGCATCGCGGACTCGGAGGCTCACCCTCAGCGGGCCGGCACCCCCGTCTCACCAGCCGGGATCCGGCTGCCTCGGGGGCACGGAGACGGTTTGTCCGCCGGGTCCGTTCAAAACCCGCCGGGTACGCGCGGAGATACTTGACAATTTACTTTCCGGATCCGCTCTGCCGGTCCGGACAGGGCTGTGTGACGTCCAGCCTAGTTGTAGGAAAGTAGAACTACGGGCGTCAGATTGCAATCGCTCCTCGAATCGGCAAAGCGCATCGGTGTTGCCGCCGGCGCCCGGCGCCTCTATCGACGCGTCGGTTCCGGGGAGCTTCGATGCCGCTCATCTACAAGATCTGTCCGCGTGCCCTGTGGCGCGAGGCCGAGGCCGCGGGCCAATTCACGGGGGCGCCGATCGACCGCCAGGACGGCTTCATCCATTTCTCGACGGCCGCCCAGGTCGCCGAGACGGCCGCCCGACACTTCGCCGGACAGGACGACCTGCTCCTCGTTGCGGTCGAGGCCGAGGCGCTCGACGACGGCCTGCGCTACGAGCCCTCCCGGGGGGGCGACCTGTTCCCGCACCTCTACGGTCCGCTGCCGCTCTCGGCCGTGGTCGCGGTGGACGAAATGCCGCTGGACGGCGACGGGCGGCACGCATTTCCGGCCGGGATCCTGCCGGCATGATCGACGCCGCCTTCCCGCTCGTCCGGCCGCTCCTCCATCGCCTTGACGCGGAGCGCGCGCACGACCTGACGCTGCACGCCCTGGCGCTCCTTCCGGCGGCTGGCCCGCCGACGGACGACCCGCGGCTCGCCGTCGACCTGCTCGGGCGCCGCTTCCCCAACCCGGTCGGCCTCGCCGCCGGCTTCGACAAGGGCGCGCGCGTTCCCGACGCGTTGCTGAGCCTCGGCTTCGGCTTCGTCGAGGTGGGCGGGGTGGTGCCGCGACCGCAGCCCGGCAACCCGCGGCCGCGGGTGTTCCGCCTGACCGCCGACCGGGCGGTGATCAACCGCTTCGGCCTCAACAGCGAGGGGGTGTCGGTGGTGGCCGGCCGGTTGCGTGTCCGGAAAGGCCGCTCCGGGATCGTCGGCGTCAACATCGGCGCCAACAAGGAGTCCACCGACCGCCTCGCCGACTACGCGGCCTGCACTGCCGCCCTCGCGCCGCTGGTCGATTTCGTCACCGTCAATGTCTCCTCGCCCAACACCCCGGGCCTGCGCGACCTCCAGGGCGAGGCCTTCCTCGACGAACTGCTCGCCCGGACGGTCGAGGCCCGCGACGCGGCGGGTGCCGACGCGGCGATCCTCCTGAAGATCGCCCCCGACATGGCGTTGGACGCCCTCGACGCGGTCTGCGCAACGGCGCAACGGCGCGGCGTCCAGGCCCTCGTCGTGTCCAACACCACCGTGGCCCGTCCGGCGAGCCTCCGCGAGCAGGGGCTCGCCCGGGAGACCGGCGGGCTGTCGGGCCGGCCGCTCTTCGGCCCGGCGACCCGGATGCTGGCCCAGACGCGCCTGCGGGTCGGAAACACGATTCCGCTGATCGGTGTCGGCGGCGTGGATTCGGCGGAGGCCGCCTGGGCCAAGATCCGGGCCGGGGCCAGTCTCGTGCAGCTCTACTCCGCGCTCGTGTACGAGGGCCCGGGACTGGTCGGGCGCATCAAGGCGGGCCTGCTGGCGCAGATGGACCGGGCCGGCGTCACGAGCCTCGCCACGGTGGTCGGACGGGACGCCGCGGAACTCGCCCGCACCGCGTGAGAGGGGACGCGCCAGTTTAGAAAGGCTTTGCGGAGTGGGAGCTTAGCCTGTGCCCCATGCATGAGGGGCCTGCGCCCGCACGCCATTGTGAGGGACCTGGAGAGCCGCTTATCTCGCGTCTGCGAGACACGTCGCGTCAGCCAATCCAGGACGGTTCATGGCCCAATCTGAAGGGTCTTCCAAGCGCTCATCCGCCGCCGGCGGCTGGGGTGCTCTGAAGAGCTGCGGCAAGCACCTGCTCGGCAGCCGCGCGCCCCTCACCGGCGCCCGCGCGCTGTTGAAGGCCAACCAGCCCGACGGGTTCGACTGCCCCGGCTGCGCCTGGGGCGACCCGGAGCACGGCTCGTCCTTCGAGTTCTGCGAGAACGGCGTGAAGGCGGTCTCCTGGGAGGCCACCGACAAGCGCACGAAGCCGTCCTTCTTCGCCAAGCACACGCTGACCGAGCTGCGGGACTGGAGCGACTACGCCCTCGAGGGCCAGGGCCGCCTGACGCATCCGATGCGCTACGACGCGGCGAGCGACCGCTACCTGCCGGTGAGCTGGGACGCGGCCTTCGCGGAGATCGGCGCGACCCTGCGCGGGCTCGACCATCCGGACCAGGCCGAGTTCTACACCTCGGGCCGCGCCTCCAACGAGGCCGCCTACCTGTACCAGCTCTTCGCCCGGGCCTACGGGACCAACAATTTCCCCGACTGCTCGAACATGTGCCACGAGGCGAGCGGCGTGGCGCTGATCGATGCGATCGGCATCGGCAAGGGCACGGTCCTGCTGGAGGATTTCGAGAAGGCGGACGCGATCTTCTGCGTCGGCCAGAATCCCGGGACCAACCATCCGCGGATGCTCGGCGACCTGCGCCGGGCGGCCGAGCGCGGCGCCCAGGTCGTGGTGCTCAACCCGGTGCGCGAGCGCGGCCTGGAGCGGTTCGCCGATCCGCAGAACACCGTCGAGATGCTCCGCGGCTCGAGCCGCCCCATCGCCAGCCACTATCTGCAGCCGCGCTCGGGCGGCGACATGGCGGCCTTCCGGGGCATCGCCAAGATCGTGTTCGCCCGCGACGCCGAGGCCCTGGCGGCCGGCCGGCCGTCGCTCCTCGACCAGGCCTTCCTGGAGCACCACACCGCCGGTCTCGACGCCTATCGCTCGGCCGTTGAGGCGACCTCCTGGGACGCGATCCTCGACCAGTCCGGCCTCACGATGGACGAGATCGCCGCCATGGCGGACGTCTATCTCGGCGCGCAGCGGGTCATCGCCACCTGGGCGATGGGCGTGACCCAGCATCGGCACTCGGTGGCGACGATCCGGGAGATCGCCAACCTCCTGTTCCTGCGCGGCCATATCGGCCGCCCCGGCGCGGGCCTGTGCCCGGTCCGGGGCCACTCGAACGTTCAGGGCGACCGCACGGTCGGCATCAACGAGCGCCCCTCCGCGTCCTTCCTGGACGCCCTGGAGCAGCATTTCGGCCTCGCCATGCCGCGCCGGCACGGCCACAACGTGCTCGCGGCGATCCGCGCCATGCGGGACGGCACGTCCAAGGCCTTCATCGGGCTCGGCGGCAACTTCCTGCGGGCGACGCCCGACACGCCGGTGGTGGCGCAGGCGCTGGCGTCGTGCCGGCTCACCGTCCACATCGCCACGAAACTCAACCACGCCCATCTGGTGCCCGGCGCGGTCGGCTACCTGCTGCCCTGCCTCGGCCGCACCGAGATCGACCGGACCGAAGAGGGCAAGATCCAGATCGTGACCGTCGAAGATTCGATGAGCATGGTCCACGGGTCGGGCGGCATCAACAAGCCGGCCTCGAAGGAGCTGCGGTCCGAGATCGCCATCATCGCCGGGATGGCGCAGGCGACTCTCGGCGCCTCCGCCATCGACTGGGCCGGCTTCGCCGCGGATTACGACCGGATCCGCGAGGCGATCGCCGCCACGATCCCGGGCTTCACCGGCTACAACACCCGCGTGCGCAAGCCCCGCGGCTTCATGCTGCGCAACCTCGCCGCCGAGCGGGTATTCGAGACGGCCACCGGCCGGGCCAATTTCTCGGCGGATGCCCTTCCGGCCGAAACCGAACATCAGGCCGCCCGGAAGGCCCGTGACACGTTCGTGCTGCAGACGTTCCGCAGCCACGACCAGTACAACACCACGATCTACGGGATGGATGACCGCTACCGCGGCGTCTACGGCGAGCGCCGCGTCCTGTTCGCCCATCCGGACGACCTTGCGGCGATCCGCGACCGGCTCGGCGAGCGCGTCGACATCGTGGGCACGCACGACGACGGCATCACCCGCCGCGCGGAGAATTTCCGCCTCGTGCCCTTCGACATGCCGCGGGGATCGCTGGCCGGCTACTATCCGGAGCTGAACGTGCTGGTGCCCCTGTCGACCTTCGGCGAGAAGAGCGACACGCCGACCTCCAAATCCGTGCTGGTGACCCTGCAGGCGCCCGTGGCCGCGTGAGCCAGGGCCCCGACGAGGCGGCGTTCGTCGCCGCCCTCGACCGGGTTTCGGCCGCTCATCCCGGCCTCGACCCGCTGTCGGCGGGTCTCCTGGCGGCGCTGGATCTCGGCCTGCCGGGCGACAGCCGCGCCTTCGCCCGCACCGTCGGGGTGGAGCACGCGCTCGTGCTGCGGTCGCTGGTCGGCCTGGAGGAGGCCGGGCTCGTCGTGGTCACGGCGCGCGATGGGCGCACCCAGCGGACGCGCTACGAATCCGCCGGGTGCGCCACATGATGAACAAGTGCGGACCCGTCATCACGAGGGTCGCGCGATGACCCAGGCCCGCGCGACACGGCAGAGGGTGGCGCTGCGGGCTGGAAGACGGTTCAGAACCCCTTCGCCTTGATCGCCTCGGCCCAGGTGACCGCCCGGCGGTTCACGCCGAGGTGCTGCCGCTCGTAGAGCCGACCCTCCAGCTTGATCGCGCCGCGCTTGGCATATTCCGGGCGCTCGAACGCCTCGATCACCAGCTTGGCCCGGCGCACCTCCTCCTCGGTGGGGGCGAAGGACGTGTTGGCGGGCTCCAGCTGCGTCGGGTGGATCAGCGTCTTGCCGTCGAAGCCCAGGTCGCGGGCCTGACGGCACTCTTCGCGACAGCCTTCGGTATCGGCGATGTCGTTGTACACGCCGTCGAGGATGGCCAAGCCCTCCGACCGGGCCGCGGCCAGCGCCATCATCATCCAGGGCAGCATCGGCACGCGGCCGGGCACGATCTTGGCCCAGGTGTCCTTGGCGAGGTCGTTGGTGCCCAGCACAAGGCAGGTCAGGCGGTTGCGCGGATCGCGCTTGGCCCGTGCGATCTCCTGGATGTTGAGGATCGAGGCCGGCGTCTCGATCATCGCCCAGATCGCGATGCCCTCCGGGGCGTCGAGGGATTCGAGCCGGTCGGCGATGCTCTCTAGCACCGCCGGCGACGAGACCTTCGGCATCAGGATCGCGTCGGGCTTGGCTTCGATGGCGGCGTGGAGATCCGCCTCACCCCAGGGGGTCTGCGGGGCGTTGACCCGGATGATCAGCTCGCGGCTGCCGTAAGCGCCGCTCTTCACGGCTGCGCAGACCTGCTCCCGGGCGATCTCCTTTTCCTCCGGACCGACGGCATCCTCGAGGTCGAGAATGATGCTGTCCACCGGCAGGGTCTTGGCCTTGTCGAGCGCCCGCTGGTTCGAGCCGGGCATGTAGAGCACGCTCCGGCGCAGGCGCAGATCGGTCGTCGTGGCCATCGGCTTCTCCCTCCTGGGCCGTCGCGCGGCCTCCTGTCGTTGCACTGCACCCTAAAGCACGAAACCGGCCGCGCCACACCCTGACGATCGGGGCCGGTGAGTTCCCGGGCGGTTTGATACCGCGGCCTCTCTGCGCAGATCGAAGCCGCGGTTTGGTCATGTTCCGCCGCTTAAAGGCCGGACGAAACCAATTCTTGGAACCCGGAAACTCGACGATGCGCAAAGTCTTGGTCACCCTGGCCTTGCTCGGGACATTGGCGGCACCCGAGGCGGCCCGGGCCCAGAGCCGGACCACCCTCGGCGTCGGCTCCGGCGCGGTCGCGGGGGCGCTGGTCGGCGGGCCGATCGGTGCCGTCGCGGGCGCCGTGGTCGGCGGCTTCGTGGGGAACTCGACGGAGCGCGGGCGCCGCCATGTCCGCCGGGGCCGCCGCTACGGCTCCGCGGCGCCGCGCCGGTCCTACCCGCGTCGGGCGGAGGCCGTCATGCCGCGCACCACGGGCACCGTCGCCCGCGCCGCGCCGTCCGCCCAGCCCACCACCTGGAAGGATCCGCGCTAGCAGGCCGCTCGCCTCGCACGGACGCGGAATCCGCCTAGGCCGCCTGTTCGCGTGCGGATGACGCTGGTTCCCGGAACGTGTCCCGGGCGAGGCCCGGGAAGGCGATCGCCTGTCCGAGGCCCCGGGCGCCCAGGAAGCCCACGAAGGCGAGCCACAGCCCGGTATTGCCGAGGCCCAGGCTCTCGACCAGCACGAGGATCGCGCAATAGGCGGCGAGCGCGCACGCCATCAGGTTGCGCATCGCCCGGGTCCAGGTCGCGCCGATGTAGATCCCGTCATACGCGAAGGGCGCAGCGGCGGCGAGCGGCGCCAGGGCCGCGAGGACGAGGTAGGAGCGCGCCGCCTCGCGCACCGGCCCGTTCGTCGTTACGGCATCGATGAAGGCCGCGCCGCCCGCCAGCGACAGCAGGCTGACCGCGAGCCCGAAGCCGAGGCACCAGCGCAGGCACAGGGTGGCGGCCGCATCGAATGCGTCCGCGTCCCGGGCGCCCACCGCCTGGCCGCAGAGGGTCTCGGCCGCCGTGGCGAAGCCGTCGAGGAAGAACCCGCCGATCAGGAAGAGATTCCACAGGACCGAGTTCGCCGCTAGCACCACGTCGCCCTGCCGGGCGCCCAGCGCCGAGAACAGCACGATGCCGGTGATCAGGGCGAGCGTCCGCAGGATCACGTCGCCGTTGACGCTGAGCGTCCGGCGGAGCGCCGTGGCGTCGCGGAGATCGCGCAGCGGCACCCGGAACGGCCGCGCGCCGAGGCGCGCCAGGAGGACCAACCCGAGGCCGAGCCCGAGCGCCTCGGCGCCCAGCGTCGCCAGCGCCGCCCCGGCGAGCCCGAGGCCGAAGCCCAGGACCAGGGTGAGCGTCAGCGCGACATTGGTCAGGTTGATCGCGACCTGCAGCAGCAGGCCGAGATCGGTGCGCCCGCGCCCCAGGACCGAGCCGAGCACGCCGTAGCTCGCCAGCACGAAGGGCGCGGACAGGATGCGGATGTGGAAATAGGTCGCAAGGCCCGCAATCACGGCCTCGCTCGCCCCGCTGATCCGGAAGGCGAGCTGGGCGAGCGGTTCCTGCAGGACCACCAGGACCAGGCCGATCAGGGCGCCCGCCGCCAGCGCCCGGGCCAGGATGCGATCGACCTCGGGCTCGTCTTGTCCGCCGACCGCCTGCGCGGTCAGGCCGGCGGTCGCCATGCGAAGCGCCCCGAACGACCAGAAGATCGCGTCGAAGATCACCGCGCCGAGGGCGATGGCGCCGAGCAGCGCTGCGTCGCCGAGCCGGCCGATCACCGCCGCCCCGACGAAGCCGAGCATCGGCGTCGTGACGTTGGCGACCGTCATCGGCAGCGCCAGAGCCAGGACGCGGCGGTTCGTCGGGCGGCCGGAACTGGCGGCGTGCATCAGGCCTCACGCTGGAAAGCTGCGCCGTCCGCGCAAAGCCGGACGAGGGCATCGGCGGGTCAGGCTCCCAGGCTCCGCTCCGCGGCGCCGGGATGACGGGCCTGACTGTGCCGGTCGGCCTCGGATTCGGTCAGCGCGAGACGGCGAAGAGGCGCGCGATCAGCCAGAGCGGCACGACCACGATCGCCCCGGCGAGGATCCAGCCGCCGAAATCGTGGAGCGAGGCGAGCCCGACATCGATCAGCGCCCGCGCCGAATCATAGACGTGCCAGAACAGCCGCCCGGGCGTGAGGCCGAGCATCGACATGAAGGCGCCGACCAGCACCGACAGGAACAGCAGGCGCAGGAACACGCCGGCGGGCGAGCCGCCGAGGAAGCGCCGGAGCGCCGAGGGTCGTGACCGGTAGGTCTCCGCCCCGTAGGGGGCGTTCGGCGGCGCGCCCTGCTGATAGCCTTGCCGGCGCCGGTCGTGATCGACGAGCATTGCGTCCTCGTGAAGCCTCAGGGCCTTCGGATCGGCGACGAAGCGGGCGGAACCGTGGCCGGCGCACCACACCGCGTCGAAACCGGAACGCGGATCGGGCGTTGGCGGGTTTCTCCTGCGCCGTGCAGATGGCAAGCGGCGACGCGCACGCCAAGATGCAGGGCCAAGATGCAGGACGGGGTGGGGCACGACGCCGGGTTGTCGCAGCGCCCCCTCGACCAAAGGGAGAACTCCCGGGATATGGGAGTGTTGTGAGAGGCTCGAGTGCCGACGGGACCATACGCACGATGATCGACCACGCCCTGTTCGACCCGGCGACGATCGATCCCGAGACGATCCGGATCAATGCCGAGATCGTGGCGGCGCATGCCGCCCTGCCCGATCCCTGGTCGCTGCCGATCGCCGAAGTCCGCGAGCGCCGCCGCCTGGGCACCAAGGCGGCGCCGGCCATGCCGCACAGCGCCCGGGCGGAGTGGCTGACGATCGACGGGCCCGGTGGTCCTCTCAAGCTCCGCGTGGTCCGGCCCAAGCCCGGTACGAAGCTGCGCGGCGCCTATCTGCACATCCATCGCGGCGGCTGGGTCTGGGGCTCCGCCGACGAGCAGGATCCCTGGCTGGAGCGGATCGCCGACACCTGCGGCTTCGTCGCCCTCTCGGTGGAGTACCGGCTCGCCCCGGAGCATCCCTATCCGGCGGCGCTGCACGATTGCGAGGCCGCGGCCCTCTGGCTGGCCGGCCCCGGCAAGGTCGAGTTCGGCATTCACGCCCTGACGATCGGGGGCGAGTCGGTGGGCGCGCACCTCGCCGTGATGGTGCTGCTGCGGCTGCGCGACAAGCACAACCTGCCGCGGGCCTTCCGGGGCGCCAACCTGAATGCCGGCTTCTTCGACCTCGGCCTCACCCCATCGGTCCGGAACTGGGGCGAGGAGCGGCTCGTCGTGAACACCCGCGACCTGACCAAGTTCGCCGACGGCTATGTCCGCGAGGGCATCGACCGGCGTCGGCCGGACGTGTCGCCGATCTATGCCGACTTGAAGGGGCTGCCGCCGGCCCTGTTCACCATCGGCACTGCCGATCCCCTCCTCGACGACACGCTGTACATGTCGGCGCGCTGGGCGGCGGCCGGCAATGGCGGCCACACCGCGGTCTATCCCGGCGGGTGTCACGTGTTCGCCCGCTATCCGAGCCCGATGAGCGAGAGGGCCCTGGAACTGATCGACCGTTTCCTGATGGCGCTCGCCTGAGCGACCTGTCCGAGGTCCTTCCGGAGCGGTTCCAGGCCTGGTTCGCGGCCCGCGGCTGGGCGCCCAGGCCGCACCAGCTCGATCTCCTGCGGATCGCCGGCGCCGGCCGGTCGGCCCTCCTCGTGGCGCCGACCGGGGCCGGCAAGACGCTGGCCGGCTTCCTGCCCAGCCTCGTCGCCCTCGCTGAGCGCGGGACGCAGAAGCTGAAGCCGGCGGGGCTCCACACCCTCTACGTCTCGCCGCTCAAGGCGCTGGCGGTGGACATCGCCCGAAACCTCGACGCGCCGATCGCCGAGATGGGGTTGCCGGTGCGCGTCGAGACCCGCACCGGCGATACCCCTGCGCACAAGCGCACCCGTCAGATCAGCCGTCCGCCCGACATCCTGCTGACCACGCCCGAGCAGCTGGCGCTGCTGATCGCCCACCGCGAGGCGGCCGAGTTTTTCTCCGGATTGCGGTGCGTGGTGCTGGACGAGTTGCACGCGCTGGTGACGTCCAAGCGCGGCGACCTGCTGTCGCTGGCGCTGGCGCGTCTGCATCGCCTGAGCCCGGGGCTCGCGGCGATCGGGCTGTCCGCGACGGTGCGCGAGCCGGATGAGCTGCGGAAATATCTGGTGCCGCAGGGGCCGCTTCCCTTCCCCCCGTCTGCGGGTGCGCCTCCCACTTTGCACGACGAAACGGCCGACACGGTTGTGGGACCGGGCGTGGGTCCCCTCTCCCGAGCGGGAGAGGGTGAAGAACGAGAACTCACAGAACCTGACTCGACCGCGACGCCCGGCGCCGACGTGCCTGATCCTGAGACTCCTCGTCCCTCACCCCAGCCCTCTCCCGCTCGGGAGAGGGGGCAGGTCGCGCCCCCCATGGCCGATCTCGTCACGGTGGCGGGCGGCGCGAAGGCGGATCTGCGCATGCTCGATCTCGGCCGGGCGCTGCCGATCTCCGGCCACACCGCGTGGCACTCGATGCCGGCCATCTACGAGCTCATCAAGGAGCACCGGACCACGCTGGTCTTCGTGAACACCCGGCTTCAGGCCGAGTACACCTTCCAGGAGCTGTGGCGGCTCAACGAGGACGCGCTGCCGATCGCGATCCATCATGGCTCGCTGGACGCGCAGCAGCGCCGCCGGGTCGAGGCCGCCATGGCGGCGGGTCAGCTGCGGGCGATCGTCTGCACCGCGACCCTCGATCTCGGCATCGACTGGGGCGACGTCGATCTCGTGGTCAATGTCGGTGCGCCGAAGGGCGCGAGCCGGATCATGCAGCGGATCGGCCGGGCCAACCACCGCATGGACGAGCCCTCGAAGGCCTATCTCGTCCCGGGCAACCGCTTCGAGATGCTGGAGTGCCAGGCGGCGCTCGACGCCGTCGAGGAAGCCGCGCAGGACACCCCCGATGCCCGCCAGGGCGCCCTCGACGTCCTCGCCCAGCACGTGCTCGGCATGGCCTGCGCCGACGCCTTCGACCCGGTCGATCTCTACGACGAGATCGTCTCGGCGGTGCCTTATGCCGGGCTCACCTGGGAAGCTTTCGAGCAGGTGGTCGATTACGTCGCCACCGGGGGCTACGCGCTGCGCGCCTACGAACGCTTCGCCAAGATCCTGCGCGGCCCGGACGGGCTCTGGCGCGTGCGCGACGCCCGCACCGCGCAGGCCTATCGGATGAATGTCGGCACCATCGTGGAGGCGGCGCGGGTCCGGGTCCGTCTGGGCCGGACCCTGCGCGGCAAGCCCGGCACGGTCCTGCCGAAATCCGGCCGGGTGCTCGGCGAGATCGAGGATGAGTTCGCCGAGACGCTGACCGTCGGCGACACCTTCCTGTTCGCGGGCGAGACCCTCCGCTTCGAGGGCCTCGCCGAGGACGAGTGCCTCGTGACCCGCGCCCCGCCCGGCACCGACCCGGCGATCCCGTCCTACGCGGGCGCGAAATTCCCGCTCTCGACCTTCCTCGCCGCCCGGGTCCGGGCACTCATCGCCGACCCGTTCGCGTGGGATCGCCTGCCCAAGCAGATCGGCGAGTATCTGGTCCAGCAGCGCCGCCGCTCGGTCCTGCCGGGTGAGCGCGATCTGCTCGTAGAGACGTTCCCGCGGGGCAAACGCTACTATCTGACCGCCTTCCCATTCGAGGGCCGCCTCGCGCACCAGACGCTCGGCATGCTGCTCACCCGCCGGCTGGAGCGCGACGGCCTGCGGCCGCTGGGCTTCGCGGCCAACGATTACGGCATCGCGATCTGGACGACCCGCGACGTTTCCGAACGCGCCGCCCGCGATCCCGACTTCATCGGCGACCTCTTCGCGGTCGACATGCTCGGCGACGATCTGGAGGCGTGGCTCGACGAATCGGCCATGATGAAGCGCACCTTCCGGCAATGCGCCGTCATCGCCGGGCTGATCGAGCGCCACCATCCGGGGCAGAAGAAATCCGGCCGGCAGGTCACGATCTCGACCGATCTGATCTACGACGTACTGCGCAAGCACCAGCCCGACCACCTCCTGCTGCGGGCGGCGCGGCAGGATGCGGCAACCGGACTCCTCGACGTGAGGCGCCTCGGCATGATGCTAGAGCGCATCCAGGGGCGAATCATCCAAAGGTCTCTCGACCGGGTCTCGCCGCTCTCCGTATCCGTGATGCTCGAGATCGGGCGCGAGCGGGTCTACGGCGAGGGCGCCGACGAGATCCTGGCCGAGGCCGAGGCGGAGCTTCTCCAAGAGGCTCTGTCCTGACCGTCGATCCGCCCTCCCCCGACGACACCGAGGATGCGATCTTGGCGGCCGGCCTGAGACTCGAGAAGACTCACAAGCACCCCACCCTGATGCTCGCGGGCGAGACCCTGGTGCTCGATCTCTGCGGCGGCCTCTGGCTGCCGGAGCACCGGACGCTGATCGTGTCCGACCTCCACCTGGAGAAGGGCTCGTCCTACGCGGCCCGATCCGGCCAGTTCCTGCCGCCCTACGACACCCGCGAGACGCTCGCCTGCCTCCACGAGGCGGTGGCGCGTCACGAGCCCGCCCGCGTGGTCGCCCTGGGCGACTCCTTCCACGACGCCCGCGGGCCCGAGCGCATGGAGCCGGGCGACCGCGCCTTGGTGGCGGCGCTGCAGGAGGGCCGGGACTGGGTCTGGATCGCCGGCAACCACGATGCGGCCGTGAACGAAGGCGTCGGCGGGCGCTACGCCGACGCGCTGACCCTCGGCGGCCTCGTCCTGCGCCACGAGCCGAGCCCGGAGCCCGTTCCCGGCGAGATCGCCGGCCATCTCCATCCCTGCGGGAAGGTCGCGATGCGGGGGCGGGCCGTCCGCCGCCGCTGCTTCGTCACGGATGGCACGCGGCTGGTGATGCCGGCCTTCGGCGCCTATGCGGGCGGGCTGAACGTGCGCGACAAGGCCATCGAGGGCTTGTTCCCGAAGGGATTCACCGCCCACCTCCTCGGCGACGGCCGGGTCTTCGCCATCGGCCGGGCGCAGCTCGCCCGGGACTGAGCGCGCCCGTCATCCCGCGCACGTTCGCGCGGCGCGTCGTCTCGATGCGCCGCGCCGACGGGATCGCCTCGCTTCGTTCGGCAGGACGGCGCCGCGGCGAGGCGCCCGGTCTGATCCGGCCTCAGGCCGTCTTCATGAACCGGGTCACGCTGTCCGACAGGCTTGCCGAGTGGCCCGCGAGGCTCTCGGCGACATCCTGGACGGCCCGGGCGAGCTGACCGGTGGCATTGGCGGCCTCGGAAACACCGCCGATATTGCCCGCCATCTCGTGGGTGGAGACCGCCTGCTCCTCGACGGCGCTCGCCATCGCCAGGGTCAGCTTGGACAACTCGCCCACCGCCGCGGTGATCATCTCGATCGCTCCCACCGCCTCGCCGGTGGCGCTCTGGATCGCCGAGACCTGCTGTGTGATCTCGCCAGTCGCCTTGGCGGTCTGCTCTGCGAGCGCCTTGACCTCGGAGGCCACCACCGCGAAGCCGCGGCCGGCGGCCCCCGCCCGCGCCGCCTCGATGGTCGCATTCAGCGCCAGGAGATTGGTCTGGTCGGCGATCGACTTGATCATGCTGACCACCGCGTCGACCTTGCGGGCATTCTCGGCGAGCTGGCGCATGGTCGCGTCCGTGGTCCCGGCCTGCGCGGCGATCTGCTGCGCGCGCTCCGAGACGCGCCCGACCTGACCGGAAATCTCCTGGATCGCGCCGTTCATCTGCTCGGAATTTGCCGCGACCGACGAGGCCTTGTGCCGTGCGGATTCGGCGGACTGCATCAGCCCTTCGGCCGAGTTCTGCATCTCCTGGATGGCCGAGCCCACCGCCTCGACCACCCGCTTGACGTCGGTCTCCATGTTCACCTGCGCGGTGACCACGGCCCAGGTCAGCATCGGCCCGAGATACTGACCCTTCTCGTCGTTCACGGCCGTGACGCGCAGGTTTAGGGTCTCGGGTCCGACCTTGATCTTGGTGGAGTGCGGCAGCCGGCTCGCATCCGCCAGCATGGTGCGCTGGTGGCTCGGATTCTTGTGGAAGATGTCGAACGACCGGCCGAGCATGTCGTCGACTTTCACCGGCAGATGCTGGTCGATCGTCCCGAGGGTCCGGCGCGAGGTGGCGTTCATATAGTCGATCCTGAAGTCGTTCTTGAGGTCGGCCGTCATGACGGCCACCGGAACGTTGTCGATCATGGTCAGGAGCCGGTTGATCTCCTTCTTCTTGGCGGAGATGTCCGAGGCGAACTTGACCACCTTCACGGGCCGGCCACGGGCGTCGAGGACGGGATTGTATGTCGCCTCCAGCCAGACCGAGTTGCCGTCCTTGTCCAGGCGGAGGAACTCGCCGGTGACGTACTCGCCCGTCTTCAGCTTGTCCCAGAATTCCGTATACTTTGCGGTCTCGGCATAGGCCCTATCTACGAAGAGACGGTGGTGCCGGTTCTGAATATCCGGCAGATCATACTTCATCAGCTTCAAGAAATTCTTGTTCGCATGGACGACGTTTCCGTCCATCGAAAACTCGATGATCGCGAGCGAACGATCCAGGGCATCGATCTTGGCCTGGGCTTCGTTGAAAGTCGTACGGTTGAACATTTCGACACTCGCATTCCTCGCCCGCGGGTATCGCATCGCAGCGTTAATGAACTCTTTCTTGCTGCGTTATGCTGGTCTCCGTTTGGCGGTAGACAATCGAAGACTTTTGATCGCGATGACGGAGTGCCTTCGAGGTCGGGGTAGACGATTTCAGCGCTATTAACACTTGGCGAGACGCTTTTTGTGCTGTTAAAACAGTCTGAATATCAGAACCAACCGCGCATTCGAAAGTATACTATAGGCGCTATGGCGCTGAAAAGGATCAGGCCGAGCGCGTAGGGATAGCCGAGAGTCCAGTCCAGCTCCGGCATATGCTTGAAGTTCATGCCGTAGATCGACGCGATCAACGTCGGCGGGACGCCGACCACCGAGACGACGGTGAGCACCCGGAAGACGTTGTTCTGCTCGATGGTGATGAGGCCGAGGGCCGCGTCGAGCAGGAACTGCACGTTCTCAGCGAGGCGCGTCTCGAACTCGTCGAGGGATTCGATGTCCCGCTTGATCGTCTCGAAGCGCGCGTCCTCCGGCAGGCCGATGCCGTCGCAGGCTGCGGCGACGAACGGCACGATCCGTTCGAGCCCGAGCAGGCTGGCGCGGATCTTCCCCAGAACCTTTCCGCGGTTGCTGATGCCCCGCAGGATCCGGCGCAGGGCGAGGTCGCGGCGCCGGGGCGGCGGGCTCTCCAGGCGCCGCCGCTCGGCACCCCGGACGTCGAAGTCGAAGATCCGGGTCGAGAGCGTGTCGAGTTCCGATCCCATGTCCTCCAGGGCGTCCGCGAGGCTGTCGACCAGCTCCTCCAGGACGACGAGGAAGATCTCGCTCGGGGTCGTGCTGTCATCGCCCTCCGCGATGCGCTTCGCGGAGGAGTCGAAGGCGCGCAGGTCGTGAAAGCGGATCGTGACGAAGTGGTCCTTGGTCAACAGGAAGCCCAGCGGCTTCACCTGCGACGCGCTCTGCTCGAAGGTGATCATCGGCGTCGAGAGCGACAGGCCGCCCTTCACCCGGCGCAGGCGACTCGACGTCTCGACCTCCGACAGCGCCGCCCGGGACGGCACGCGCAGACCGGTCGCCGCCTCGACCGCTTTGGCTTCCTCCGGGCTCGGGTCGTTCAGGTCGAGCCATACCGTATGGCGCGCGATCGGGCTGCCGGGTTGCAACGCCACCGGGCCTTCGGGTCCGTGCAGGCTCAACATGACGGCGCATTATCCATGGGGCGAGAAGGAAGGCCGCCGGCGCGTCATCGCACCGTCGCGCGGGGGTGCGACAGCCTTGACTCGGAACCGCAGCGAGCCTATCTCGCCGCCGTCTTTGGCACTCGCCGAGACAGAGTGCTAACAGTCGAGTTCGCGAGCGGTCCCGCCGGCCGCATCAACGCCAACTCCAGACCTGAAGCAAGAGGGCAGCTCATGAAGTTCCGTCCGCTGCACGACCGCGTGGTCGTCCGTCGCATCGAGAGCGAGGAGAAGACCAAGGGCGGCATCATCATCCCGGACACCGCCAAGGAGAAGCCGCAGGAAGGCGAGATCGTCGCCGTCGGTCCCGGCGCCCGCGACGAGCAGGGCCGTGTCAACCCGCTCGACGTCAAGGCCGGCGACCGCGTCCTGTTCGGCAAGTGGTCCGGCACCGAGGTCAAGATCGACGGTCAGGACCTCCTGATCATGAAGGAATCCGACATCATGGGCGTCGTCGCCGTCTGATCGGATCACCTCTCACCGCCCTTTGAGACTTTCCATAGTCTTGGGGCGCAACCCAACCAGATAAGAGGCACACAATGGCAGCGAAAGACGTTCGTTTCTCCGCCGACGCCCGCGACAAGATGCTGCGCGGCGTCGACATCCTCGCAGACGCCGTGAAGGTGACGCTCGGCCCGAAGGGCCGCAACGTCGTGATCGAGAAGAGCTTCGGCGCCCCGCGCATCACCAAGGACGGCGTCACCGTCGCCAAGGAGATCGAGCTCGCCGACCGCTTCGAGAACATGGGCGCCCAGATGGTGCGCGAAGTGGCCTCGAAGACCAACGACATCGCGGGTGACGGCACCACCACCGCGACCGTGCTGGCCCAGGCCATCGTCCGCGAGGGCGCCAAGTACGTCGCCGCCGGCATCAACCCGATGGACCTGAAGCGCGGCATCGACCTCGCCACCCAGGCTGCGGTGAAGGACATCATCGCCCGCGCCAAGAAGGTCTCGACCTCCGACGAGGTCGCTCAGGTCGGCACGATCTCCGCCAACGGCGACAAGGAGATCGGCGAGATGATCGCCCACGCCATGCAGAAGGTGGGCAACGAGGGCGTCATCACGGTCGAGGAGGCCAAGACCGCCGAGACCGAGCTCGACGTCGTCGAAGGCATGCAGTTCGACCGCGGCTACCTGTCCCCGTACTTCATCACGAATGCGGAGAAGATGGTCGCCGAGCTCGAGGATCCCTACATCCTCATCCACGAGAAGAAGCTCTCCTCGCTCCAGGCGATGCTGCCGGTGCTCGAGGCCGTGGTCCAGACCGGCAAGCCGCTCCTGATCATCGCCGAGGACATCGAGGGCGAGGCGCTCGCCACGCTCGTCGTCAACAAGCTGCGCGGCGGCCTGAAGGTCGCGGCCGTGAAGGCGCCGGGCTTCGGTGACCGCCGCAAGGCGATGCTCGAGGACATCGCGATCCTGACCAAGGGCCAGATGATCGCCGAGGACCTCGGCATCAAGCTCGAGAACGTGACGCTCCCGATGCTCGGCCGCGCCAAGCGCGTGCGGATCGAGAAGGAGAACACCACGATCATCGACGGCGTCGGCGAGAAGGCCGACATCGAGGGCCGGATCAGCCAGATCAAGGCGCAGATCGAGGAGACCACCTCGGACTACGACCGCGAGAAGCTCCAGGAGCGTCTGGCCAAGCTCGCGGGCGGCGTCGCGGTGATCCGCGTCGGCGGCGCGACCGAGGTCGAGGTCAAGGAGAAGAAGGACCGCGTCGACGACGCCCTCAACGCCACCCGCGCGGCGGTCGAGGAAGGCATCGTCCCCGGCGGCGGCACCGCGCTCCTGCGCGCCAAGAAGGCGGTCGCTGCCCTGAAGTCCGACATTCCGGACGTCCAGGCCGGCATCAAGATCGTCCTCAAGGCTCTCGAGGCCCCGATCCGCCAGATCGCCCAGAACGCGGGCGTCGAGGGCTCGATCGTGGTCGGCAAGATCACCGACAAGGCGGACTCCGAGACCTACGGCTTCAACGCCCAGACCGAAGAGTACGTCGACATGATCCAGGCCGGCATCGTCGACCCGGCCAAGGTGGTGCGCACCGCCCTGCAGGACGCGGCCTCGGTCGCCGGCCTGCTGGTGACCACCGAGGCGATGGTCGCCGACGCCCCGAAGAAGGACAGCCCTGCTCCGGCGATGCCGGGCGGCGGCATGGGCGGCATGGACTTCTAAGTCCACGCCACCGCGCATGACGGAGGAAGGGGGTCGCCGAGAGGCGGCCCCTTTTCTTTTGGCGCTGCCGTGGCTGCTCGGCGCGCGCGGCGGAGTCTGGTCGGGCTCAGCGGCCTTGACGCGATGCCGGGGCCTGAAGGCGGGCTCGCACAGTGGCAATCAAGGATTGCCGGACACGCTCGGTCGCCTGGAAAGGGATGTCGAAGTTCAGGCTGTGGTAGATCAGGTCGCGGATACCGTCTTGATCGGGGTCTCCGCCGCCGCCCTCGATGACGTCGAGGATCCAGGCATGGATCGCCGCGTGATCCGACGGATCGGGATCCGCGGCGAGGACCAGATGGCCGCCGTGCATCCAATCATCGCGCAGGGCTGCGGATTCTTCGGCGGCTGTTGGCATGACCTGACCTTGCGGCTCTGATTGGCGCGGCCGCGACAACAGAGTATCCGCGCGCCGCGATGGAGTTCTTCCACATCAACGGCGGAGCCTCGACGTCGGCGGCGCCGCCGCGTCACCGGTGCGACCGCGCCTCACCCTGCCGCGAAGGCGCACAGCGGTCGAGGGGAGGCCGACGTCTCGGGCTCAGTCCGCGCGTCCGCGGTCGCGCGCGCCGACCGTGACGAGTCCAGCGCGCCGGCGCCCGAAGCCCCGTCTCAAGGCGGTTCGAGTGGCAGGCGACGAACGAAAAACGGGACGGCTTTCGCCGTCCCGTTCAAAGGCTTACCTATCGGCCAAGGAAGATCGAAGCCAGTCGCTGGAGCAGGCCCCGCGGTGCGGGCGGAGGCTCGCTCTGCCCAGGACCGTCCCCGATCTAAGCGTTGGCGGCGAAGGGGTGCTGCGCCGAGTTGCGCTGCTCGGTGACCGTCGAAGCCTTCGGCTCACCGTTGACGGCGCGCTGGATCGACAGCTTGGTCGCCTCGTAGTTGTACTTCTGGATCTTGGCGTCGTCGGCCGCCTCCCAGTGGATGAACACGCCGACCAGGATGTACAGGTCGTCGGCCTCGTCCGCCGGGATGATGCCCTCGGCCACCGCGTCCTGCACGGCCTTGGCAACGCCGTGCTGGGCCGGGCCGAACATCTGGACGGCCTGACGGGCGTCGTTGATGGTGACCTTGTTGAACATCAGGGTGTTCGGCTTGCACGGCAGGTTCGGCGCGATGACCGCGAGCAGGCTGGTGAAGCCGTGCTTGTTGTTCACGAGGCCGTTGCAGAAAGCCGTCTCGGCGGGCGAGCCGCGCGGTCCGATGATGAGATCGATGTGGGCGACCTCGTTGCCCTCGCCGACGAGCGCTTCGCCGACCTGAACCTTGGTGATCTTCGCCATTCGGTGTCTCTCCCTGGATTCCGAAATAGAGCCGCGCGCCGGGCGGTGCCGCGGCCGGGAAGCCATCCTTGTTATCGGCGCCCGACCATGCCGGCCGAGCCGGATGGGCCGAGCCGGTTGGGCCGGACAGCGCGGCGGACCCTACAGCGGGGCCCAGCGGCTCACAACCCGCGCAAGGCTCTGACACGAAGGAATTTCCATCTGTCCGGTGCCGCGATCCCCGGATCGTGCACCCGGGTCAGGCCAGCCGTGCGCCTGCAGCCGCAAGGGCGTCCCAGAACAGCGTCGCGACCGTAAAATCGGCGCTCGTGCCAGGATTGATGGCCCGCGCCTTCAACGACGCGTCGAAGGCCAGCAGCGCGTCGACCGGCCGTGCGGCGAGGTCGATCCTGGCGCGGAGGGCCTCGGCCTCCCGGCGGATGCGTTCGGCCGCCGCCGCCCCGTGCTTGCGGGCGACATGGCTGTCGGGAACCGCCTGGAGAAAGGCGAGATGAATCGCGGTCGTACACCATGTGGTGTCGAGCCCCCCAGCGCGGGCCTCGGCCAGGGCCGCGAGCCCGATCGCCGGCACTTCCGAGAAGTCCGTCACGTAGGCGCGGGCGATCCGGTCCCGGTTGGCGGCCTCCGTCATCGCATCGTGCAGGGCGGCGGGCGCCGCGTGGGCGACGTCGTGGTGCTCGGCTCGGCCGAGGCCGCCCGGATTGGCGAGGCGGATGGCCGCGAAGACGGCGTCCGCATCCGTGGTGTTCAGCGTCTTGAGCGCCGTCGCGACGGTCAGGCCCCGCTCGGCCGCGACGGCCAGGGGGGCGCAGAGGAGCAGGATGCCGAGATTGGTGTTCTGGCCCACCGCCGCCATCGTGGCGGCGACGCCGTCGCGGATCCGCATGCCCACGCCGGCGCCCGCCCGGGCCAGGGCCGGCGCCGAGACATCGGCGCTGATGACGAAATCCGCCAGCACCATGCGATGGCCGGGCGCGTAGGCGTGGACATTGCCGGGCTTGAGGGCGTCGAGCTCCGCGAGGCAGGCGGCCCGGTAGAGCGTGCCGATCAGCGCCGCGTCGAGGCCGCTCATCCCGGTTCCGCTCGTGCCTGGTCCGCTCATGCCACCACGAGCCGGGGACGGCTGGCGCCGCGGGCCGCGGCGAGGAAGCCGCGCACCACCGCGGCGGCGATATCGGTCTCGCACACGGTCTGGAGGCCCGACCAGGCCGGCATGGAATTGACCTCCAGGACCGAGAACCCGCCCTCCCCGTCTTCGACGAGGTCGACGCCGGAATAATCGACGCCGACCGCGGCGGCGGCCGCCTCGGCCAACTCGGCGGCGGCACGCGGCATCGCCCAGGGGAGCGGCCGGCCGCCCCGGTGGACGTTGGTGATCCAGCCGTCGCCCTCGCGGATCATGCCGGCGATGGCCCGTCCGTCGCAGACGAACACCCGGTAATCGCGCCACAATCCGTCCCGGCGGGGAACGTAGCGCTGGAGATAGTAGACCCGCGCCACTGCCTCCTCGTCGGGAAGGTCTTCCGGGCGCTCGATGAGGGCAAGTCCCTCGCCTTGTGACCCGAACAGCGGCTTCAGCACCAGGGGCGCACCCGGCCGTGCCTCGGCGGCGACCAGGGACGCCGCCGCCTCGCGCTTCGAGAAGACCCAGGTCTCCGGCGTCGGGAGCCCGGCCCGGTCGATGAGCAGCGACGTGGCGGCCTTGTCCACCGAGCGCTCGATCGCGGTCGGGGCGTTCCAGACGGTGACACCAGACGCGACAAGGGCGTGCAGCACCCCGAGCCGCATCGTCGTCGCCTCGAAGGTGCCGCCCGCGATGGTCCGCATCAGCACGCCGTCCGGCAGCGCGTCCGGGAAGCCCGGCACGCGCAGGGGCTCGCTGCCGCCCGTGACCACGGCGACGTCCGCCAGGGAGAACAGGACCGGCTCCACGCCGCTCGCGCGCAGGGCCGCCAGCAGGCGGTTCTTGTGCCAGGTGCCGTTATCGGCCGCGAGCCCGATGCGCATGGGGGTCCTGATCGTCACGCTGCCACCCGCCTGCGGGGGGGCCAGGAAGATGTCGCCATCCGGATCCGGTTGGGGCTCCCTCTCCCGCAGGGGAGAGGGAGCCCGGCGTGCTTCACGCGAAGGACGCGTCGACCAGCGTCGGCTCCAGACGGCCGCCGCGGTAGGTGACGCCGGTGCGCACCGACGTGACGATCGCCTCGGCCGGCGAGAACAGGGCGCCGTCGATCTTGTAGAAGTCGCCGTTCACCCGGCCGAAGATGTCGGCGAAGGGCGCGCCGTGGTCGCTCGACGTCGTCGAGGGCAGCTGTTCGGCGAGCTGCTTGGCATCGGCATCGTCGGCATCCACGAAGAGCTGCACGCGTCCGCCGTAGATGATCGCGTCGTTGGTGCGGCCCATCGCCTTGATGAAGTCCGGGTGCGGCGGCGACAGCGGCGCCGAGCCGATCCCGTCCACGATGGCGTGCAGGTCGAAGCCGACCGTGTGGGCCTTGTGGAGGGCCACCTCGAGGACGCGGGCCACGACCTGGGTGGAGCCGGCGAGGCTCTGGGTCGGCGCGAAGATGAAGGTCAGGTCCTCGGGCTTCAGGCCGGAGGCCTCGGCGACCTTGGCGACGACGCTCTCCGGCGGCCCGCCCGCCGCTTCCAGCACGAGGGCGGTCTTCGTGGCGGAGTCGCGGAAGCCGAGTTCCTGGTACAGGTCCTCGACGGCCGCCACCGCCCGGCCGGGCCCCGAGCCGAGGGCGAAGAAGCCGGAATCACCGGTCTCGTCCGCGAGGCTCCAGCCCGCATACTGGCTCCCCAGACAGGCGAGGACCGGGTCGGCGGCGTGGACCGTCACCGAATAGGGCCACGAGGCGATCGGTCCGGTCGGCGCGATCGTGACGGTGCCGAGGCCGCCGAGGCAGATCTCGGCGATGCGCCGCCCGGCTTCGATCGACCCCCTCGCCTGCGCGCCGGCATCGACCATCCGGGCGCCGCCGGCCGCCTGCGTCACGGAGAGCCGCAGCGTCGCGGCATCCGCCACGAGCCGCTCGACGAGGGGCGCCGCGAGCGCGTTGATGCTGGGATAGGATTGGCTGGCACTCATGACAGGGCTTCCTCGGGGTGAGTTTTCTTCGCCGCGCAGACGGCCCGCAGGCGCGCCGTGTGCGTTTCCAACAGGGCGAGCACCTCCGCCCGGTCCGCGCCTTCGGCCAGCACCGTGCAGAGCGGCGCGTCGCGGCGGACCACCGAGCCGGGGCACGGACGGTCGCGCACGCAGTCCGGCCACTCGAGGTCCGGAACAGGCGCAAGCTCCCGGTCCGCGTAACAGATCTGCGCGGCCGCCGCATCCGCCGGATGCGGCCCGGGGTCCGGCATCGTGCCGAGGCTGGCCGCGATATGGGCGGGAAGCAGCGGAATCCCGCGCCGGTCGAGGATGTCCAGCGTCGCGCCGGGCCGGGGATTGATCTCGGTGAGCCACCACGCCGAACCCTCGACCAGCAGGTCGGCGCTGGCGAGCCCCCGCAAGCCGGTCGCGGCGACGATCCGCTCGGTGCCGGCGGCGATGGCGTCCACGAGCGCAACGGGGAGCGCCGGGGCTTCCCCGGCACCGCGGGCCAGGGCCCCGGCATAGCGGAAGGGACGGATCGGCGACGGCGCGCACCATTGCTCGGTGACGGCGAGGATGCGGATCGTCCGGCCGTCGGCGAGGAAGTTCAGGGCGTGCGGCCGGCCCGGTACGCGTTGCTGGAAGTAGTGGCCCTGCGGTGCCGGCGACCGGGTCGCAGCCCGGATGTGGTTGCCGCCGCTGCCGCCCGCGCGCTTGAGCAGCCACGCCCGCGGATCCGGCGGCGGGTCGGTTGCCACCGCGGGATGCGGCACGCCGAGGCGTGTGCAGAGGGCCGCGAAGGCCAGGGGCGCCTTGAGGGTCGAGACGGTCTCGGCCGACGCGCCGATCAGCCGGTGCCGCGCGGCGAGGCGCCCGATCAAGTCCGGCGCGTCCTCGAAGCCACTGCCCAGAATGAGCCCGATCGGGCGGCCGGCGGCTCCGGCCAGATGGTCGAGCGCGGCCACCGTCGCGTCCACGGCCGGCGCGGTTCCGAAGCGGCCGGGCAGCGGCCGGTAGGCCTCGGCGGCGGCGAGCGTATCCGCGTCCCCGAACAGATCGGCTACGTAAGGACGAAGCCCGGCACGCCGCGCCGCCTCGGCCAGGGCGCGCCCGGCCTGGGCGGCGATCAGGACCGCATCCGCCATCCGGGGCCGGCTCGTATCGGACTAGCCGGCGATCTCCACCGCGAGCGCGTAGGCGTCGCGGAAATCGAGGCAGAGCGGCGTGTCGGAGGCGAGCATCCGGTCGAACAGGCGCCGCTGCGTCTGGTACTTCACGTTGCCGACTGCCAGCGCGCCGATGCCGACGCCCTTGCCGGTGGGCAGGGCGACATCGACCGCGTTCACGTCGATCCCCGCGATGCCGGCAGGCGGCACGGCGTTGACATCCGACGCGACGAGCAGCTTCGGCGCCGACTTCAGGTCCTCCGCGGTGAGGATCGGGATGCCCGCCGGCCCGGCGGAGAGGATGACGTCGGCGTCGCGGATGGCGGCGCGGCGATCCTCGGGGGTCGTGCCGTCGACAGCGCCGACCTCGATGCCGAAGCGCCACTTCATCGTGAAGGCGATCTTCGAGACCCGCTCCTCGCCGTCGTGCCCGACCAGAACGGTGGTGGCGCCCTGCAGGGCGCCGATCACCGCGGCCACGTAGGCGACGACGCCGGCGCCGCCGAAGATCACGATGCGCTTGCCGGTGAGGTCGGTGTTGAACTTCTGCGGCAGGGCGCGGGAGACCTGGGCCACCATGGCCGCGCCGGTGGTGAACGAGCCGGCCGGATCTGCGAAGACGTGATTCACGAAGGGCGGCACGAAGGCCTTCTTGGCGCGGTCGACCATGTCGAGGGCGTCCTCGGCGTTCTTGCCGCCGATGAAGATGCCCGTTCGCGTCCCGTCGGCCGGCGACCGCGAGAAGATCGAATCCTGGGTCAGCGAGACAACGTCGGCGAGGCTGACCTCGGTGTAGGTCACCACCGTCTCGAACCCGGCATCCACGGCCATGTTCACGTCGAACGGGCTCATGTGCCGGAGCGGCGTCAGCATGTGGAGGATCGAGCGGGCCATAGAATCCTCATGCGGCGCGCGACAGATGCGCCTGTCCACCGTCCAAACCCGGAGCGGTGCCCCGGGTCAAGTCCGGGGTGGGCGGCTCACGCCGGACCGGTTACCGAAGCGCCACTGTTGCGACCCCGGGCGATGACGAACCGGAGCGGACCGCCGCGGTCGAGGCCGGCCACCAGGGCGCGGGCCTCGGCCTCGGACGCCATCAGGGCGAAGCCGGTCGGCCCCCAGGAGGACTGCCCGTAGCCCGGCACGCCCTGCGCGGCGATGCTCGCCAGCGCCTCCGCCACCGCGGCGCTGGCGTAGCGGCCCCCCTGATGGGGCGCGAAATGGTCGCCGATCAGCGTCTGGATTCGGGTGATCCCGGCACCGAAGCCCTGGGGCTCGGCCAGGGCGACCGCGGGCAGGACCTGCATCAGCGCGATCCGGCAGATCTCCGCCGCCTGGGCCTCGGGAAAGCGCGGCAAATCGCGGAACGCCTCGACCTCGCGCGTCCCGTGCACGCCCGCCATGCCCGGATCGAGGATCAGGACGATCCGCCAGGCCTCGGGATAGGGCAGACGCGCGATGACCGGAGGCGGGCCCCCGTCCGCGCCGCGGCCGCCATCGACGATCAGGCCGCCCTCCGTGAAGGCGCGCAGGCCCACGCCGGACCGGTTGCCCCGGTCCAGGGTTGCCGCGAAGGCATCCGGCGCGAAGGGCTCGCCGCTGAGCCGTGCCATGGCTGCCGCCACCGCGAGGGCGAGCTGCGTGCCCGAACCGAAACCGGCATGGGCCGGGATGACCCGCTCCACCGTCACCGCCACGTCTTCGCCGTGCCCGAGATGGGCGGCGGCGGCACGGACATAGCCGCGCACGCGGTCGGCTTCAGGGCCCTCCACGGAAGGCCGCGCTGCCCGACGGGCGCTCAGGGCGAGGGACGGCGCATCGATGGCGAGCCCGATGCTGCCGAACCGGCGGCCGAGACCGCCGTGCAGGTCCAGGAATCCGAAATGCAGCCGTGCCGGGGCCTCGACCCGCACGGCACCGTCCGCTGCCACCTCGTTCCTTTCAGGGACCTCGCCCAACACACGTCCCTCGAATCCCGCAGGCCCGGCGCATGCGCGGCGCGCTTTTCACACGTGGCCCGGGGCCAGGCAACTTGGACAGGCCTGGATCGCACCGCCATCACGGCAATTCCGGCGCTCGGTTCCAGTTCAGGTTGCGCGGTCGCTCGGCCTGTCCGCACAAGGTGTCCGCAGGATCGCGGGGCGGCGCCGGCCCATCCGCGCAATCCACCTCGCGAACCACCTTGCAAACCCCCTGGCGATCCACCTTGCGATGCGGATCGCCGCCGGACCCCCCTTGCCGCGGTGCGCGGATGAATGCAAACCTAGGGGTTGCGACGGCGCGCCGAGTTTGCCGCTGCCCGGACATGCCGGGCGGATGCGCCATTCCGATTCGGTGGGGAACCCTCATGCTGAGGCGCACCTGCTTCGTCCGGTCTTACGGCCGTCGCCCGCTCCGAAACCAAGCAAGAACGTTGCGAGAGGGAGCATGGCAGCCTGGGTGAAGGGTGGCGCGACGGACGCGGGCACCGCCGTCGAGGCGGCCGCATCCCTGCTCGCCAAGGCGCGTGCGCCGGTGATCGCCGGCCTCAGCGCCGACGTGGCTGCGATCCGCGCAGCCTATGATCTCGCGGGGCGCATCGGCGCCTCGGTCGATACCGCCGGCGCGGCCGGGACCTATGCCGAGCTCGGAGCGCTGAGCCGGGTCGGTGCCCTCACGACGACGCCTGCCGAGGCCGTCGGACGCGCCGACACGGTTCTCGTCGTTGGTGCCGCCCCCTGGCAGGCGCCGCTCATGAAACGCCTGATCGACGCCAAGCCGACCCGTGGGCGTGCCGCCGGATCCGACAGGGCCCTCCTGGCGGTCGGTGCGAACGCCGGTGCGGCGCTGGCCTGGCCCGCCGATGGCGGGCTGCCGGAGGCCGTGGCCGAGCTGCGGGCCTATGCCCGCGGGCATCTCGCCGGTGACGCCTTGCCGGGGCAGATCGCGTCCCGGCTCGCGGCCGCGCAGTACGGCGTGCTGCTCTACGATCCGGCCGAACTCGGCGAGTTCGGTGTCGAGATGCTCCAGGGCCTCGCCATGGAGCTGAGCGAGACCACACGCTGCTTCACCCTGGCGGTCGGTGCGGCCGGGCAGGACCGGGCCGTCGTGCCGGTCTCGGCCTGGACGACCGGTCAGGCGCCGCGCAGCGGCTTCGGGCGCCGCGTCCCCGAGCATGATCCCTGGCGCTTCGACGCCGCCCGGCAGGTCGCTGCTGGCGAGGCCGACGCCGTTCTCTGGCTCGGTGCCGTCCCGGTGGCGCGCCCGGACTGGCTGTCCACGGTGCCGTCCGTGGCTCTAGTCGCGGAAGGCGAGGCGCAGGCTGCCGAGGTGGTGATCTCTGTCGGCCAGCCTGGCCGCGACCACGGCGGCGTCCTGTGGAACGAGCAGCGCGCCGCCCTGACCTTCTGGCCGGCCACTGCGCCGTCGGATCTGCCGTCGGCCGCGTCGGTGCTGGCCGCGCTCAAGGAGCGTCTGGCCACGCTGCAGGCCGCGTCGAGGAGTGATTCCGCATGCTGAGCGTGATCCGGGGCGGGCGCGTCGTCGATCCGACCGCGTCCCGCGATTCTGTCGGTGACGTCTGGATCGAGGATGGCCGCATCATCGATCCGCCGGGCCGCGAGCCCGACGCCGTGATCGATGCGGCGGGCTGCGTTGTGATGGCCGGCGGCGTCGAGGTGCACTCGCACATCGCCGGCGGCAACGTGATCACCTCGCGGCTGCTCCTGCCCGACCTCTACGTGAGCGAGGCGGCCCCCGACGGCCATCCCTTCGCCCATGCGGGCGGGGCCGCGGCCTGGATCGGCTCGACCTACGCGCGGATGGGCTACACCACGGCCGTCGAGCCGGCGATGCCGCCGACCCACGCCCTGGGCACGCAGCTCGAGCTCGCCGACATCCCGCTGCTCGACCGCGGCGCCCTCACGGTGATGGGCAACGACGACCAGCTTCTGGAGATGCTGCGCGAGCGCCAGGGCGGCAACGCCGTGCGCGACCTCGTCGCCCTGTCGGTCGCCCAGTCCCGCGGCCTCGGGGTGAAGTGCATCAACGCGGGCGGCGCCTCCGCCTTCAAGGACGGGGCGCTGCGCCTGTCGCTGGACGACGAGATCCCCTGCTACGGGCTCTCGACCCGGCAGATCATGGGCTCGCTCCTCGACGCGGTCGAGGAGATCGGCGTCCCGCACCCGCTGCACGTCCACTGCAACAACCTGGGCCTGCCCGGAGCGGACGACAGCTTCATGGCGACCCTGGATGCAGCGGAGGGCCGGCGCATCCACTTCGCCCACGCGCAGTTCTACGCCTACGGCGCGGTCGATCCGGCCAATCCCGGCACCGGCGGTTTCCGCTCGGCCGCCGAGCGCATCGCGCAGGCGATCGCCGACAGTCCGAACGCCACCCTCGACATCGGGCAGGTGGTGTTCGGCCAGACGGTGACGGTGTCCCTCGACATCCTCCGTCAGTTCGCGGGCCGGAAGGGCGCGAAGCCGAAGAAGTGGGTGCTGAACGCGGGCGACGCCGAAGGCGGCGGCGTGGTGCCGTTCCTGTACCGGCCCCGGGGCCCGACCAGCTCGCTGCAATGGGCGATCGGCCTGGAGATCATGCTGCTCTCCACCGATCCGGAGCGGACGATCCTGACGACCGACCACCCGAACGGTGGCCCGTTCACCCAGTACCCGCGCATCATCCACCTGCTGATGGACAAGTCGGAGCGTGACCGCGAGATCGCGACGCTGCCCAAGATCGTGGGCGAGCGCTCCGGCCTTCCTGGCCTGGAGCGCGAGTACACGCTCTCGGAAATCGCGCAGCTGACCCGGTCGGGTCCGGCCAAGCTGCTGGGGCTGGACGACCGCGGCCATCTGCGGGCCGGTGCCCGGGCGGACGTGGCGGTCTACCGGGACGACACCGACCGAACCGCGATGTTCACCGCCGCCAAGCTCGTCCTCAAGGACGGCGTGCCGATCGTCGAGGACGGCGAGGTGGTGGAATGGCGGGCCGGCCGGACGCTGTCGCTGACGGTCGAGTCCGACAAGGCCATGGCGAAGCGCGCCGACACCTACCTGACGGAGCGGTTCGGCGAGGGCCTCGACAGCTTCGCCGTGCCCGACGCGGCCTTCGGCGACGGTCCGGACAATTTCGAGGCGGTGCCATGCCGGTTGTGATCAGAGGGGCGAGCCGCGGGAAGAACGATGTCTGATCTCTCCCTCAACGGCATCCCGGTCATCGACACCTTCGCGGAGGCGTTCGATGTGGCCGGCACCGCCATCATCGTCACGAACGACACCGCCAAGTGGGCGATGATCGCCGCCACCACGATGACGGGCTTCGCCACCTCGGTGATCGGCTGCGGCGCTGAGGCGGGCATCGACGCCGAGCTGTCGCCGGAGGAGACTCCCGACGGGCGGCCGGGCGTGCGCATCCTGCTGTTCGGCTTCGAGCCGAACGGCCTCAAGGACCAGCTGATCAAGCGGGTCGGCCAGTGCATCCTCACCTGCCCGGGTACCGCCTGCTACGCCGGCGTCGACGGGCCGACCAAGATCAAGCTCGGCGGCGCGATCCGCTATTTCGGTGACGGCTTCGCGGTGGCCAAGCGCCTGCCCGACGCCACCGGCAAGGCCCGGCGCTACTGGCGCATTCCGGTGATGGACGGCGAGTTCCTCTGCGAGGACACGGTCCGGGCCGTGGACGGCGCCGTCGGTGGCGGCAACCTGCTGTTCCTCGGCCGCAACCATGCCGAGACGCTGAAGGTCGCCGAGATCGCCGTGGAGGCCGCCAAGGCGGTGCCGGGCGCGATCCTGCCGTTCCCCGGCGGCATCGTCCGTTCCGGCTCCAAGGTCGGCGGCCGGACCAAGGGCATGATGGCCTCGACCAACGACGCCTACTGCCCAACCCTCAAGGGGCGCGCCGGCTCGGCGCTCCCGGCCGAGTGCGGCGTGGTGCTGGAAATCGTGATCGACGCCCTGACCTCGCAGGGCGTGTCCGACTCGATGCGCGCCGGCCTGCACGCGGCCACCGAGATCGGCGGCAAGCACGGGCTGATCGCGGTCACGGCCGGAAATTACGGCGGCAATCTCGGCCGCCACCACTACCATCTGCGCGACCTGATCGCGCGCGACGACGCCAAGACGGAGGGCTGAGCCGTGAGCACCCTCACCCTGCGTGCGGCTCCGCCGGAGCGCCTGGACTTCTTCAACATCAACCCCGCGGCTCTAAGCCGCCTGTCGCAGGGCGAAGCCGAGCGCCTGGAGATCGGCACCACCCGGACCGGCGTGCGCCTCGGCGACTGCTTCGCCGTCTCGTTGGACGGCTCCGACACCCTGACCCTCGAGGGCGGCCACGAGCGCCTCGACCGGGTCGGCGCCTCCCTGTCGGCGGGCACGATCCGGGTCACCGGCGATGTCGGCCAGCGCCTCGGCGCCGGCATGGCGGGCGGCCGCGTCACCGTCACAGGCCATGCCGGGCCCTATGCGGCCTCCGGCGCCACCGGCGGCACGATCACCATCGAGGGCGATGCCGGAGATTACGCCGGCGGTGCGGTCTATGCCGCCAAGGCCGGACTCGACGGTGCGACGCTGATCATTCGCG
The DNA here is from genome assembly GCF_900116795.1 of Methylobacterium sp. UNCCL125. Taxonomy (NCBI): domain Bacteria; kingdom Pseudomonadati; phylum Pseudomonadota; class Alphaproteobacteria; order Hyphomicrobiales; family Methylobacteriaceae; genus Methylobacterium; species Methylobacterium sp. UNCCL125. Next base: position 121,047 of record NZ_FPBW01000003.1, on the reverse strand, counting down.
GCACGGCCGGCGCCCATCTGGGCGACCGGATGCGGCGCGGGACGATCGTGGCCGGACGCGCGGGGGCCTTCGCGGGCTCGCGCATGATCGCCGGAACCCTGGCGGCCCTCGCGGTGGGCGATCACCCCGGTCTCGGCATGCGCCGCGGAACGCTTCTCCTGGGTGCGCACGGCCGGATGGCTTCGACCTTCGTGGAGACGGGGACGCACGATCTCGTGTTCCTCCGGCTCCTGGGGAAGGCGCTGCGCGGCCTCAGCGCCGAGCATGCCGACCTGCTCGCCAAGCCGCTGCGTCGCTACTCGGGCGACCTCGCCACCATCGCCAAGGGCGAGATCTGGGTCGCGGCCTGACGCCGCCTGGGCAAGGGGCGTGGACGCGTCCTATGCTCTCCGCCAAGCCGGCCCGATCGAGGCCGGCAACCCGGGGACGCGCCCATGTTGCTGCTGCTGTCGATCTGCCTCGTCGCCCAACCCTCGACCTGCCGAGAGGACCGGATCGAGATGTCGTTCGAGAAAGCGAGCCCGTTCGTCTGCCTGCGCAACTCGCAGAGTGCGCTGGCGACCTGGCAGGCCGCGCATCCCGAATGGCACGTGGAACGCTGGCGCTGCGCCGCCAAGGGCAGCCTGCCGAAGGATCTGTGACGGCACCTTGGTTCAGCGGCCGGACGGTGACATGCTCGGTCCCGCATTGACGGCGGGACGACCACGATGCGCTCGCTGAAGGTCCGCTTCGCCCTGTTGCTCGGGGGCACCGCCATCGTCGTGATGCTGGCGGCCGCGGCCGCGCTGGCGGCGATCGGGGCGGCGGAACGGACCGTCGACCGCACCCTCGAGGCCCAGCGTCGCCTGGAACTTCTGGCCGAGCTGTCGGGCCGCCTCACCCAGTTCGGCATGGCGGCCGTGGAGACCGTCGGCAATCCCGACGGGCAGCCCGAGGCGATGGCGATCGCCCGAGACAATGCCGACCGCGCCCTGACCACCGTGGATGAGGCGCTCGCCAAGAGCTTCCCGCCGAGCGACGACCCGGCCGACCGGATGCAGTACGCCGCCCGTACGCGCCCCATGGCCCAGCTGCGCGCGGCCCGCGCCGTCCTGGACCGGCAGGTGTCGCTGATCAGCCGCCAGACCGATCCGGAGCGGCGCCAGGACGCCATCAAGGGGGCGCTCAACGGCTTCGGGGCCATGACCGGCCAGCCCCTGTCCTTCCTGATCGAGGCCGAACGGCGCAGCATGGCCCTCGGCTCCGAGCAGGCCCGGGCGCTGTCGGAGCGCCTGCGTCTGGCCGCCGCCGCCGCGGTGGCGGCGGCTCTCGTGCTGCTGGCGATCCTCTACCGCGGCGTCACCCGGCCGACTCTGGCGCGGATCGAGGAGGTCCGCAGGGCCGCGAGCGCCATCGGCCACGGCGCCCTCGACACCCGGCTCTCCGTCGCCACGCGCGACGAACTCGGACTGCTGATGACCAACGTCAACCGCATGGCCGCCCGCCTCGCCCGGCGGGAATCGCGGGTTGCGGCCGACCGGGCGGCGCTGGAGGATACCGTGGCGGCACGCACGGCCGATCTGCGGGCCGCCAACGCCCGCCTCGAAGCCGTCGACCAATCCCGGCGCCGCTTCTTCGCCGATGTCAGCCACGAACTGCGCACCCCCCTCACGGTCATCCTGGGCGAGTGCGACCTCGCCCTGCGCGGCGCATCCCGGGGCGTTGACCCGAATCCGGTTTTCGCGACGATCAAGAAGCGGGCGCAGCGTCTCAAGCTGCGGGTCGAGGACCTGCTGCGGGTTGCGCGCTCGGAATCCGGCGAGATCGAGTTCGACAAGCGCCGTCTGGGACTCGCTCAGCTCCTCGCGGAGGCGGTGGACAACATGAGCTCCGAAGCGGCTCGCCGTCGCGTCGGCCTCGGCCTCGATCCCGGCACCCGGGACGTCGAGTGCCTCGCCGACCGCGAATGGATCCGCCAGACCGTCGAGAGCCTCGTGGACAACGCCCTGCGTCATGCCGCCGGCCTCACCCGCGTCGAGGTTGCCCTGGCGGCGGGCCCGGGACCCATCGGGCGGATCACCGTCACGGACGACGGTCCGGGCTTCAATGCATCCGAAGCCGATCTGTTCGAACGCTTCAGGCGTGGATCGGGGGCGGGTCCCGACGAGACCGGGTTCGGCATCGGCCTCGCCCTGGCGCGCTGGATCGTCGAGCAGCATGGCGGCACGATTCGGCTCGGTGCCGGGCCCGACGGGCGCGGCGCCCGCGTGACCCTGGACATCCCGGCCCTCGATCCGGCATGGGATGCGGGGCCGGTCGACGGCGCGACCGGCGGGCAGGTGAAGGAGTCGGCCGCATGACGCGGATCCTGATCGTCGAGGACGACATCGACATCCGCGGCCTTCTGGCTCGGGGCCTGGAAGCCGAGGGATTCGAAGTCGGGACGGCAGCCTGCGTGGACGAGGCGCTCAAGGCCGCCCACGATCCGGCCCCCGGCGCCGTGCTTCTCGACATCAACCTCCCGGACGGGTCGGGGCACGACGTCTGCCGCTCCCTGCGGGAGGGCGGCTTTCCCGGGGCGATCCTGTTCCTCTCCGCCCGGGACGAGATTCGTGACCGGGCCGAAGGGCTGGCGCTCGGCGCCGACGACTACATCATCAAACCCTTCGAGTTCGACGAGCTGGTCGCCCGCCTGCGGACCCATCTGATGCGGCGCGAGCAGGCGGAGGCACCGCGGTCGCGCATCACCGTCGGCAAGCTGATGCTGGACCTCGAGACCCGGCAGGCCAGCTGCGGCGAGGCCAGCGCCCGCCTCACCCCCCGCGAGGCCGACCTGCTCGGCATGTTGATGGAGAACATCGGCAAGCCGGTCTCCCGGGCCGATATTTTCGACCGGCTCTGGGCCAGCCAGGGTGGCCTCTCGCTCAACGTGGTCGACGTCTATATCGGCTATCTGCGCTCGAAGATGGCCGATTTCGTCCGCTACGGCGGTCCCGGCCTGGTCACGGTGCGTGGCAAGGGATTCATGCTCGAACTGCGCGGTCCCGACTTTCGACAGTGAGCCACTGTACTTTAGTCGCAGGGCGGCGCGTTTCGTGATGGTTTCCGGGCGTTTAGGAAGTCTCTCACGAAAAATTTGGGAGGATCCGGCAACTTAGTGCTTGAAGCCCGCGCCTGAATCGTCGATACCTCTCCCGCGCCAGAAATGAGAGCGCCATCAGTGTCTTAGGGTCCTCTTAGGATCCGCGTGACGCTCGGTGAAGATATCGCCTGAGGAGAAACACCATGAAGTGGGCTGCCCCGATCGTGTCCGAGATCTGCGTCGGCATGGAAGTGACGAGCTACGAGTCGGCTGAGATCGACACCTTCAACTGAGTTTTACGGACCGGGGATCTCGGGAGCCGCACATGCGCGTCGTGATCCTCGGTTCTGCGGCTGGCGGCGGCCTTCCCCAGTGGAATTGCCGCTGCCCCATCTGTTCGCTGGCACGGTCCGAACCGGACCGGGTACGCCCCCGGACCCAGTCGAGTATCGCGGTCTCCGCCGACGGGTCTGATTGGCTGCTCATCAATGCCTCGCCGGACATCCGGCAACAGCTCTTCGACAATGCGCAGATGCACCCGCGCGAGGGCCTGCGCCATTCGCCGATCAAGGCGGTACTGCTGACGAACGGGGATGTCGACCACGTTGCGGGTCTTCTGACCCTCCGCGAAGGCCAGCCCTACACGCTTTACGGCACCCGCGGCATCCTCGAATCGGTGAATGCCAATCGCGTGTTCGACGTGATGGCCGAGGGCGTGGTCGCCCGCCAGCCGATCGGGATGGATCAGCGTTTCGAGCCCCTGCCCGGCCTGTCGGTCACCCTCTTCCCCGTTCCCGGCAAGGTGCCGCTCTGGCTCGAGGACGAGACCCTGGAGATCGGCGCCGAGACCGAGACCACGGTTGGCGCATTGATCGAGGCTGGTGGCCGGCGCCTCGCCTACATCCCCGGCTGTGCCCGGGTGACGGACGGGCTGCGCGCCCGCATCGCCGGCGTGGACGCGCTGCTGTTCGACGGCACCGTCCTGCACGACGACGACATGATCCGGGCGGGCGTCGGCACCAAGACCGGCTGGCGCATGGGCCATGTGCCGATGCGCGGTGAGAACGGCTCGATCGAGGCCCTGGGGGCCGTCGAGATCGGGCGCCGCATCTTCGTGCACATCAACAACACCAATCCGGTCCTGGTCGAAGGCTCTCCGGAACGGGCGGATGTCGAGGCCGCCGGCTGGACCGTGGCGCATGACGGCCTGAGCCTGTCGCTTTGAGGCTGTGACGACAGTGGAGCGCACGTAGAATCCGGTCGACCCCTTCCGCATCCTCATCCTGAGGCGTCCGAGGAGGACTCCGTCGCGGCATCGCCGCGCCCCAGGCTGGGGTCGAGCGTTGAGTCTCCGTCGCATCAGGCGAGGTGCCTCGGCGACCGAGAGGTTGGACGGATTTCGTACGCGCCCTGTGTCGCAGGTGCTGGCCGCGCGAATGGGGCACGCGTCCGGGTCATCCGGTTGGGCCTGGAAGCCGCCGGCACTATATTGTCGTTGAAGCACGGCATTCGCCCCGTTGCCGAGGGCGGAACGACCGCACAGGAAACGCGACCCGAGGACGGACGCCGGAAACGCCATGAACGCAGTCTTCCCGACCCCCGACACCGCCGACAGCCAGCGTCTCCTGAGCCCCGCGGAGCTGGAAGCCGCCCTGCGCGACATCGGCGCGCGCCGCTACCACAACCTGCATCCGTTCCACCGCCTGCTCCATGACGGCAAGCTGTCGAAGGATCAGGTCCGGGCCTGGGCCTTGAACCGCTACTACTACCAGGCGATGATTCCGGTGAAGGATGCCGCCGTGCTGGCGCGCATGACCGACGCGGCGCTGCGGCGGATCTGGCGCCAGCGCATCGTCGATCATGACGGCGACCACGAGGGTGACGGCGGTATCGAGCGGTGGCTCAAGCTTGCCGAGGGCGTCGGCTTCGACCGCGACTACGTCCTGTCGACCCGCGGCATTCTCTCGGCCACGAAGTTCTCGGTCGAGGCCTATGTGCATTTCGTCACCGAGAAGACGCTCTTGGAGGCGATCGCCTCGTCGCTGACCGAGATGTTCTCGCCGACGATCATCTCGGAGCGTGTCGCCGGGATGCTGAAGAACTACGACTTCATCACCAAGGAGACGCTGGCGTATTTCGACAAGCGTCTCACCCAGGCGCCGCGGGATGCCGATTTCGCCCTGGACTACGTCAAGCAGCACGCGACCACGCCGGAGCTGCAGCGGAAGGCCATGGCGGCGCTGACATTCAAGTGCAACGTCCTCTGGACGCAGCTCGACGCCCTGTACTTCGCCTACGTTTCCCCCGGGATGGTCCCCCCGGACGCGTGGCAACCGGGCGAGGGCCTCGTGAACGAGGCGTCTCCGGCCCGGGTGGGCGGGAACCGGAAGATGGCGGCCGGCGACCGTCCGCGGCTGCCGCGCGGCGTCCGGCTGCGCAACGACGAAACCCGCGGCAAGTGGGTTCTGCTCGCCCCCGAGCGCACCTTCGATCTCGACGACAACGCCGTCGCGGTGCTCAAGCTCGTGGACGGCGCGCGCAGCGTCGCCGACATCGCGGACGAGCTCGGAAAGACGTACGCGGCCGAGCCGCGGGCCATTGAGGCCGACATCCTGGTGATGCTCGACGGCCTCGCGGAGAAACGGGTTCTTGAGCGATGAATGCGCTGACGCCGAACCTCCCCGATGCGCCGGCCCCGGTGGGTCTGCTCGCTGAGCTGACCCATCGCTGCCCGCTGCGCTGCCCCTATTGCTCGAATCCGCTGGAACTCGACCGCCGGTCGGGCGAGCTCGACACGCAGACGTGGCAGCGCGTGCTCGGGGAGGCCGCGGCCCTCGGCGTCCTGCACGTGCACCTGTCCGGCGGCGAGCCGACGGCACGCAACGACATCGTCGAGATCACCAAGACCTGCGCCGATCTCGGCCTCTACTCGAACCTGATCACTTCCGGCGTCGGCGGGGCGCTCGCGAAGCTCCAGGCGCTCTACGATGTCGGGCTCGACCACGTGCAGCTCTCGGTGCAGGGCGTCGACGCGCAGAATGCCGAGAAGATCGGCGGCCTCAAGAACGCCCAGCCGCAGAAGTTCGAGTTCGCCGCCAAGGTTGTCGAACTCGGCCTGCCCCTGACGCTGAATTCGGTGATTCACCGCGGCAACATCCACGAGGTGGCGGGCTTCATCGACCTCGCGGTGAAGATGGGCGCCAAGCGGCTCGAGGTGGCGCACACGCAGTATTACGGCTGGGCCTACGTCAACCGCGCGGCGCTGATGCCCGACAAGGCGCAGGTGGACGAGTCGATCCGGATCGTCGAGGCAGCCCGGGAGCGCCTGAAGGGCCAGCTCGTCATCGACCTCGTCGTGCCGGACTATTATGCGAAATATCCCAAGGCCTGCGCGGGCGGCTGGGGCCGCAAGCTGATGAACGTGACGCCCCAGGGCAAGGTCCTCCCCTGCCACGCGGCGGAGACGATCCCGGGGCTGGAATTCTGGAACGTCAACGATCACACGCTGGGCGAGATCTGGCGCGACTCGCCCGCCTTCACCGCCTATCGCGGCACCGACTGGATGAAGGAGCCTTGTCGCTCCTGCGACCGGCGCGAGAAGGACTGGGGCGGCTGCCGCTGTCAGGCCCTGGCCCTTGCCGGGGACGCGGCCGCCACCGATCCTGCCTGCTCGCTCTCCCCGCTCCACGCCAAGGTGCGGGCCCTTGCCGCGGAGGAAGCTGCGGAAAACCCGCCGGATTACATTTATCGGACGATCGGCAGCAACGTTCGGTCGCCGCTCAAGGAGGAAGTCCACTCGTGAGAGGTCTTGTCGTAAAGGGTCTTGCTACGACGTCCGTCGCGCTCGGGCTGGCCGTGCTGCCGGCCCTCGCCGAGGATGCGTCGAAGCCCGCCATCGTGACCCAGGCCAACGCGGCCGCTGCGCCGTCCGCCGCGGATCTGCTGTTCGACCAGCCGCATATGAAGAATGCGGCGCCGGGGTCGACGCTGACCTATGATTATCTGCGCCGTTCGGGCATCGCGAAGGGGCCGTTCGGGGCGCCGCTGGAAGACACGGTCCAGCTGAAGGTCGAGCCCGGAAAGAGCGCGGAAGGCCGGGATATCAGCGTCGTGATGTTTTCCGGGCTGAACCGTGTGCCGGCCGGCCCGTTCGAGGACATGGCGGGCAACCCGATCGTCTCCCTGTTCCTGGAGAACCACCTGCGTGGCTTGGCCAAGGTGCTGGAGGCCAATCCGCGCTACCTCAAGCTCGCCATCCGCAAGGGTCTGCGTGAGAAGGCGACCGTGACGCCGACGAAGGTGACGGTCGGCGGCCGCGAAGTCGACGGCTGGCGCGTGGTAACGAAGCCCTTTCAGGGCGACTCCATGGCGCAGCGCATGCGCGGCCTGGACGACATGACCTATACCTTCGTCACTGCCCCGTCCGTCCCGGGTGAGATCGTCTCGATCGAGGCGTCGTCGAAGAGCGCGGATGGCGGTGAGCTGCTTGAGGAGAAGCTGAACTATGATCAGAAGGCTGGCTGAACGGGGCGCCCTGGCTGCCCTCGCCCTGACGCTGTCGGGCCTGGCCGGCTGGGCCGCCGAGGAGAACGATTACCCGACCGACGCGCGGGTCGATTACGTGTTCGGCTGCATGGCCGCCAACGGCCAGACTCGCGAGAGCCTGCAGAAATGCTCCTGCTCGCTCGACCAGCTCGCCGCGATCCTGCCGTACGACAAGTACGTCCAGGCGAGCACCATCCTGTCGATGCGGCAGGGCATCGGCAATCGGGCGAACGAGTTCAAATCGACCAAGATCTTCGACGACAAGGTGGCGGACCTGCGCCGCGCCCAGGCCGAAGCCGAGATTCGCTGCTATCACGGCTGAGTTGCGAGGCGAGGCCGGCGTTGCGCCGGCCTCGCGATTCGCGCACACCGGCTCCCGAACCGCGCTCGTGAACGGGACCCGCACCGTGACACCCTCCTCCAGCCTGTCCGCTCTGCTGCCTTCTCTGGGCGGCCGCACGCTGGTCATGGGCATCCTCAACGTCACGCCCGATTCCTTCTCGGACGGTGGGTTGTTCGCCGGGGAGGCCGAAGCCGTGGCCCAGGCCGAGCGCCTCGTCGCGGAGGGCGCGGCGATACTCGACATCGGTGGGGAATCCACCCGGCCCGGTCACGTTCCGGTCCCGGCCGAGGAGGAGCAGGCGCGCGTCCTGCCGGTGATCCGGGCAATCGCGCCCCGTCTGCCGGTGCCGATCTCCATCGACACCTACAAGGCGTCCACGGCCCGCCTCGCGCTGGAGGCCGGTGTCCGGATCGTGAATGACGTCTGGGGGCTCCAGCGTGAGCCCGACATCGCTTCCGTGGCGGCGGCGCACGGCGCGCCCGTGATCATCATGCACAACCGGGAGACGATCGACCCGGATCTCGACATCGTGGCCGACATGCTCGCCTTCTTCGAGCGGTCCCTCACCATCGCCCATCGCGCCGGCCTCGCCGATTCCGAGATCGTGCTCGACCCTGGTGTCGGCTTCGGCAAGAGCTGGAACCAGCATCTCGAGGCGCTGCGGCGGCTGCCCGAGATCCGCGCCCTCGGGTTTCCGGTCCTGGTCGGTGTTTCCCGCAAGTCGCTTCTCGGACGCCTGCATGATCGCGAGACCCGGCCGGCAGACCGGCTCACCGGCTCCCTCGCGGCCCACGCCGTCGCGGCGACGCTCGGCGCCGACATCGTGCGCGTGCATGACGTTGCGGCGCATGTCGACGCGATGCGCGTCGTCGATGCCGTGATGCGGCCGGAGGCGCGCTGAGCATGGCCGGCGACTTGATCCGCGTCACCCGCATCGCGGTGTTCGGCCGACACGGCGTGCTGGCCGAAGAGGCCGTGCTCGGCCAGCGCTTCTACATTTCCCTCGAAGCGCAGCTCGACCTCGGCGCGGCGGGCCGCTCGGATGATGTGGCCGGCACGGTGAGCTACGCCGATCTCACCGCGGTGGCGGTCGCGATCGCCACCGAGCATCGATTCAACCTGATCGAAGCCCTGGCCGAAGCCATCGCCGCGGAGATCCTGGCGCGTTTCACGCTCATCGACGCCGTCACGGTCCGCGTCGACAAGCCGAGCGCTCCCGTTCCCGCCATTCTGGACAGTGTCAGCATCGAGATCATGCGTCGTCGCGGAGCCGGCCGATGAGGGCCTATCTGGGTATCGGCAGCAATGTCGGCGACATGGCCGCGATGCTCGACCGCGCGGTCGCGGGCCTCGCGGCGGATCCGGGCATCACCCTCGTCGCGCGGTCCTCCGACTACCGCACGCCGCCCTGGGGCAAGACCGATCAGCCTTGGTTCCTCAACGGGGCCGTGGCGGTGGAGACGAGTCTCGATCCGCATGGCCTGCTCGACGCCTGCCTCCGCGTGGAGCACGATCTCGGCCGGGTCCGCGAGGAGCGCTGGGGGCCGCGGGTGATCGACATCGACGTCCTGGCCTACGAGGGCGCCGCCGTCGACGACGCGCGTCTCGTCCTGCCGCACCGCTATGTCCGTGAACGGGCCTTCGTGCTGGTGCCGCTGGCCGAGATCGCACCCGACCTCGTGATCGGCGGCGAGCGCGTGGTGGATGCCTTGGCGAAGCTCGACCGGACCGGTATCGCGCGCGTCTGAGCCGACCCGGCCGGGTCGCCGTCGAGCGGCGACCCGCAACGGTGCGTCAGCGCTCGGCCGGCTCCGCGAGCTTGTTGTCATCCTCTTCGAGGAGCGGCACGTCGTAGGCGCGCAGGACCGCGTCGATATCGGCCTTACGCTTGCGCAGGACGGTGTTCAGCGAGCGCTTCCAATCGTTCTCGCCGATCCGCACACCCATGGCGATCCGGTAGGCCATCGGCGGCCGCTCCGGCTCCTTGAGCAGGGGCACGACATTCATCGCGACGCCCGATTGCTTGGCGAGCCAGCCCGCCGCAGGCCCCCACAGCACGGCCGCGTCGATCTCCTTGGCGGCCAGCGCCGCGATGATCTCGGCGGCGACCGTCTGATGCTTGCGGGCCGGGTCGAGCTGATAGGGGGCGTAGGCCTTCATGGTCGAGACGAGGCCGAGATCTCCCATGCGGTTGACCGGCGGCGTCCCGGCGATCACGCCGATGCTCTTGCCTTTCAGGCGCGGATCGTCGAGGGCGGTCACGCCCTCGTACTCACCCTTGCGCGTGACCAGCGTATAGGCAGACCGATAATAGGGATTGGTGGTCTGGACGAGGTCGCTGCCGAAGGCCTGACCCATGATCAGATCGCAGAGGCCGGTCCCGAGCGTGTTGCGCACGAAGCCGGGCCCCTGGGTCAGCCAGTAGTAGCGGACCTTGATCTTCAATTCGTCGGCGATGATCGCCGCGATCTTGTTCTCGAAGCCGTCCTCCTTGCGTTCGGAGAACGGCATGTTGCCCGGATCCCCGCAGACGCGCAGCACGTCCGTGGTGACCGTATCCGGCAGATGCTGGGCGAGAGCCCCCTGCGCCCCGGTGAATGTCAGGGCGCAGAGGACGGCGATCCGGGCAAGAGACGACATCAGCCGCCCATGCATTCCTTCTCGGCCTTCTTGGCCGTGTCGGGCTTGTCCTCATGATCCGACGGACGGATACGCCCGATCGCCCCGGCGGCGCGCGCCTTGAGGTAGACGTACAGATCGTCCGAGTAGCACATGACGTTCTTGTTGTCGCCGAAGGCCGGCATCACCTTCTGCTCGGCGGAGTTCACCTCCTGCTTGCCGCCCGCCAGGATGCCGATGAACTCCTCGTAGGAGAGGTGCTTCAGCGAATCCTTCAGCGCCGGCGCGTAGGTCGAACCCATGCCGTCCGGACCGTGGCAGACGTGGCACTCGGCGTGATAGCGGCGGTAGCCCGAGTAGGTGTACCAGTCGAGCATCTTGCCGTCCTGGGTCACGTGGAACGTCGGGTGGCCGTCGGCATCGAAATACTTGCCGTCCTCGACCTTCGTCGCAGCATCCTGCTTCAGCAGCTTGGGATCCTGCTCGGCGGTCTTGTCGTTCGCGTTCAAGGAATTGGCGAGCTTGGGGTCGGCGGGCTTGGCATCCTCAGCATGTACGGCAACCGTCGAGACGGTCGCTAGGGCGAGGGCGGCGATAACCGGCCGCGTTACGATCTTGCTGAGGTTGAGCAACGCATGTGTCTCCCTGGATCGAGGCTCTTCGTCTCCCTCGAGCCGCAGCCTCTTGCGAGAAAGTCTAATCACAAGGATGCCGGCGCGGGAACCCGCGCCGGCATCGTTTTTCACGTCTAACCCTGCGGCCGATTAGTTCGGCAGGGCGAAGACCGTCAGCTGGCCGCCGAGGTTGGTGTACTGCGACAGAGCCGCGTAGCCACCCACCGCGCCGAGGCCGGCGTTCGGGTCGGTCAGGCCGGCCGCGAGGCCGATGCCAGCCCAGCCGCCGACGCCCGAGAGGACGCCCACGTACTGCTTGCCCTTGTGCTGGTAGGTCATCACGTTACCGATGATGCCCGACGGGGTCTTGAACTTGAACAGCTCCTTGCCGGTCTTGTCGTCGACCGCCTTCAGGTAGCCCTCAAGCGTGCCGTAGAACACGACGTCGCCAGCGGTGGCCAGAGCACCGGACCACACCGAGAACTGCTCGGGGTTGGACCACTTGATCTTGCCGTTGACGCCATCCCACGCGATGAAGTTGCCCATGCCGCCGTGCGAGTTCGGGGCCGGGTACATCGAGAGGGTCGCACCGACGTAGGGCTGGCCCGGGGTGTAGGTCACCCGGAACGGCTCGTAGTCCATGCAGACGTGGTTGGTGGGCACGTAGAACAGGTTGGTCTTCGGCGAGAAGGCCGCAGGCTGCTGATCCTTGGTGCCCAGCGCCGCCGGGCAGATGCCCTTGGAGTTGGTGTCCTCACCGTTCTGCTCGGTCGAGTACTTCGACACGACCAGCGGACGGCCGTAGTTCTTCGAGCCCTTGTCCATGTCGACCTTGGACGCCCAGTTGACGGCCGGGTCGAACTTCTCGGCGACGAGCAGGGCGCCGGTCTCGCGGTTCAGCGTGTAGCCGAAGCCGTTACGGTCGAAGTGGGTCAGGAGCGGCTGGTCCTTGCCGTCAACCTTCTGATCCGTGAGGATCATCTCGTTGATGCCGTCGTAGTCCCACTCGTCGTGCGGGGTCATCTGGTAGACCCACTTGGCCATGCCGGTATCCGGGTTACGCGCCCAGATGGTCATGGACCACTTGTTGTCGCCCGGACGCTGCTTGGGGTTCCAGGTCGAGGGGTTGCCCGAGCCGTAGTACATCAGGTCGAGCTTCGGGTCGTACGAGAACCAGCCCCAGGTGCAGCCGCCGCCGGTCTTCCACTGATCGCCTTCCCAGGTCTTCAGCGAGGAGTCCTTGCCGATCGGCTTGCCGAGCGACGTGGTCTTCTCCGGGTCCACGATCATCTGATCGTCCGGGCCCTCGGAGTAGCCGCGCCACACCTTCTTGCCGGTCTTCAGGTCGTAGGCGGTGACGTGGCACTGCACGCCGAACTCGCCGCCGGAGATGCCGACGATGACCTTGTCCTTCACGGGCAGAACCGTGGCGGTGTTGGTCTCGCCCTTCTTCGGATCGCCGTTCACGACCGACCAGTTGACCTTGCCGGTCTTGGCGTCGAGCGACACGAGGGTGGTGTCGGCCTGGTGCAGGAGGATGGCGCCGTCGGCATAGGCCAGGCCACGGTTGACCGTGTCACAGCACATGACCGGGATCACGGACGGATCCTGCTTCGGCTCGTACTTCCAGATGATCTTCGCCTCGTGGTCGAGGTCGAGGGCGTACACGATGTTCGGGAACGGCGTGTGCACGTACATGATGTTGCCGACGACGAGCGGCGAGCCCTCGTGGCCGCGCAGAACGCCGGTCGAGAACGTCCAGGCGACCTGGAGATCCTTGACGTTCTTGGCGTTGATCTGGTCGAGCTTCGAATAACGCGTATTCGCGTAATCTACCGTCTGAAGAACCTGTTCCGCCGGGTTGGCGATGCCCTTCATGACGCTTTCATTGGCCAGCGCCGGCGCGGCGACGGCCGCGACACCTGCGCCGAGCGCAAGGAGATGTACCGCTCTCATGGGTTCCTCCGACAAGTCTTGAGAGTATTTGCGACGCGCAGCGATAACGGCGTCACGCGGACTCCGACCTGACTGTTTGCGACAGGGATGGACGCCTCGGTAGCGGGCATAGTGGACTTCGAGGAGATCTACTGATCCCCTAGCCAGGAACCGCCATCCCTGAGGCGGCTCCCTCGAAACCGAGGCTTGAACGGACCTTAAGAGATTTTTGAGCGCCGTCAACTCGCCGTTCGAGGGCTGTGGTCACACGGTGAAAGCTTCTCTTCGCATGACAAAGGCATGGTCGATGTCATGCGTTTGCGAAAAGAAATGCTGCGATGCACAAGGAGCTTGCCGTTCTTTGAGGCAGAACTGACGGAGACGTCGGCGCCTCCCATGCGGATCTTGCAAACGAACAAGCTTTGCTGGGTGTCTGCATGCGCCGCCCGCTTGGTCTGGCCGCATGGCGGGTCGAAGCGAACGCGCGGGACGTCGGCGAGTCAACTGCACTGCAGAACGGTCCGACGCCCGTTCATTGCCGAATTTTCCCGGTTTGCCCGTCTGCGCCCAGTCGCCGCATCCGAATTTTTCGCGGATCCGGTCCGTCGCAGCCTGCGTCAGGCGCGACAAATTGCCGAATCGTCCCGGATCCGGAACGATCGGTTTCTGGCCGGGGCGATGCCGCCGGGGGCCTGATTGTCAGGTGTGCTGTGTTGGACGGGGCGTCAGAGTGCGCCGACCGGTCCCGTACTCTCGAACTCGGCGACGTCGCCGACCAGATCCGTCACGGAGATGTTGAGCCGGCGGCCGTTGGAGAGCCTGAGCTGGGCATCCGGCTCGAGCCATATCGGCCGGAGGCCTGCTGAACTGCCGTAGAGGTTGCCGTACGCGACGATGCCGCCTTCGCGCCGCTCGACCACGAGCCGGTAGCGGACGCGAGCCGGTTCACAGCCCTCCGCCGATACGAGACCGCGCCCCGTCAGCGTCTTCAGGATCTCGTTGGATTCGAACATACGCGGGGCGCAAGGGCGGGACTAAGCGGCAATCCGATTGCCATTTAATCCCGGCCCTTCTGCGAGTCACGCCCGAGCGCGTCATTTGTCCCGTTGCGGGCTCGGCGCTGTCATCCGGCCCGCTCGACGCCGTCCGGCGCGGTGTCACCCTGGGGCGGGCGCACCACGATGCGGCCGGCCTCGACGGAGAGCGCCAGACGTCCCTGCTTCAGAGCCAGGGCCTTGTCCCCGAACAGGGTCCGGCGCCAGCCCTGGAGGGCCGGAACCTCGGCGGTATCGTCATCGGCGATCGCCTCCAGGTCGTCGACCGTCGCGATGATCTTGGGCGCGACGCCCTCCGTCTCGCAGACCGCTTTGAGCAGCACCTTCAGCAACTCGACGATGGCCCCGTTGCCCCCGCTCCGCCGCACCCGCTCGGGCATCCGGACGGCGCTGGTGTCGCGAGCGAGCCCGCGCTCCACGGCAGCGACGATGTCGGCCCCGGTCCGGGACCGCTCGAATCCCGCCGGGATCGTCCGCAGCCGCCCGAGCGCCTCGGCGTTCCGAGGCGCCGCGGATGCGATATCGATGACCGCTTCGTCCTTCAGGATCCGCCCGCGCGGAACGTTGCGCGCCTGCGCCTCGCTCTCGCGCCACGCGGCCACTTCCATCAGCACGGCGATTTCCCGCGGCTTGCGCATCCGCCCGGAGAGCCGCCGCCACGCCTGGGCGGGATCGGCACGGTACGTCTCGGGCGAGGTCAGCACTGCCATTTCCTCGTCGAGCCACGCGCCCCGGTCGGTGCGCAGCAGCTCGGCCACGAGAACCTCGTAGATCCTCACGAGGTGGGTGACGTCCGACAGCGCGTAGCTCAACTGCGCCTCGGAGAGCGGTCGCCGCGACCAGTCGGTGAACCGCGAAGACTTGTCGATCTTGGCCTTGGCGACGTCGTTGACGAGCTGCTCGTACGAGACGGAGTCGCCGTAGCCGCAGACCATGGCGGCGACCTGCGTATCGAAGAACGGATGCGGCAGGATCCCGCCGATCAGCCAGATGATCTCCAGATCCTGCCGGGCGGAGTGGAACACCTTGACCGTACGCTCGTCGGCCATGAGCGCGATGAAGGGTTCGAGGTCGATCCCCGGCGCCAGCGGATCGACCAGGACGCCTGTGCCGTCCGGGGCCGCCATCTGGATCAGGCAGAGTTTCGGATAGTACGTCGTCTCGCGCATGAACTCCGTGTCGACGGTCACGAAGGGTTGCTCGGCGAGACGTGTGCAGATCTGGCGCAGCGCGTCAGTGGTGGTGATCAGGTCCATGCATCGGCTATACGCAACCGCAGCCGACATGGGGAGACGCACCCGCTCGGGTCCCCATCTTTCGCGCGCGTTCCGTTACCGCCGCGCGACGTTCGTCACGCCGGAGACCCCACAGCCGCCTTTCGGCGCAGCCGCGTCTGCCGGCGGATTCGCAGGGCGTCGGCCCGTCGCTGCGCCTCCGCGCGCCCGAGCAGACGGTCGAGGATCCCGGTTTCGATACGCTCACCGGTCGCCCCATCGACGAGCCGGCGGATCCGGTCGACCCGAAACCCGCGATAGCCACCGCGTCGCGCATCGATGCCGCCGAGCAGTGTCCGGCCCGGACCGAGCCTGAGCTCGCGCGCGTCGAGGGAGCGGTTGCTCCAGGCGCCGGCCGCGTCCTCGTAGACGAGGTCGAAATGGCCTGCGAGGGGCAGGGTCCGCCACCCGGCAGGAGCGCTTCCAGGCGCGGGCCTCGCGGGTCGCTCCGGCGCGAAAAAAACGTTGTCGTTCATGGACATCATATGGGGATTCGAGGGTCCGCCCGGTAGGCCGCACGGCGATTGCGGCGCGGCTTTCGGAGCGGTCCTGCTTGCCGCGCGCTTGACTTGGGGGGCCTTGCGTGAATGGTGCCGGCCTTCCCTCAGAAGAAGCCCATCATGCACCGTTACCGTTCCCACACCTGCGGGGCGCTCCGCCCGTCCGACGTCGGGCAGAGTGTCCGCCTCTCCGGCTGGTGCCACCGCATCCGCGACCACGGGGGCGTGCTGTTCGTGGATCTGCGGGACCATTACGGCCTGACGCAGTGCGTGATCGATTCCGATTCCCCGGCCTTCAAGGCCGCCGAGGCGGTGCGCTCGGAATGGGTCGTGCGGATCGACGGCCGCGTCCGCACGCGCCCGGCCGGCACCGAGAATGCCGAGCTGCCGACCGGCGCGGTCGAGGTCTACATCGACGACCTCGAGGTGCTCGGCCCGGCGGGCGAGCTGCCCCTGCCGGTCTTCGGAGACCTCGAATACCCCGAGGAGACGCGGCTGCGGTACCGCTTCCTCGACCTGCGTCGGGAGAAGCTCCACGCCAACATCATGAAGCGTGGCGCGATCATCGATTCGCTCCGCCGCCGGATGCGCGACGGCGGCTTCTTCGAGTTCCAGACCCCGATCCTGACCGCCTCCTCGCCCGAGGGCGCCCGCGACTACCTCGTGCCGTCGCGGGTCCATCCCGGCAAGTTCTACGCCCTCCCGCAGGCGCCGCAGCAGTTCAAGCAGCTGACGATGATCGCGGGCTTCGACCGCTATTTCCAGATCGCGCCCTGCTTCCGCGACGAGGACGCCCGCGCCGACCGCTCGCCGGGCGAGTTCTACCAGCTCGACATCGAGATGAGCTTCGTCACCCAGGAGGACGTGTTCCAGGCGGTGGAGCCGGTCCTGCGCGGGGTGTTCGAGGAGTTCGCCGACGGCAAGCGCGTCACGAAGGAATTCCCGCGCATCACCTACGCGGATTCGATGCTGAAATACGGTGTCGACAAGCCGGACCTGCGCAACCCGCTGATCATCGCCGACGTCACCGACCTGTTCGCCCGCGATGACGTGGCGTTCAAGGCGTTCAAGGGCGTGATCGCCTCCGGCGGCGCGGTCCGGGCGATTCCGGCGACTGGCGCGGCGGCGCAGTCGCGCTCGTTCTTCGACAGGCTCAACGACTGGGCCCGCTCCGAGGGCGCGCCGGGCCTCGGCTACGTCGTGTTCGAGGAGGAGAACGGCCAGCTCTCCGGCAAGGGGCCGATCGCCAAGTTCATCCCGGCCGAGGTTCAGGCGCTGATCGCCGAGCGGGCGGGCGCGAAGGCCGGCGACGCGGTCTTCTTCTCCGCCGGTCCCGAGGCCAAGGCCGCCGGCCTTGCCGGCAAGGCGCGCATCCGCATCGGCGACGAGCTGGGCCTCTGCGACAAGGACCAGTACGCGTTCAGCTGGATCACCGACTTCCCGATGTACGAGTGGAGCGAGGAGGAGAAGCGGATCGACTTCTCCCACAACCCGTTCTCGATGCCGAACATCGACCGCGAGGAGTTCCTGGCGCTCGACCTCGACGCCCTCGCCAGCGAGGATGAGAACGGCGCGAACACCAAGCGGATCCTCGGGATCAAGGCGTTCCAGTACGACATCGTCTGCAACGGCGTGGAGCTGTCCTCGGGCGCGATCCGCAACCATCGCCCGGACGTGATGGAGAAGGCCTTCGCCATCGCCGGCTACGGCCACGAGGTGCTGGAGCAGAAGTTCGGCGGCATGCTGAATGCGCTCCGCATGGGCGCCCCGCCGCACGGCGGCATCGCGCCGGGTGTGGACCGCATCGTCATGCTCCTGTGCAACGAGCCGAACATCCGCGAGGTGGTGCTGTTCCCGATGAACCAGCGCGCCGAGGACCTGATGATGGGCGCGCCCTCGGAGGCGACCCCGAAGCAGCTGCGCGAGCTGCACATCCGCCTCAACCTGCCCGAGAAGAAGGCCTGAGGTCCGCTTAGACCGGCCGCGGACCGGCCGCGCGGTGCCGAGCCTCGTCGCGATCGTCGTCGCCCACGACAGCGCCGCGGTGCTGCCCGGCTGCCTCGCCGCGCTCGCCGGTCAGCACGTCCCGGCGATCGTGGTCGACAATGCCAGCCGCGACGCCTCCGCGGCGGTCGCGGAAGCTGCCGGCGCGCAGGTGATCCGCAACGCCCGCAACGAGGGTTACGGCCGCGCCAACAACCGGGGCGTCCGGGCCGCCGAGACGGCGGAGCACATCCTGATCGTCAACCCGGACGTGGTCCTGCGTCCGGGGGCGGTGGATGCCCTGCTGGAGGCCGCCCGGATGTGGCCCGATGCGGGCCTTCTGGCCCCGCGCCTCGTCGAATCCGATGGGCGCTTCTTCTTCCAGGCACGCTCGCTGCTGGCGCCCTATCTCGTCAATCCCGGCGGCCGGCCTGCGCTGCCCCAGGGCGATGCCTGCGCACCGTTCCTCTCCGGGGCCTGCCTGATGATGCCGCGCGCCCTGTTCCTAGATCTCGGCGGCTTCGACGAGAACATCTTCCTGTTCTACGAGGACGATGATCTCTGCCGGCGCGTCGCCGATCGCGGCCGAGCGCTGATCCACGTCCACGGGGCCGAAGCGCTGCACGGTCGCGGCCGGTCCTCGGCGCCGGAGCCGGGCCGCGTGTTCCGATCGCGCTGGCATCAGGCCTGGTCGCGCGCCTATGTCAGCCGCAAGTACGGCCTTCCTGACCCGAGCCGCGCCACCCTGATGACCAACGTCCCGAAGGCGCTGCTGTCGGCGCTGGTTCTGCGCCGGTCGGGCATGGAGCGCTACGGCGGCTCGGCCGCGGGCGCCCTCGCCTTCCTGCGCGGCCGTGACGCCCTGGCCCAAGAGGGCCTGACCGAATGAGCGCCTCGACGATCGCGGCCGCACTCGAAGCCCAGCGCAACGGCTTCACCGGCCTGCGGCTGATGCTGGCCCTGGCGGTCGTCGTGTCCCACGCGTTCAGCGTCGCGACCGGCGCGGCCGGCGACGAGCCTCTCGCCCGTCTGACCGGCTACACGCTCGGGGAGCACGCGGTGAACGGCTTCTTCGCCGTGTCGGGTTTCCTCGTCACCATGAGCTGCGACCGCCGCGGCATCCGCGACTACGCCATCGCCCGGACCCTGCGGATCCTGCCGGGACTCGTGGCGGCGACGCTGGTCGTATCGCTGGGGCTCGGCGCGGCCATGACTCGCCTGCCCGTCTCCGCGTATCTGGGCGACCCCGGCCTGTGGTCGTTCATCCGTGGGACGCTGACGACCTTCAAGAGCAACGCCGCCCTCCCCGGCGTCTTCGAGAGCAACCCGTACCGGGCGCCCCTCGGAACGGTCTGGACGCTGAAATACGAGGTGCTGTGCTATCTCGGCGTTCTCGTCGCCGCCCTGTGCGGTCTGCTCCGGCGGCGCTGGTCGGCCCTGATCATTGTCGTGGGCCTGGCGCTGGCGCTGGTCGTCATGGGCGCCCTGCGGGGCCTCGACCTGCCCAAGGGCACCGAGACGGCACTGCGCCTGCCGATGATCTTCGCGGCCGGGGCCGGGCTCTATCTGTGGCGCGCCCGCCTGCGGGTCTCGGCCGCCGCCCTCGCCTGCCTGGCCTTCGGCGCGTTCGTCCTCGCGCGGACACCGGCCTATCCGGCCCTGCTGTTCCTGGCCGAGGCTTACGGCGTGGTCTGGCTCGCCCTCGGCCCGTTGGCGCGTGGACCGTTCGATCCGCCGGCCGACCTGTCCTACGGGATCTATCTCTACGGCTGGCCGATCCAGCAGAGCCTGCATGCCCTGTGGCCGGACGTCTCGGGAGCCGCATTGCTGGCCCCCGCCCTCGCCCTGACCGTACCGGTCGCCGCCATGTCCTGGTACGGAATCGAGCGGCCGGCCCTGGCGCTCAAGGTGCGGGCGCTGGGTCGGCGTCGCCTCGGCACGATCGAGCCCGCCGGATCGTGAGCGCCGACGGGCCGCTCTCGCCGCTGAAGGCGCTGGCCCTCGCGGCGCGGATGCTGGAGGCCAACGGCTTCACGGTCGTCGCCCGGAACGAACGCGGCGACAGCCTGTATCTGAAGCGGCCCGATGGCCCGTGGCACCTGCGCGTCTCGAACCACCCGCGCACCGCCAAGCAACGGTCCCGCCGCACCGATATTCTCGCAAGCCTCATCATCGACGGACCGAGCTCCCCGGAGCGACTTCGGATTCTCGTCGCAGAGGCCGTGCGCAACTTCCAGGGCGCTCTTGCCAGGAAGGGCGATCAGGCCTCCGCGGACGGGTCCCGGAAATAAGGCTCCACCGTACCCTTCAGCTTCACGGTCATCGGGTTGCCGGCCCGGTCGAGGGTCTTGCCGGCCGAGAGCCGGACCCAGCCCTCGCTCACGCAATATTCCTCGACGTTGGTCTTCTCGACCCCTTTGAATCGGACACCGACTCCGCGCTCCAGCGCCTTCTCGTCGTAGAACGGGCTGTTGGGGTTGGCGGCGAGGCGGTCGGGAGGCGTGTCGGTCATCGTCCAGGTCTCGGGTCGTCGTCGATTTGGGCCCCGCCGGTACGGGAATCCGCGCTGACGCGCAACGCCGCGAGCAGATCCGCGATCCGGCCGCTCTGCAGCAGCGGCACCAGCCGGGTGACCGTGTCGTGCGGCCGATCCCACCACGCCGCCGCCACGAGCGCCGCCACCGTGGCCGCGTCGAACCGGTGCCGCACCACCCGCGCCGGGTTGCCCGCCACGATGGCGTAGGGCGGCACGTCGCGCGTCACGACGGCCCTTGCCGCCACCACGGCCCCGTGCCCGACCGTGACGCCGGACAGGATCATGCAGCCGGACCCGAGCCAGACATCGTGCCCGATCACCACGTCGCCCCGGGAGGCATGGTAATCCTCGGGCGCCCGGGCATGCGGGAACAGCCCGCGCATGGCCGCAAATGGATAGGTCGACGCCCAGTCGAGCCGATGGTCGCCCCCGAGAAGGATCTCGACCTTGTCGGCGATGGAACAATACCGGCCGATCGTCAGCCGCCGCCCGCTCTCCGGGAAGCGGACTTTTGGACGCCCATACGAATAGGCGCCTATGGAGAAGCCGTAGGTCCTCGCCAGTTTGGCGAGGTGGAGCCGCGTCTCGTTGTGCGGGTTGCGCCCCCTGCGCAGCCGGTGCAACAGACCGGTCAAGACGCGAGCCCGTGCGAGGCGCGACCGCGTCGTCCTCGGTGAAAAAGGTGAGCGGGAGCGTGGGCGATGGCCGATAACATGTCCGAGGACCTCAAGGCCGGGGCGCTCGTCTACCACCGCCTGCCCAAGCCCGGGAAGCTGGAGATCCAGGCAACCAAGCCGCTGGGCAACCAGCGCGACCTCGCCCTGGCCTATTCTCCGGGCGTCGCCGCCGCCTGCATGGCGATCCACGACGATCCCCAGGAGGCCGCGACCCTCACGATCCGCCAGAACCTCGTGGCGGTGCTCTCCAACGGCACGGCCGTGCTGGGCCTGGGCGATATCGGTCCGCTCGCCTCGAAGCCCGTGATGGAGGGCAAGGCCGTCCTGTTCAAGAAATTCGCCGGCATCGACGTCTTCGACATCGAAGTCGACCAGAAGGACGTGTCCAAGCTCGTCGATGTGGTCTGTGCCCTTGAGCCCACCTTCGGCGGCATCAACCTCGAGGACATCAAGGCTCCCGAGTGCTTCGAGGTCGAGGAGCAGTGCCGGGCCCGGATGAACATCCCGGTCTTCCACGACGACCAGCACGGCACCGCGATCATCGTGGCGGCCGCCGTCCTCAACGGCCTGGAACTCGCCGGCAAGAACCTGTCGGACGTCCGGATCGTCACCTCCGGCGCGGGCGCGGCGGCCCTGGCCTGCCTGAACCTGCTCGTCTCGCTCGGCGCGACCCGCGAGAACATCACGGTCACCGACATCAAGGGTGTGGTCTACAAGGGCCGCCCGGAGCTGATGGACCGCTGGAAGGACATCTACGCCCAGGAGACCGACAAGCGGACGCTCGCCGAGGTGATCCCGGGAGCGGACGTGTTCATCGGCCTTTCGGCCGGCGGCGTGCTGAAGCCCGAATACCTGAAGGAGATGGCCGAGAAGCCGCTGATCATGGCGCTCGCCAACCCCTATCCGGAAATCATGCCGGATCTGGCCGAGAAAGAGCGGCCGGACGCGATGATCTGCACCGGCCGGTCGGATTTCCCGAACCAGGTCAACAACGTCCTCTGCTTCCCCTACATCTTCCGCGGCGCGCTGGATGTCGGCGCCCACAAGATCAACGAGGAGATGAAGAAGGCCGCCGTGAAGGCGATCGCGGGTCTGGCCCACGAGACCACCTCCGATGTGGTCGCCCGCGCCTATGGCGGCGAGGCCCGGCCGTTCGGGCCGAAATCCCTGATCCCGAGCCCCTTCGACCCGCGGCTGATCCTGCGCATCGCCCCGGCGGTCGCCAAGGCGGCGATGGATTCGGGCGTGGCCGGCCGGCCGCTCGCGGATTTCGATGCCTATGTCGACAGCCTCGACCGGTTCGTGCACCGGTCGGGCCTGATCATGAAGCCGCTCTTCTCGAAGGCGAAGGTCGAGCCCAAGCGCGTGATCTACGCCGAGGGCGAGGACGAGCGGGTGCTCCGCGCCGTCCAGGCGATCGTCGAGGACAAGGTCGCGCGGCCGATCCTGGTCGGCCGTCCGCGGGTGGTCGAGACCCGGCTGAAGCGCTTCGGCCTGTCGATCGAGCACGGCCGCGACTTCGAGCTGATCGATCCCGAGGACGATCCCCGCTACCGCGCCTACGTGCAGACCTATCTCGAGGTCGCGGGCCGGCGCGGCATCACGCCGGACGCGGCCCGCACGCTGGTGCGCACCAACAACACCGTGATCGGCGCCATCGCGGTGCGCCGGGGCGAGGCCGACGCGCTGATCTGCGGCCTGGAGGGTCGGTTCGAGACCCGGCTGCGCATCATCCGCGACGTGATCGGGCTCGCGCCGGGCGTGGAGCAATGCGCGGCGATGAGCCTCGTGGTGACCCATAACGGCGCCTACTTCCTGGCCGACACCCATGTCCGCCAGAACCCCACCGCCGAGGAGATCGCCGACGTGGCGCAGGCCTGCGCCAGCCATGTCAGCCGCTTCGGGATGACCCCGAAGATCGCGCTCCTGAGCCATTCCGATTTCGGCCAGTCGGATTCGCCCTCCGCGATGAAGATGCGCGACGCCCTCGCGCTCCTGCAGCGGCGTGACCCGGAGCTTCAGGTCGACGGCGAGATGCAGGCGGATTCGGCGCTGAGCGAGATGGTCCGGGAGCGCGTGCTTCCGGGGTCGCGGCTGAAGGGCGCGGCCAATGTCCTGATCTTCCCGAATCTCGACGCGGCCAACATCGCGTTCCAATTCGCCAAGGTGCTGGCGGATGCCCTGCCGGTCGGCCCCCTGCTGATCGGGCCGGCCAAGCCCGCTCACATCCTGACGCCCTCGGTGACCGCGCGCGGCATCGTCAACGTCACGGCTGCGGCCGTCGTCGAGGCTCAGGCGGACGAGGCCGTTTCGGCCAGGGTCGAAGAGAGCGGCGTCGGCATGATCTCCGAATGAGGAACGCCGGTCGACGGCCGCGAGCGTGGCCGTCGATTTGCTTACCGCTCCCGCGGTTACGAAACCATCGGGAGAAGACGCTATGTGCGCGGGCGACGATCCAACCTGCCACGCCTTCGAGGAGCATCGCCGCCGGTTCCGGCGGGATCTGGAACCGGAACGGCGCGCGTTCCTGAAGAGCAGCTTCGCGGCGACCGGCGCCGCCGCGGCCTTCGCGGCGGGCGGCCCCTCGCTGGTGAGCCCGGCTCTGGCCCAGGCGAGCGGGGCCAAGATCGCCGCCACCGCGCATTATCACCTGCCGGCGAATGCCGAGACCGTCCATTGGGGCTTCTTCAGCCGCAGCCTCAAGCCGAAGGTCGAGATCGGCTCAGGGGACTTCGTCACCATCGAGACGCTCACCCATCAGGCGAGCGACGATGCCGAGCGGATGATCCAGGGCGATCCGGGCGCCGAGAGCGTCTATCTCTGGACCAAGGATAAGATGGGCGTCTCGCCCCGTGGTGCCGGCGCCCTCGACGCGAAGATCGGCCCCGGCGGCGGTCAGGGCGTTCATATCTGCACCGGCCCGGTGGCGATGCGCGGCGCCGAGCCCGGCGACGTGTTGGAAGTGCGGATCCTCGACGTGGCGCCCCGCCCCTGCGCCAATCCCAAATACAAGGGTCTCGCCTTCGGCAGCAACGCGGCAGCCTGGTGGGGCTATCATTACAACGACCTGATCACCGGCGATAAACCGCGCGAGGTCGTCACGATCTACGAGGTCGACGCCACCGGCGAGCGCGACTGGGCCCGGGCGGTCTACAGCTTCCGCTGGCCCGGGGTCACCGATCCGTTCGGCGTCTCCCACCCGACCATCGACTATCCCGGCCTGCCGGTCGATCATTCCAAGACGCAGAAGACCTACGAGGTTCTCAAGGGCATCCGGGTACCGATCCGTCCGCACTTCGGCACCATGGGCGTCGCGCCGGCCGAGGCCGACCGGGTCAACACGATCCCGCCGAGCTATACCGGCGGCAACATCGACAATTGGCGGATCGGCAAGGGCGCGACGCTGTACTTTCCTGTGGCGGTGCCGGGCGCCCTGTTCTCAGTGGGGGACCCCCATGCCAGCCAGGGCGATTCCGAATTGTGCGGCACCGCGATCGAGTGCTCGCTCACCGGCACCTTTCAGTTCATCCTGCACAAGAAGGCCGACCTGCCCGGAACGCCGCTCGAAGCGCTCGATTTCCCGATGATCGAAACCCGGGAAGACTGGGTGCTGTCGGGCTTCAGCTACCCGAACTACCTGCGCGATCTCGGCCCGGACGCACAGACTGCGATCTTTCAGAAATCCTCCATCGACCTCGCCATGCGCGACGCCTTCCGGAAGATGCGCCAGTTCCTGATGCACGCGAAGGGGCTCACCGAGGACGAGGCCATCTCGCTGATGTCGGTGGCGGTCGATTTCGGGATCACGCAGGTCGTGGACGGCAATTGGGGCGTCCACGCCGTGGTCAAGAAGGCGATCTTCTCCGATCGGGTCGCCTGAGATGCGGCGACGCCCCGATCACGGACGGCGTCGCGCTTCTCCAGGTCATCTCCGGGCGATCATGCGCGCGGAGAGGCCGATGTCGATCGAGCCTGCGCAGGGAAACCGGCTCATGCGGCCTTCGCGGTTCCGGCCATGGTCATCAGACCGGTGATGACCCGATAAGTCTCGGACCATGCCTGTCGGATCTCCGGCGTGAAGTCCGAGCCCAGACCCTGTTCCAGGGTCCACAGCAGCGCGGCGCCGACGGGCTCGTAATGAGCCTGCAGGGCGCCGTAGCCGACGTGCCGATCCCCGAGGTCGCGCACCGTCGCGACCAAAGCTTCCGGCTTATCCAGGTTCGCCACCGTCAGGGCCAGCATGGCCATCAGCTTCCGCTTCTGCGCGCTCATATCGTTCGAGAAGAGCGAGCGGACCTGGGGGGCGGTCTCGAAGAGGCGCCCGTAGAACAAGTCCGAGGCGGTGTCGCCCAGCGATTGCACCTTCGCGAAGCTGTCCTGCACCAGCCTGACCTGCGCGGCCGAAACGGCGTAGGACACGCGGACGCTGGCCAGGAATCGTCCGACCTCGGCGGTCAGGTGCTCGGACTGATTCGACAGGACGGAGGCCGCATCGAGAACCTGACTCGCGGCCTGTCCGGTGCTCTCCGCCGCCTGAGCGACGCCGGTGATATTGCTGGTGACCTCCCCGGTTCCGACGGCGGCTTGCCCGACGTTGCGCACGATCTCCTGGGTCGCCGCGCCCTGCTCCTCCACGGCCGCCGCGATCGAGGTCGCCACGCCGTTGATCTCTTGGATCCGGGCGGTAATCGCCCCGATGGCTTCGACCGCCTGACCGGTGGACGCCTGGACCGCCGCGATCTGGCCGGAGATTTCCGCCGTGGCCTTGGCCGTCTGCTCAGCCAGTGCCTTGACCTCGGAGGCCACGACCGCGAAGCCCCGACCGGCGGCGCCGGCGCGGGCGGCCTCGATCGTGGCGTTGAGGGCCAGCAGATTGGTCTGCTCGGCGATCGATGAGATGAGCCCCACGACGTCGCCGATTTTGTCCACGGCGCTGCTCAACTCTCGCACGCGCGCCGCGGTCCGATCGGCCTCGGCCGCAGCCACCTGCGCGAGCTCCGCCGAACCATCGGCCTGACGCCCGATCTCCTGCACGGATGCACCCAGTTCCTCGGCGGCGACCGCGACGGTGTTGACGTTCTTGGACGCCCGCTCGGCGGCGGCCGCGACCGTTGCCGATTGTCCGGCCGTCTGCGTGGCGGTCGCGGTCATCGTCTGCGCCGTCACCTGCAGTGCGGAGGCTGACGTCCCGACCTGGCCGATCATGCCGCCGACCGCCTGCTCGAAGCGCTGGGCCATCTGGCGCAGGCTCTCCCGCCGCTGGTCATCGGCATCCAGGCGCGCCCGCTCGGCCTCGACCTCCAATTCGCGGGTGCGGGTCAGGTTGTCCCGGAACGCTTGCACGGCCGCCATGATCGGGGCGAACTCGTTCCGATACGCGGCCACGGGAAGATCGACCGTCGTTTCGCCGGCAGTCAGCGACCGCATCGCGCCGGCGACGATCCGGAGTGGCCGCAGCACGCCCCCGACCAGGGCAATGAGCCCCAGGACGACGAGCAGCGCGGCCGCCAGGAGGGCTGCGGCATTGCGCAGAACACCGTGGCGTGCCAAGTCCGAAAGGGTCTCGGCGCGGGCGACCATCTCGTCCAGGGCCGAATCGGCGAGATTGACGATGGTCATCTGCTCGGCGGTGTTCCGTCGCCGCACTTGCTGGAACGTGTAGGGCGCGGGCCGCTGCTGGCTCAGGGCATCGAAGATCGTTTTGGCCCCGGCGGCGGCCTCACCCTCGAAATTGTTGTGCTTGGCTTTCTCGAACGCCGCGCGCGCGGTCTCCGACAGGTCGGCGGCAGCCTCGCTCGTGTTCAGCCAGGCTGTCCGGACCTGAGCCCGCTCCTCGGCCGCGGCCACCGTCTCGGGAAGCGACCAAGAGGTTCCGGCGGCCAACGATGTCTGGACCCGCAGGGCGACGTTCCCGATTGCGACGCGGGTCGTCCAGGCGGACCGCTTGAGGACGAGATAGCGCTGCAGGATCGCGTCGGAGCGCGGGATCGCCGCATCCACGGCGTCCGTGGTCGCCGTCAGCGCGTCGAGAAGTTCCTGAAAGGCGGTGAGGACCATCGGCAGCAGCGTGGGGTCTCGCTGCGCCTTCGGGACACGCAGGGCGGCATCCACGCGGGGACGGAGCGCGTTCACGGCCTCCTGAGCCGCATGGAGACGGTTGAGTGTTGCAGTCACGGCGGGCACGTTCTGGTCCCGCAGCAGGTCCAGGACGACCTTGAGGTTTGTGATCATCGCCTCGCGGTTCGTGGCGATGGCGGCGAGGCTGTCATTGTCGGCGACGTCCTCACCGCCGAGGGTAAGAGAGGAGCCCCGTTCGAGCCGTACTGGAAGAATCGTCTTGAGCAGGTGCCGGCTCGCGCGGGACAGACTGACAGCTTCCCGGGCCTGCTGCGCCGTCAGGTGTGCAGAGACCAGATTATCTCCCGAATAGCCCAGAAGCATAACGGCCATTACAATTATGATCGTGAGCATCATTGCTCTAATTGAAAATTTGCCGAGCAAATTCATGCCGATTTATTCCAAGATCGTTCTGGGAGAAATTTATTCCAGCCTCTTAGCGGAATAATCTGCCGATTGCACGCGCTAAAAATGAATCGTTCTTGGTTTGACGAGGTCGTATCGATAATTACGACTGTTATTAAGCGGCCTTATGAGTAATTCTGTCCCTATAGAAATTGAAAACGAAAAAATGAAATCTCAAGAGATGCGATATCTAGCGCAATGCTTCGCTGTGTCGTGCTCGTTCTAAGGGGGAATGCCCATCGCGTCCGAGAACCGGCCTGCGCCGGTCTGCCTATCTTCGGAACTGCTGCCTGCGAGGCCTGGGTCGCGGTGAGGCGTATCGCGCGTTCGCGACGAGGGCGCGCAGGAACGCGACGCGCCGCATTCCCGAGGGCGAAGAATCCGCCGCGTCGCTCACCCGACCTGCGGCGGCGGACTCGTAGGTGCGCTGTCGCTCCGTCCGGTCCCGGCCTGGATCAGATCAGAAGGATCCGCCCGTAATCTCGACGCGCCCGTCGAGGCCGATGATGCGTCCGAGACCGCGAACGCGGTTCAACAGGCGGTCGCCGCTCAAGGCCTCCCAGGCATGGGGCAGCCGCAGCACCACGCGGCCGTCTTCGACGGCCAGCGGGGCCCGCCCGAGGGCACCGTCCATGCCGGCGGAGATCGGGAAGGCGACGCGGAGCAACGCGCCCAGCAGACGGGCCCGTTCGAACAGGCGCGGACCGGCCACACTCCGGAGCATCGGGTTCGCCTTTTCCGGGGCGAGCCCGGTATGCCGCAGCGATACCGCCAGGGCGAGATAGGCCCGCCCCGGATGGTCGACACCGACGAACGCCGCGTTCTGGATCACCGCGATGCTCTGCTCGTCGCGATAATCGGGATGTGCCCGCCAGCCGACATCCGACAGCAGGCAGCCCGCATGGCGCAGACGGCGCTCGTCGGCGGTCTCGTGACCGTCGAGCGTCGCGACGAACTGGTCCGTCCAGGCGATCAACTCTTCCCCGTGGCGTGGCGAGCGCGCCCGGAGAACATTGAACTCCGAAGCCGAGGCCAGAAGCGGATCGAGCAGCCGGGTGTCGCGGTCGAGCTGCTCGAACAGCAGGCCCTCGCGGACCCCCGATGCCGAGATCGCCACCTCCCGCGGGCGTCCGACCCGGATGATCTCCTCCAACACGACGGCGCCGTAGGCGAGCAGCGGGCGCCGTGCTTCCGAGATCGCGTCGACGTCCTGCAGCAGCGCCACATCCGTCTGCT
Source organism: Methylobacterium sp. UNCCL125 (assembly GCF_900116795.1). Classification (NCBI taxonomy): domain Bacteria; kingdom Pseudomonadati; phylum Pseudomonadota; class Alphaproteobacteria; order Hyphomicrobiales; family Methylobacteriaceae; genus Methylobacterium; species Methylobacterium sp. UNCCL125. The sequence goes on along the minus strand of NZ_FPBW01000003.1, from coordinate 92,147 downwards.
CGACGACCTGCAGGAAACTCAGCTCGTCGCTCGGCTCCACCGCGTAGCCATGCATCACGTGGACGGGGTAGCCGCGGGCCGCCTGGTGAAGCCGCGCGATCGCCCGCCAGGTGCCGCCGACCGCGTAGAAGGTCCGCCCGCGCAGGGTCTCGAGCTGCGGCGCGGCCTTGCGCATATACTCGCGGACGATCTTCGATGCTTTCTTGAGCGAGCCGCCGGACAGATCCTGGAGGGCTAGGCCGCCGAGGGGCATGGTCACCCCTTGACCGACCACGGTCCCGCGAACGTCCACGAGTTCGAGGGAGCCGCCGCCCATGTCGCCCACGACCCCGTTCGGCGCGTGGAAGCCCGAGACGACGCCGAGCGCCGACAATTCTGCCTCGCGCCGTCCGGAGAGCAGCTGGATCTCCTGGCCGCAGGCCGCCTCCGCGGCGCGCAGGAAATCCGGACCGTTCTCGGCGTCCCGGGCCGCCGCCGTGGCGAGCACGAACACTTGGCCCACGCGCATCGTCTCGCACAGCACCCGAAACCGCGCGAGGGCGGCGAGCGCCCGGGTCACCGCCTCCTCGTTCAGCCGACCGGTCGTCAGGACGTTGCGGCCCAGACCGCACAGCACTTTCTCGTTGTAGAGCGGCGTCGGTGCCCGCGTCAGGCCGTCATAGGCGACGAGCCGCACCGAATTGGAGCCGATATCGATGATTGCCACCGGCTGATGCGCGGCGCTGCCGATCGTCTCCGCATCATGCGCGAGGGTGAGGTTGGCACGAGGGCTGCCCAAGCGTCCGAGTCCTTCATGAGCCCGGTGCGCCTGCCGGCGCGCCGTGCGGGAGGTTTAGCCCAGTGTCGCTGCGCGGCGAAACTCAGCTGCGCTGCGCGCGCCGGCTCAGGGCGCGCGGGCTCGACTTCTTCGAGGCCTTCCCGCGTCCCGAGAGGCTGGGGTTGGTCATGAAGTACTTGTGGGCATTGAACGGCTCCTCGCCATCGGCCGGCTGGATCCGCTCGCAGCCGCCCGAAGCCAGCAGGCGCCAGCTCTGACGGTTGTCGAGCAGGTTGGCCAGCATGATCTGATCGAGCACCTGCTGATGCACCGTCGGATTGGTGATCGGCAGCAGCGCCTCCACGCGGCGGTCGAGGTTCCGGCTCATCAGGTCGGCGGAGGAGATGTAGACCGTGGCCTTCGGGTGCGGCAGCCCGACGCCGTTGCCGAAGGCGTAGATGCGCCCGTGCTCCAGAAAGCGCCCGACGATCGACTTCACCCGGATCGTCTCCGACAGGCCCGGGATGCCGGGCCGCAGGCAGCAGATGCCGCGGACCACGCAGTCGATCTGAACCCCGGCTTCCGAGGCGTCGTAGAGCGCGTCGATGATCTGGCTGTCGACCAGCGAGTTGCACTTGATCCAGATCGCCGCCGGGCGACCCGCCTTCGCATGGGCGACCTCCGCGTCGATGTGCTCGAGGAGGCGATTCTTCAGCGTCAATGGCGAGACCGCCATCCGCTCCAGCTCCGCGGGCTCGGCGTAGCCGGTGATGAAGTTGAAGATGCGCGACACGTCCCGCGCGATGGCGGGGTCCGCCGTGAAGAAGGACAGGTCCGTGTAGACCCGTGCGGTGATCGGGTGGTAGTTGCCGGTGCCCACGTGGCAGTAGGTGACCAGCTTGTCGCCCTCCCGACGGACCACCAGCGACAGCTTGGCGTGGGTCTTCAGCTCCACGAAGCCGAAGACCACCTGCGCGCCGGCCTTCTCAAGGTTGCGCGCCCAGCGAATATTCGCTTCCTCGTCGAAGCGCGCCTTCAGTTCCACCAGCGCGGTGACGGACTTGCCCAGCTCCGCGGCTTCGGCGAGCGCCGCGACGATCGGCGAGTTGGACGAGGTCCGGTAGAGCGTCTGCTTGATCGCGACCACGTTCGGGTCACGGGCGGCCTGCGCGAGGAACTGCACCACCGAATCGAAGGATTCGTAGGGGTGGTGGACGATGAAATCCTTCTGTCGGATCGCCGCGAAGACATCGCCGCCGCTCTCGCGGATGCGCTCCGGGAATCGGGGATTGTAGGGCTTGAACTTCAGGTCCGGCCGGTCGATCCCGACCACCTGGGACAGCTCGTTCAGGGCGAGCATGCCCTCCACGATGAAGATCGCGTCCGCGGCGATCTCCAGCTCGTCGGCGACGAAGCTGCGCAGATCCTCCGACATGCCCGCCTCGACCTCGAGCCGGATCACGACGCCCCGGCGCCGCTGCTTCAGGGCCGTCTCGAAATGCAGGACGAGGTCCTCCGCCTCCTCCTCGATTTCCAGATCGGAGTCGCGGACGACGCGGAATGCGCCGCTGCCCTTGACGAGGTAGCCCGGGAAGAGCCGCCCGGTGAACATCCCGATCACCTGCTCGATCGTGATCAGCCGCGCCGCGGTCTCGCTGTCGCTCACCGGCAGGCGCACGAAGCGGTCGATCACGCCGGGCAGGCGGATGAGGGCGCGCAGCAGCCGGCCGTCTTTGGGACGCACCAGCATCAGCGCGATGGTGGTGCCGAGATTCGGGATGAACGGGAACGGGTGGGCCGGATCGATCGCGAGCGGCGTCAGGACCGGGAAGACGTGGTTGAGGAAATACTCCTCCAGCCACGCCGCCTGATCGGCCGAGAGGGCGGCGGGCTCGACGATGTCGATGTCGGCGGCGTGCAGCTCCGCGCGCAGTTCACGCCAGCGGGCCTGCTGGTCGGCGGCGAGGCGCGAGACCTCCACGCCGATCCGGGCCAGCTGCTCGGACGGCGACAGGCCGTCCTGCGACGGGACCGTGATCCCGGCCCGCACCTGATCGATCAGGCCGGCCACGCGGACCATGAAGAACTCGTCGAGGTTGTTGGCCGAGATCGACAGGAAGCGGAGGCGCTCCAGCAGCGGATGATTCGGGTTCGACGCCTCCTCCAGAACGCGCCGGTTGAACTGCAGCCAGGACAGCTCGCGGTTCACGAAGCGCTCCGGCGAGTGGCGGAGGGACCGACCGGCCTCCAGCACCGGCTCGCGGGCCGCGCCGGCAACGGGCTCCGCCGGAGCCGCGGCTGCCGGCCACTCGTCACTGGCGTCGGCGGCGGCTGCCGGAGCGGCCCCGGCGGCGATCGAGTCGGTCTGCGTGCGCCGGGTCGCGGGCGCGCGCCGCGTCGTCGGATTGGCCGCCGCGCGCCGACGGGGCTCGGCTGCCTCGTCGGCGGCGTCGCGGTCCACGGGCTTCTGCGTCGATTCCATCCCCGATCCCTGTCTCTACGCGTCGCTCCTCGCGGCGGCGGAGCGTGTATCACCCTAGACCGGCGGCCTTCACGACAGTTTCGTGACGGCCGCCGCATTCCGCGTTCAGCCGGCCGGATCGGGCTCGTCGTCCAGTCCCATGCGCCGCAGGACGGCCAGCGCGAGCGGCCGGCTGATCCGGCGTCCGCGCCCGAGGGCGTCGCGGTCGAGCTCGGCGACGACGTCCCGGGCGCGGCCCAGCGACCGGTCGATGCGCAGGGCCAGCGAATCGATTACCCCGAGATCGACCACCAGCTGACGGTCCACGAACAGCTTGACCAGGACCGCCCGCAGCAGGGCGTCGTCCGGCGCCTCGATGGCGATGCGCGGCGCCAGCCGGAGCCGCGAGCGCAGGTCCGGCGTGGCGAGGCCGAGGGCGTCGATCCCGGTGCCGCTCGTCAGCAGGATCGGGCAGGCGCGCTCCCGCGCCCGGTTGAGCAGATGGAACAGCGCCGCCTCGTCGAGCCGTTCCGTCCGGTCGATGTCCTCGATGACCAGAGCGCCGTTCGAGATGAGGTGCTGAATCGCGTCGGTGCCCAGCTCGGCGGCCGGGAGGGTCCAGGCATGGGCGCGCTCTGCCCAGATCGCCGCGAGATGGCTCTTGCCGCTGCCCGAGGGACCGGTGAGGACCAGGACACTGTCCGGCCAGTCCGGCCAAGCCTCGATCAGCGCGTAGGCGGCATCGTTGGCCGGTCCCACGAGGAAATCCTCGCGCCCATAGCGTGGGTCGAGGGGCAGGTCGAAGGCCAATTGTCGGGGTGGTGCGTTCTCGCGCATGTGTCGCCCAGGATCACCCCCCGCCCGTGGAGGTCAAGGCCGCAGCGTCCTTGCCGTCGTGCTCGATCAAGATCGGCTGTCCGGCATGGTAGAGGCGGCTCTCCAGATAGCGGGCCAGGGCGAAGCGGACGAGCACGCCGATGGAGGCCGCGATCGGGACAGCGAGCAGCAGCCCGACGAAGCCGAACAGCGTGCCGAAGGCGAGCAGGGCGAACATCAGCCAGACCGGGTGAAGCCCGGTGGAATCGCCGACGAGCTTCGGCGAGATGACGTTGCCTTCGAGAAACTGCCCGACGAGGAACACGCCCACGGTCAGGCCGAGATACAGCCAGTCCCCGGATGGCCAGAACTGGACCAGGGCGACGCCGACGGAGAGCAGGAAGCCGGTGAGCGTGCCGACATAGGGAATGAAGGTGAGAAACCCCGCGATCAGGCCGATCAGCACGCCGAAGTTGAGGCCGACCAGCCAGAGGCCGATCGCGTAGAAGCTGCCCAGGATGAGGCAGACCAGGGTCTGGCCGCGCACATAGCCGGTGACGGCGCCGTCGATCTGGCGCGCGAGGTCACGCACCGTCGCGCGGTGCCGGGGCGGCACCCAGCCGTCGATGGCCGCGACCATCCGGTCCCAATCCACCAGGATGTAGAACGCGACGACCGGCGTCACCACGAGAAGCGAGGCGATCGAGATCAGGGCCTGGCTGCCCGACCAGAGGGATTTCAGAAAGGCCAGGAGCCACGTCCCCGCCTGGGTCGCCAGCGTTCCGACGGAGGATTGCAGCTCCGTGAGGACATTCGCGCCGCCGACGCGTTCCAGCAGTGACCCGGAGCGCTCCGCGATGATGGCCTGGAGCCGCGACACCATTCCGGGCAGCGCATTGACCAGGGCGACGACCTGATTGGCCGTGAGCGGGATCAGGATCAGCAGCGTCACCACGAGGACGACGACGAACAACGCCAGAATCAGCAGGCTCGCAGCCAGCCGGCCGAGGCCGAGGCGCTCCAACCGGTCGGCCAGGGGATCGAGGAGATAGGCCAGGGTGATGCCGGCCACGAAGGGCAGCATCACTTCCCGGAGGAGGTAGATGATCAATCCCAGAGCGACCACGGCGGCCAGCCCGATCACAGCCCGTGCGCGCACGTCGACGCTCCCCCAGACACCCCGCCCGCGGGCAGAGTGGGTATGCGGCGCGTGCCGATCAAGGCGCCGCCGCAGCCGACTCGCGTGGCGCGCGCGAAGCCGCTAGAGCGGGGCCAGATTGGAACGAGGTGGCGCGGGCATGACGGCCAAAGACGGCAACGAGCCGAAGACGGGGCTCACCTACGCGGCGGCGGGCGTCGACATCGATGCCGGCAACGCCATGGTCGAGACGATCAAGCCGCTGGTGCGCTCGACCCGGCGCCCGGGCGCCGACGCCGAGATCGGGGGCTTCGGCGGCCTGTTCGACCTGAAGGCTGCGGGCTTCCACGATCCGATCCTGGTGGCGGCCAATGACGGCGTCGGCACCAAGGTCAAGATCGCCATCGAGACCGGGCGCCACGACACGATCGGCATCGATCTCGTGGCGATGTGCGTGAACGACATCATCGTCCAGGGCGCCGAGCCGCTGTTCTTCCTCGACTACTACGCCACCGGCAAGCTGGTCCCGGGCGTCGGCGCCGAAATCGTGCGCGGCATCGCCGAAGGCTGCCGGCAGGCGGGCTGCGCGCTGATCGGCGGCGAGACCGCCGAGATGCCGGGCCTCTACGACGGATCCGACTACGACCTCGCGGGCTTCTCGGTGGGAGCCGCCGAGCGCGGCACGCTTCTGCCGCGTCCGGGGATCCGGCCCGGCGACGTTGTGCTCGGCCTGCCCTCCTCCGGGGTGCATTCCAACGGCTTCTCGCTGGTCCGCCGGATCGTCGCGAAAAGCGGCCTCGGCTGGGACGCGCCGGCCCCGTTCGCCCCCGGGCGCAGCCTCGGCGAGGCGCTGCTGGAGCCGACCCGGATCTACGTGAAGCCCCTGCTGGCGGCGCTCGGCGCCACGGACGGGATCCGGGCGCTCGCTCACATCACGGGGGGCGGCTTCCCGGACAACCTGCCCCGCGTCCTGCCGGACGATGTCGGCATCGCCATCGACCTCGACGCGGTCACCCCGCCCCCGGTCTTCGGCTGGCTCGCCCGCGAGGGCGGCGTCGCCGAGGCGGAAATGCTGCGCACCTTCAATTGCGGAATCGGCATGGTGGTGATCGCCGCCGCCGACGCGGTGGACGACGTCGACGAGGCCCTGACCCGGGCCGGCGAGACGCCCGTGCGCCTCGGCCGGATCACGGCGCGCGGCTCCGAGCCCGTGACCTTCAGCGGAAACCTCGCCCTCTGATGGCGACCGCCCGCAAGACCCGCGTCGCCATCCTCATCTCGGGGCGCGGCTCGAACATGGTCGCGCTGCTGGAGGCGGCGCAGGATCCCGCCTTCCCGGCCGAGATCGTGCTCGTCGTGTCGAACCGCCCGGAAGCCGCCGGCCTCGCCCGCGCGGCGGAGGCGGGCATCCCGACGCAGGCCATCGACCACAAGGCCTTCGCCGACCGCGCCGGCTTCGATGCCGCCCTCGACGCCGCCCTGCGGGGGGCCGAGGTCGACCTCGTGTGCCTCGCGGGCTTCATGCGGATCCTGACGACGGATTTCGTGGCGTCCTGGGCCGGCCGGATGCTCAACATCCACCCGTCGCTCCTGCCCCTGTTCAAGGGCACGCACACGCACCGGCAGGCGCTCGACGCCGGCGTGCGCCTGCACGGCTGCACCGTGCATTTCGTCGTGCCGGAACTGGATGCGGGTCCGATCGTCGCTCAAGCCGCGATCCCGGTCCGCCAGGACGACGATCCCGACAGCCTCGCCGACCGGGTGATCGTGCAGGAGCGCCGTCTCTACCCGGCCGTGCTCGCCCTGGTGGCCGGCGGCCGCGCCCGCCTGGACGGCGACCGCGTGGTGATCGCCGACGAGGCGCCCGACGGCGTTCTGTTAAGCCTTTAGCGGGCGGCCCATCGTCCCTGCGGGCGGAGCCCGGCGATCCGGCATCGCCCGCTCGCCGACGTTCCGATGCGCTGGGCTGCTTCGCTGCGCTCGCAGAGGCGACATCTACCGAAGCAGCCCTGTCTGCGTCCTCAGACGGGGCGCTGCAGTTTGCAGCTGTCCAGCGCCGAGAGGGCCTTCGCGCGGGCGGAATCGTTGAAGTAGCCCGTGGTCCGGTAGGCCTCGATCTCGGCGGCGTCGAGGCTGCGCAGGGTCTGCTTGGCGTAGCAGCCGCAGGGGCGCTCCAGGGACGCCTCGGGGGCGCTGGTCATGCGGGCCTGGACGATCGTGCAGGCGTGGCGCACGCGGCCTTCGAGATTGGCCTTGCTGGCGGTCTTGAGGGCCGGATCCGGCTCGTACTGCTGGAAAGGGGCCGAGGATCCGCCCGCGAGGGCGGCGGTCGCGCCGAGGGCGAATAGGCCGGTCGCGATCAGCAGGGGCAGGCGGCGCATCGTCATGGTCGGGGTCGTCCGAGGGCTGAGGTTGGCTAAGCTCGGCTGTTGGACGCTTCCGGGCTCCGTCCCGTCAAGGACGGCCCGGTCACACACGGCGGCATTCCCGATGCCGCCGGGTGCGGTGCGTGACGATGGCGGGTCGGTGTGCCCAACCCGCCACCGCCCGTTGCCTCAAGCGGCGATATCGGAATCCTTGAAGAACTGCGCGATCTCGATCTTGGCGTTCTCGGCGCTGTCGGAGCCGTGCACGGTGTTCTCGCCGACGGACTCGGCGAACTTCTTGCGGATCGTGCCCTCGGCGGCCTGGGCCGGATTGGTCGCACCCATCACCTCACGGTACTTGGCCACCGCGTTCTCGCCCTCGAGAACCTGGACTACCACCGGGCCGGAGGTCATGAAGGTCACGAGCTCGCCGAAGAACGGGCGCTCCTTGTGCACCTCGTAAAACTTCTCGGCCTGCTCCTTGGTCATGCGGATGCGACGCTGGCCGACGATGCGGAGGCCCGCCTCCTCGATCACGGCATTGACCGCGCCGGTCAGGTTCCGCCGCGTCGCGTCGGGCTTCAGGATCGAGAAGGTGCGCTCGGTGGCCATGGTGCGTCCGGTCTGTCTGTGGAAAAGGTTTGCGGCACGCCGGGAGGCCGGACGCGCCGCGGCAGCGAAAATTTCGCTTCGGCGCCGGGCTTATAGCGGGCGCCCCCCCGTGCCTCAAGCGGCGTCCCGGATCCGGCCGGTCCAAGCGCAGCCGTGGCTCTGCCGCAACACGGCCGAAAAATCGCCCGATTGCGACGGCCTAGTCGCGCACCAACCGACTTCGTCCACCCCTCGGGCGTCCGCGACGCCCCAATCCCGGAGACGAACCATGCGACTCGCTCTCAGCGCCAGCCTGCTTCTCGCCGGCCTCACCGCCGCCGCCGCCGACACCGCGAAGGATCCGTCCGGCACCTGGCTCACCGGCGACGGCCGCGCCAAGATCCGGATCGATCGCTGCGGGCCCGGTCAGAAGCTCGTCTGCGGCAAGGTCGTCTGGCTCAAGACGCCGACCTTCGACAACGGCGCTCCCCGCACCGATCTCAAAAATCCCGACCCGAAGAAGCGCGCGCGGCCGGTGATCGGCCTGCAGCTCATCGAAGGGCTCAAGCCGGACGACGAGAAATACACCGGCGAACTCTACAACATCGAAGAAGGCAAGATCTATACGGTCAGCCTGGAGCGCGAGAGCGAGGCCGAACTCAACGTCTCGGGCTGCATGCTCAAGATCCTGTGCGGATCCCAGACCTGGACCCGCGTGCCGGACGTGAACCAGCAGGCGGCGAACAAGAACTGAGCGCCTGTCAGATCGCTGCGAGGCCGCGCTGCACCGCCGGCCTCGCCAGGATGCTCTCGAGCCATCGCGCCACGTTCGGCAGGGTGTTGATGTCGACGCCCTGCTTAAAGTTCAGCTTCGCCCAGGTGAAGGTCGCGATGTCGGCGATGGAATAGTCGTCGGCCAGGAAAGCGCGGCCCTCGAGGCGTCGTTCCAGCACGCCGTACAGACGCTTGGCTTCTGCTGTGAACCGGTCGATCGCGTAGGGCAGCTTCTCGGGCGCGTAGATCTTGAAGTGGTGCGTCTGCCCGAGCATCGGTCCGAAGCCCGCCACCTGCCAGAACAGCCACTCGTCGACGAGGACGCGGGCGCGCTCGTCGGTCGGATAGAACTGCCCGGTTTTCCGGCCGAGATACTGCAGGATCGCGCCTGATTCGAAGACCGAGATCGGCTGTCCGCCGGGACCCTCCGGATCGACGATGGCCGGGATCTTGTTGTTGGGTGAGATCGCCAGGAAATCGGGAGCGAACTGCTCGTTCTTGGCGATGTCCACGGGAACGATGCGGTAGGGGAGCCCGCACTCCTCCAGCATGATCGGGATCTTCCAGCCGTTCGGCGTACTCCAGGTATGGACGTCGATCGGCCGCCCGGACACCGCTGCCATGCTCTGTCTGCTCCTGGACCCAATCGTCGGCGGTGCGATGGTCCTCCGCCTTTTCCGGACAACCCCGACAGTGAAGACGATTTCCCGGCCACGCTCAAGGGCATCCCGAGAGCGGGCCTGAGGATTCGACACGGCGTGGCGGCAGCTGTTGGCGGCTGCGGCGCCGGGCTTGCCGTCTCCCGGGGCGAGCGGCGAGACTGCGTCTCGGGCGTCGCAACGACGCCCGAGGGGGAATTTCCGATGATCGATCGTCTCGTCAGGATCGCGATCCTGTCCGTGCCGCTGCTCGCCGCCCAGCCTGTCCTCGCCAAGGAGCCGGCTGCCAAGGAGTCGACAGCCAAGGCGCCGCCGGCCTCCGAGGCGCCCTCGGCGGCGCCGGCCTCGCCCGCAGCGAAGCAGCCGAGCGCCGGCCAGTCCGCTGCCCGCGACCGGCAGAAGACCTGCGGCGCCGAGTGGCGCGCCCTGACCGACGCTCAGAAGGCCGCGCAGGGGCCGAAATGGCCGCAGTACTGGAGCAAGTGCAACAAGCGGCTGAAGGGCGGCGATAAAGCCTGAGCCGGTCGCGAACCGCAGCGCTTCTTGATTGTTCAGATATCCGCGGCGGGGCGGCGGGAAAGGCGAGGACATGTTGGACCTTCATCCGTCCCCACGGGCGGCGGACGGCGCACCGCGCCGGGTCCGGCATGGCTGAGGCCACCGTCGCGCCCGCCGCGGATCCGTCGGCCGGGTCGCTTCTCGACCGCGCGGTGGCGTTCCTCGATGCCTGGGTGCCCAAGCCGGCGGCCTGGGCCTTTGCCCTGCGCATCTGGATCGCCATGATGCTGGCGCTGGCGATGGCCTTCTGGCTCCAGCTCGACAGCGCCTCGTCTGCCGCCACCTGCGTGGCGATTCTCGCCCAGCCCAAGCGCGGGCAGGCCATTTCCAAGGCGGTCTACCGCCTTCTCGGCACGCTCATCGGGGCCGCGGTGTCGATCGTCTTCATGGCCCTGTTCGGGCAAGACCGGGTGCTGCTGCTCCTCGGCTTCACCGTCTGGCTCGGCCTCTGCGTTTTCGTCGCCCAGTACCTGCAGGACACACGGGCCTACGGCGCCATGCTGTCCGGCTATACCGTGGCGATCGTCGCCCTGGGCCAGATCGACGACCCGCAGGGCACCTTCGACGCCGCCGTGTCCCGCGTCGCCGTGATCGTTCTCGGCATCGTCGTGATCACCTTCATCAACGACGCCCTCGCCTCCCCGAGCACGTGGCGGGCGCTGCTGCCGCAGCTCCGCAAGGGCTGGGACGACACGCGGAGCTATGCCCGGGAGACGCTGGAATCCGGCGATCTCGGCGCGACGCGGACCGCCGCGCTGATCCGCACCATCGCGCCGATGCGGGCCGATGCCAGCGCCATCACGGGGGAACTCGACGACGGCCGGTTCCGTGCGGCCGGCGCGCGCAGCTGCATCGCCGCCTTGTACGCGATGGCGGCCGCGATCCGCAGCGTGGCGGCTGCGGCCGCGTGCCTGCGCCATCCGAGCCCGGCGGTCGCGGAGGCGATGGCGATCTGCCGAAGGGTGGCCGACGCGCCCGATCCCGATGTCCTCGATCGCGACGACGAGCGCCTGCGCGACCTGGTCGATTCCGCGATCCGGGACGGGAACCGGCCCCTCGACGAGGTGGTGGTTCTCCAGCGCGCCCTCGACTTCGTCTGTGCGGCCACCTTCGCGCAGGACGGCATCCGCGCGGTGGCGGACGGCCACGAGCCCCTGCGCGACGCCCGGCTGCCGACCCATCGCGACTTCCCGGTCGCCCTCCGCGGCGCCCTGCGGGTCGCCCTGAGCTTCGCCGTGACGGCCGCCGCCTTCGTGGCGCTCGGCCTGCCGCAGGCCTCGTTCGCGCTGGTCCAAGTGGCCGCCACCGCGGCCCTGTCCTCCGTGACGCCGGATCCGAAGAAATTCGCCAACGGGGTCGTCATCGGGATGACGCTCGCGGCGACCCTTGCGGGCATCGCCCGCTTCGCGCTCCTGAACGGTGTCCAGGGGTTCCCGATGCTGGCGATCGTCATGGCGCCGGTGATCTTCCTCGGCTGCTTCCTGTCGCTGAACCCGAAGACCTTCGGCATCGGCTTCATCCTGATCGTGTTCTTTCCAGTCCTGCTCGGCCCCTCGAATCCGCAGACCTACGACGCCCTGACCTTCCTGCTGAACGCGTTCCTCGTGGTCGCGGCGGCCGTGATCCTGTCGATCGTCGTCCGCCTGGTCCTGCCGGTCACACCTGCGCAGCAGCGGGGCTTCGCCCTCGATTCGGCCCGGCGGGCGCTCGCCGACGCGCTAATCGGCCAGGGAGGCGATGCCACCACCCGCACCAGCCTGAATGCCGACCGGCTGTTTCAGTTCGCCGGCTACAGCTCGGGGAGCGGCGCCGTGCGGCGGGCGAACCTGCATCACGCCTTCGCCCTCGCCCGTCTGGAGGCCGCCGCCGCCCGGGCCCATGCGGAGCTGCGCCGCCTCTGGTCCATCGAGGCCCTGCGTGGCGCGATCCCGCGGGCACGGGACGCGTTGGCTTCGGGCGACGATCGCGGGCTCGAGACCGCGGCGCGTGACCTGATCCGGGCCGCCGCCGGCCAGGGCCGGGCCGTGCGGCTCACCACCGCCCGCGCGGCCAGCGATCTCGTCACCGCATCACGGACCATCACCCGCCACCGGCGATTCCTCCATCGCCTCGACATCGCGCTCTTCTGACGGGCGACTTCTTCCGGGGTTACCATGCACGAGGACATCCATGTCGGCGGGGTGCTGGTCACGGCCTTCGTCGCCTATGCCCTGGCGGCGTTCGTGATCCTGATCATCCTGCGCTTCGCCTTCGCGCGCCTCCGCTTCAGCCGCTACGTCGCCAACGCCCCGCTCGCCGAGGCCGGCCTCTACGTCTGTGTTCTCGCCCTCCTGATAGCGTTCATCTGATGCCCGACACGACCGCCGACGAGGACGATCCGAAGCCCGCCGCCCGCGACGATGCGCCGGGGCGGCGCGATCCGTTGCCCGCGATCCCGCGCCGGGGCCGAGCCGCCAAGACTTTCCGGCTGGCGGCCACCGGCGTGATCCTGCTCGCCGCGATCCTGGCGGCGGCCTTCGTCTGGGAATTCTACGTGGCGGCGCCCTGGACGCGCGACGGCACGGTCCGGGTGCAGGTCGCCAACATCGCGCCGCAGGTCGCCGGGCAGATCGTCGAGGTCCGCGTCCAGGACAACCAGACCGTGCGCAAGGGCGACGTCCTCTACGTCATCGACCCGATCGACTTCGAGGTCGCGGTCGCGTCGGCGGATGCCGAGGTCAAGAACCGCGAGGCCGACCTGCAGGTGAAGAACGCCCAGTCGGCCCGGCGGCAGGCGCTCTCGACGGTGTCGACCTCCGTCGAAGAGAAGCAGCAATTTGCCGGCGCGGCCAAGATCGCCGAGGCGGCGCTGGAGAGCGCCCAGGCGCAATTGCGGCAGGCCAAGGTCAACCTGGAGCGCACCCGGGTGACATCCACCGTCAACGGGCGGGTGACGAACCTGCTGATGCGCGTCGGCGACTATGCCCGGACCGGCACCGCGAACATCAACGTGGTCGACACCGATTCCTTCTGGATCGACGGCTATTTCGAAGAGACCAAAATGTCCAACATCCGGGTCGGCGACACCGCCGACGTGAAGCTGATGGGCTTCGATCCGCATCTCACCGGGACGGTTCACAGCATCACGCTGGGCATCTCCACGGCCAATGCCGCGGCGAGCACGCAGGGGCTGCCGGACGTCAACCCGGTCTATACCTGGGTGCGTCTCGCCCAGCGGGTCCCGGTCCGCATCCGCATCGACCATGTTCCGCCGGGCGTCCCGCTCATCGCCGGCATGACCGCGACCGTGTTCGTCAACGGCGGCCGCGGCCCGGCGCCCAACTGGTTCATGGACCTGCGCGACCGGGTCTCCGCCCTGACGACGCCGGCAGCCGGACCCACCGCGGCGGCCGATCAGAGGTGAATCGCCGCGCCGCTGCGATCCCGATGGCCGGTGATGCCGTTTCCCGGAGACACCACCGCGTGGGAGACTCCGATGAACCGATGGCTTGGACTCGCCTGCCTCCTGCTGACCGCAGGGCCCGCCGCGGCCGCGCCGCTGAAGGCGGCGGTGTTCGACTTCCAGTTCTCGAACCTGTCCCCGGTGCCGACCGATGCAGCGGACGCCGCGCGCCTCAAGCGGGTGAGCGCCGAACTGCGCGCTCTGCTGGAGAGAAAGGGCCTGTACATCGTGATCTCGACCGATCCGGTCCGGGCGGCGGTCGCCAAGAGCGCGGACCTGCGGCGCTGCAACGGCTGTGCGGATGACTTCGCCCGCGAACTCGGCGCCGACGTCGCCATCACCGGCGAGGTGCAGAAGGTCTCGAACCTGATCCTCAACCTGAACGTCTACGTGAAGCCCCTCACCGGCGACGCGCCCGAGCGGGCCTACAGCGTCGACCTGCGCGGTAACACGGACGAGTCTTTCGACCGCGGTATTCGCTTTCTCGTCGAGAACACTATGGGTGCCGGCAAGTAACGCGCCCCCCAGCCGATATTTCGCAGCGCCGAAGGATCGATCCAAGTGATTGATGGGCTTGGCGCTGCACTGCGATCCCCCGGCGATGTCGTGCGAGGTGCCGCTGTGCCGGCAAAATGGCTATTGACGGCTCGGCAAGACGGGCGCAGTCTCCACCTGTGCTTGGCGAAAGCCGGCACCGACCGTACGGAAACCTTGACGGTGTCAGGTTTCGTAAGACGTCCGGTTGCCGGAAGCTGGAGGAGACAGGGATGACTCCACCGCAGCGGAAAGCCGCCTAGACGGTTCAGGGACAGGTTCGGCCCGGAACTTAGCGGCAGCACACGGACAGCCGGACGGACGCGGCTCCAGGGGCGCAGAAGCGGCCAATTATGGCGCGCCTTCGAACACGCAAAATGCCCCACTTTGAGCCGTTCCGCCGCGGTTTCCCTAAGACAGAAGCTGATGGTTCATTGCCTGCCCGGCCTCGCCGTGGCGGGATTTCGTCGTGGCCCCGAGGGCGGCCGGCTCACCGCCTGTCTGCGCGAAGCTGAGCCCACCGGTGGTCTCGTCCGCCGGTCAGGCCGGAACCGCGTAGCGGAGCCCGGAAGGCAGGCCTGCCGTCACGACGCGATCTTGCACCGACGGTGGTTCGAGCGCCCGGGCGCGCCGTCCGCGCTCCGGGTCAATCGGCCTGCGATGTCGCCGCGCCGATGGCTCGGCCCACACGCGATATCCCAGAGCTGGCCTGCTTCGCGCCGCTCGGGCCATCGGGTGTCAATCGATCCCGAGCTTCGCCTTGAGCAACGCGTTCACCGCCGCGGGATTTGCCTTGCCGCCCGTGGCCTTCATGGTCTGGCCGACGAACCAGCCCAGCAGAGTCGGCTTCTCCTTGGCCTGGGCGACCTTGTCGGGATTGGCCGCGATGATCTGATCCACCGCCGCCGCGATGGCGCCCGTGTCGGTCACCTGCTTCATGCCGCGGCTCTCGACGATGGCGCGCGGGTCGCCGCCCTCGGTCCAGACGATCTCGAACAGGTCCTTGGCGATCTTGCCGGAGATCACGCCCTCGCCGATCAGGTCGATGATCGCGCCGAGCTGGTCCGCCGAGACCGGCGTCGATTCGATGGACAGGCCCTCCTTGTTGAGGCGGCCGAACAGCTCGTTGATCACCCAATTGGCCGCGGCCTTGCCGTCCCGGCCCTTGGCCACCGCCTCGTAGTAGTCGGCGGAGGCACGCTCGGCGACCAGCACGCCGGCGTCGTAGGGCGAGAGGCCAAATGCGGAGACGAACCGCGCCTTCTTGGCATCCGGCAGCTCGGGCAGCCCTTCGGCCAGGGTGTCGACATAGGCCTGGTCGAATTCGAGCGGCAGCAGGTCCGGATCGGGGAAGTAGCGATAATCGTGCGCCTCTTCCTTGGAGCGCATCGAGCGCGTCTCGCCCTTGGTCGGGTCGAAAAGGCGCGTCTCCTGGTCGATCTTTCCACCGTCTTCGAGGATGGCGATCTGGCGCCGCGCCTCGGTCTCGATCGCCTGCCCGATGAAGCGGATCGAGTTGACGTTCTTGATCTCGCAGCGGGTGCCCAGCGGCTCGCCGGGGCGGCGCACCGAGACGTTCACGTCGGCGCGGAGCGATCCCTTCTCCATGTCGCCGTCGCAGGTGCCGAGGTAGCGCAGGATCGTGCGCAGCTTGGTCACGTAGGCCTTCGCCTCCTCGGAGGAGCGTAGGTCCGGCCGGGAGACGATCTCCATCAGCGCCACGCCCGAGCGGTTGAGGTCGACGAAGCTCCGGGTCGGGTCCTGATCGTGCAGCGACTTGCCGGCATCCTGCTCGAGGTGCAGGCGCTCGATGCCCACGGTGATCGACGCACCGTCGGGCAGATCCACGAGAACCTCCCCCTCGCCGACGATCGGGTCCTTGTACTGCGAGATCTGATAGCCCTGGGGCAGATCCGGGTAGAAGTAGTTCTTCCTGTCGAACACCGACCGCAGGTTGATCTTGGCCTTCAGGCCGAGGCCGGTGCGCACCGCCTGGGCCACGCATTCCGCATTGATCACCGGCAGCATCCCGGGCATCGCGGCATCGACCAGGGAGACGTGGTCGTTGGGTTCCCCGCCGAATTCCGTCGAGGCGCCGGAGAACAGCTTCGCCCGGCTGGACACCTGGGCGTGGATCTCCATGCCGACGATCACCTCCCAATCATGGAGGCCGCCCTTGATCAGCTTCTTGGGGTCGACGGGTGCGTTCATGGTCGTCCGGGCCGAGAAAAGGAGCTTGGCGTGATCCCCCCACCCACGCCCTCATCCTGAGGTGCTGCGCAGCAGCCGTGAAGGAGGGCTCCAGGGATCGCGCGGCCGGCTGGAGGCCTCCGTCGAGGCCCGCTCACGCGGGCACCTCAGGATGAGGGCGCGGGTGGGCGTGGATGTCGTCCGGTCACTTACGGGCGGCGTCGCGAAAAGATCAAGCGCGGCGTCTGACCGCCTGCCGGGCGCCGTAGCCGAGGATGGCCCAGAGGAGAGCCGCGACGGCGCGCACCGGGAAAAAGGTCGGGCCGTCGCGGGTGATCGGCGCCGGCCAGGGGATGCCGGCGGCGCTGACCGCGTAGGAGAACAGCACCGAGAATCCGAGCGCCGCGATCGCCGCGATGAAGACCTTGCCGAACTGGCTGGCGGTCCAGCCGAGATAGACCGCCACCACGATCAGCGCCGGATCGAACCCGGCCCAGATCCAGATCGTCCAGGGGTAATAGGGGACGGTCATGACCACCACGGCTCGGGCAGGACGGTGCGGCCCGCCGCTTCCTCGATCACCTGCGCGACCGCGAACAGCGTTTCTTCGTCGAAGGGCCGGCCGATGAGCTGGAGGCCGAGGGGCAGGCCCTGGCCATCGAGCCCCGCCGGCACGGCGATGCCCGGGAGGCCCGCCATGTTCACCGTCACGGTGAACACGTCGTTGAGGTACATCTCCACCGGGTCGGCCGAGGCCTTCTCGCCGATGCCGAAGGCGGCCGACGGCGTCGCCGGCGTGAGGATCGCGTCGACTCCGGCGGCGTAGGCCGCCTCGAAGTCACGCTTGATCAGCGTGCGGATCTTCTGCGCGCGGACGTAATAGGCGTCGTAGTAGCCGGCCGAGAGCACGTAGGTGCCGATCATGATCCGGCGCTTCACCTCGCGGCCGAAGCCGGCGGCCCGGGTGTTCTCGTACATCCCGGCGATGTCCTTGCCGGGCACGCGCAGGCCGTAGCGGACGCCGTCGTAGCGCGCCAGATTCGAGGAGGCCTCCGCCGGGGCCACGATGTAGTAGGCCGGCAGCGCGTAGGCGGTGTGCGGCAGCGAGATCTCCCGGATCGTCGCACCGGCAGCCTTGAGCCACGCGGCGCCCTCGTCCCAGAGCTTCTGGATCTCGGCGGGCATGCCGTCGACCCGGTACTCCTTCGGGATGCCGATGGTGAGGCCCTTCACGCCGCGCGACACGGCGGCTTCGAAATCGGGCACCGCCAGATCGGTGCAGGTCGTATCCCTGGGATCGGGGCCCGCCATGGAGCCGAGGAGGATGGCGCAGTCGCGCACCGTCCGGGCGATCGGGCCCGCCTGGTCGAGGGAGGAGGCGAAGGCCACAGTACCCCAGCGCGAGCAGCGCCCGTAGGTCGGCTTGATCCCCACCGTGCCGGTGAAGGCGGCGGGCTGCCGGATGGAGCCGCCGGTATCGGTCGCGGTGGCGCCGAGGCAGAGCCGCGCGGCGACCGCCGCGGCGGAGCCGCCCGAGGAGCCGCCGGGCACGATCTGCGTGTCCGATCCCTTGCGCCGCCAGGGCGAGACCACGTTGCCGTAGGCGCTGGTCTCGTTGGACGAGCCCATGGCAAACTCGTCGAGATTGAGCTTCCCGAGCATCACGGCGCCGTCGCGCCACAGATTGGCCGACACGGCCGATTCGTAATGCGGCTCGAAGGTTTCGAGGATCTTGGAGCCCGCCGTGGTCGTCACGCCGTGCGTGCAGAACAGGTCCTTGATGCCGAGGGGGATGCCCTCGAGGGGGCGGCCCTCGCCCGATGCGATCTTCCGGTCGGAAGCCTCGGCCATCGCCAGGGCGCGGTCCGGGGTCTCCCGGATATACGCGTTCAGGACGCGGGCCTTGGCCATGGCGTCGAGATGCGCCTGGGTCAGCTCGCGGGCCGAGATCCGCTTCGCCTTCAGGGCATCGCGCGCTTCGGCCAGGGTGAGTTCGTTCGGATCCACGCTGTTCACGTCCCCGCGCGCGCTGTCGCGCGCCTGCCCGCCAGAAATCCGGTCCGCAAGGTCCGGGCCGTCCTCGGCCTACTCGACCACCTTCGGGACCAGGAAGTAATTGTCCTCGGTCTCGGGCGCGTTGGCGACGACGTCGGCGGCGCGGCCGCCCTCGGTGACGACGTCCTCGCGCTTCTTCATCGCCATCGGCGTCACCGAGGTCATCGGCTCGACGCCCGTGACGTCGACCGTGCCGAGTTGCTCGACAAAGGCAAGGATGGCGTTCAGCTCGCCCTGCAGCGGCCCGACTTCGTCGTCGGTGACCGCGATCCGCGCCAGATGCGCGATGCGCCGAACCGTCTTCTCGTCGACCGACATGCCGTCCCGTTCGTCCCTGCCCGGGAGCACTCTCCCGAAGTCGGTCGGGCTATAGCATCGGCGCTCGACGCGCTGCAACGCGGGTCGAAGCGGACGGGAGGCCGGCGTGCCAGAGCAGACGAAGGCCGGCCCGGGCGACGCCACCGGGACCGAACTCGCAGGCCGACACTCGTGTGGGGCCGATCAGGTCACGACGTGGTGGGGCGTCACCGACATCTCGATGGTGATTCCCGGTTGCCGGACCGGCTGGATCATGGCTTGGGTGAAGCCCGCGACCAGGATCTCGAAGGCGAGGAGCAGCATCCAGCGGTGCTTGCGCGGCATCGCCCGCCGATATCCGGACGGTGCGGAACAGGAGAGCTGGCCGTTCGTCGACAAGGCGGGCCCCTACAGTGTGGTTTAACGGAACATTAACCTACCTAGACGCGAACGGCTCCGCGCGCACCGGGGGCGATCTGCGCAGGAGCTGAAGCCTGTGGACGGTGGAGCGGGATCGATGTGGGAGCAGGTTTTCGCGGATCTCGCGCCGGGCTTCGTGCCGGACGAAGGGGCTCTCGACCGTGCGGCGGCGGATCTCGGCTTTCCGCTGCCGGCCTCCTATCGCGCCTTCTGCCGAACCTGCGGCGTCGGCCTCGCGGGGGGGCAGTTCCGCATCGCCGTGCCGGCGCCGTTCGCGGCCTGCGATCTGGTGACCCAGGCGGGGCTCATCGCCCACAGCGTCGGTGCCGCCGTCGCCATGTTGGAAGAGGGCGCGGAGCCGCACCGCTTCGATGTCGAGGGCGGCGAAGCGAGCGTCGTCGAGCGCGCCTGCTTCTTCGGCGCGGGCGAGGATGGCAGCTTCCTGTTCTGGGACGTCTCCGGGACGGACGGCGAGTACGACGTCTGGCTGCTCGCGCCCGATCTGGAGACGGTGCGGTTCGGCGGCGAGAGCCTCGACGATTTCTTCACCCGGGTCGCCGCGCCGTCCGCGGCGCTGGTTCTGGGGCCGGGCGCGGAGCCCCTCCCCGCCCGGTTCGAGGGTATTGCCGAGGCCACCCTGGCGCGCACCGAACAGGCGGAGTCATGAACTTCGACGCGATCCGCGCCTTCGCGGCCGAGTCCCGCGGCGGCGCCCGGTTGATCGGCATCGATCTCGGCACCAAGACGATCGGGCTCGCCCTGTCGGATCTCGGCCGCCAGATCGCGACACCCCTGGAGACGATCCGCCGGGTGAAGTTCACCCCCGACGCGCAGCGGCTCGCGACCCTCTGCCGGCAGCACGCGGTCGGCGGCCTGGTGGTCGGGCTGCCGCTCAACATGGATGGCAGCGAGGGGCCGCGGGTGCAGTCGACCCGCGCCTTCATGCGCAACCTCGCGCCGATCCTCCCCCTGCCCCACGTCTTCTTCGACGAGCGTCTCTCGACCGCTGTGGTCACCCGCGCGCTGATCGAGGCCGACGCCTCCCGGGCGCGGCGCGGCGAACTCGTGGACAAGCTCGCCGCCGCCTACATCCTGCAGGGCTGCCTCGACGTCATGCGCAATCTCGCCGACGCGGATGCCGACACCGAGGACGATTTCCTCAGCGACTGACCAGGGAGACCGTGCCGCTGCCGTGGCGCTCGATCCGTCCGTCGAGCTCCAGTTCCAGAAGCACGCTCTGCACGGTCCGAGCGCCGACCCCGGCGCTCCGGGCCAGCTCGTCGGTGCCCACCGGGCTCGGGCCGAGCAGGGCGACGATCCGCGCCCGGTCATCCGCGGGCTGGGGCGGCTCGTCTTCGCAGACGGGGCGGCCGGCAGCCTCGCGGTCGGGCCACAGCGGGATCGGATCGCAATCCGCGCCGGTCGCGTCGAACTCGATCTCGTCCCAGAAATCCGGCTGCTCGGCGAGGTCCGGCCGACCGCGCGCCGGCGCCGCCTCCGCGTCCGGGCCGCGCTCGATGATCGGGCCCAGCACCTCGACGACGTGGGCGACCTCGGAGACGAGGGTGGCGCCCTGGCGGATCAGGTCGTTGGTGCCCTCGGCGCGCGGGTCCAGCGGCGAGCCCGGGACCGCGAAGACCTCCCGGTTCTGCTCCAGGGCGTAGCGCGCCGTGATCAGCGAGCCGGAGCGGCGGGCGGCCTCGACCACGACGGTCCCGTAGGACAGGCCGGAGATGATCCGGTTGCGCCGCGGGAAGTCGCGTCCGCGGGGCTCCCAGCCCATGGGCATCTCGGCCAGGACGGCGCCGCCCTCCCCCAGGATGGCCTCGACCAGGGCCGCGTGGCTCGCCGGGTAGATCCGATCCTGGCCGCCCGCCATCACGGCGATGGTTCCTGTCGGAAGGCTGGCCCTGTGCGCCCGGGCGTCGATCCCGCGGGCGAGGCCCGAGACCACCGTGAGGCCGGCCTCCCCGAGGCCGCGGGCCAGCCGCTCCGTGAAGGCGAGCCCTGCCGTCGAGGCGTTGCGCGAACCGACGAGCGCAACGGCCGGGCGGTTCAGGATGCCGGCGCCGCGCAGGGCCAGGAGCGGCGGCGCCGCGTCGACCTGCGCGAGGAGCCGGGGATAGTCCGCCTCGCCCGTGGCGATCAGGCGGCCGTCGAGGCGGGCGAGCGCCGCGATCTCGGCCTCGGCTTCGCTGCGCGTCGGAGGCGTGATCCGCCGACCCTGGCGGCCTGCGAGATCCGGAAGGGCGTCCAGGGCGGCCGCCGCGCCGCCGAACCGGTTCACCAGCCTCCGGAAAGTGCGCGGCCCGACGCCCTCGGTCCGGATCAGCCGCAGCCAGTCGAGCCGCTGCGCGTCGGTGAGCTGCATGCACTTCCCCAAGGTCCGCGCGTGGCGCGCGTGCGCTCAGCCTTTCTGGCCGATGCGCCCCTCGGTGCCGTTTGCGAGCCGGCGGATGTTGGGCGCGTGCTTCCACCATAGCAGCACGGCCAAGATGAGGAACAGCAAAGCTTGGGCCGGCGCACCGAGAGCCCACAGGGCCAAGGGTGTCGCCGCGGATGCCGCAAGTGCCGCCAGCGACGAATACTTGAGCGCGAAGGCGAGCCCGAGCCAGATCGCTGCAAAGAGACCGAGCGCCGCGGCATTGAAGGCCAGGAGCACGCCGATGAAGGTCGCGACACCCTTGCCGCCTTTGAATCCGAGCCAGATGGGGAACAGGTGCCCCAGGAACGCACCGAGCCCCGCGGCGAGCGCCGCACCCTCGCCCAGGTTTTTGGCGAGCAGGACGGCGACAGTTCCCTTGAGGGCGTCACCCAGCAGGGTCGCCGCGGCAAGGCCCTTGCGGCCGGTCCGCAGCACGTTGGTGGCGCCGATATTGCCCGAGCCGATGGCCCGCACGTCGCCGAGGCCGGCGAATTTGGTCAGGATCAGCCCGAACGGAATCGAGCCCAGGGCGTAGCCGAGGGCGAGGCCGCCGAGGGCGGCCGGGGTCGCGAGATCGGGAAGCATCATGCGGCGGCCGCGAGATCGTCGACCGCGTGGACGATCCGTCCGCCGACCAGCGTCAGCACCGCCGCGCCTTGGAGGCGCGCCTCGTCGAACGGGGAATTCTTGGAGCGCGACTTCAGCCGGCGCTTGTCGAGGACGTAGGGGAGATCGGGATCGATCAGGACCAGGTCGGCGGGGGCACCAACCGCCAGCCGGCCAGCCTCGCGGCCGAGGATCCGCGCCGGGTTCACGGTGAGCGCGGCGATAAGCTTGGGCAGCGCCAGGTCGCCGGTATGGACGAGGCGCATCGCGGCGCCGAGCAGGGTCTCGATGCCCAGTGCCCCATCCGCCGCCTCGGCGAAGGGCAGGCGCTTGGTCTCGACGTCCTGCGGGTTGTGATCCGACACGACGACGTCGATCACACCCTCGTCCAGGGCACGCACCACCGCCTGCCGGTCGGTCTCGTGGCGCAGGGGCGGCGAGAGCCGGCAGAAGGTGCGGTAATGGCCGATGTCGTTCTCGTTGAGGACGAGGTTGTTCACCGAGACGCCGCAGGTCACCGGCAGGCCGTCCTGCTTCGCCCGCCGGACGATCTCGACCGAATCGGCACAGGAGATCATCGCCGCGTGGTAGCGGGCGCCGGTGAGCCGTACGAGGCGGATGTCCCGCTCCAGCATCACCGTCTCCGCCTCGCGGGGGATCCCCATCAGCCCGAGGCGCGAGGCGAGCTCGCCCTCGTTCATCACGCCCTCGGCGACGAGAGAGGCTTCCTCCACGTGCTGCACGATCAGGGCGTCGAAATCCCGGGCATAGGTCAGGGCGCGACGCAGCACCTGGGCGTTCGCCACGGCCCGCAGCCCGTCCGTGAAGGCGACCGCGCCGGCCTCCTTGAGCAGACCGAACTCGGTCATTTCCCGGCCGGCAAGCCCCTTGGTGATGGCGGCCGCCGGCAGGACGTTGACGCTCGCCGTGTCGCGGGCGCGGCGGAGCACGAAATCGACGATGGCCGGCTCGTCGATCACCGGGTTGGTGTCGGGCATGCAGACAAGCGTCGTGACGCCGCCCGCGGCCGCCGCGGCGCTCGCCGAGGCCAGGGTCTCGCGGTGCTCGGCCCCCGGCTCGCCCACGAAGGCGCGCATATCGATCAGCCCGGGGGTCAGCACGCGGCCCGCGCAATCGACGCGCTTCGCGTCGGCCGGGGCACCCGGCGCCGCACCGGCGGCGATGTCGGCGATGCGGCCGTCCCGTACCAGCACCGCGCCGGCGGTCTCGCGGCCGGTTTCGGGATCGAGGAGGTTGGCGTTCGCCAGAAGATAGCTGCTCACAGGGGCGCCCTCGCGGAAGAGGCCGGGCCGTCGAGGCGCATGGCGAGGCCGGCCGCCGCCATGTGCGCCTTCGCCTCGGCGACGCTCGCCTGCCCGAAATGGAAGATGGAGGCCGCCAGCACGGCGCTGGCGCCGCCCTCGGCCACGCCGGCCACGAGGTCGTCGAGGCCGCCGACGCCGCCCGAGGCGATCACCGGCACGGTGACGGCGTCGCTGATCGCCCGCGTCAGCGCGAGGTCGTAGCCGGAGCGGGTGCCGTCCTTGTCCATGGAGGTCACGAGCAGCTCGCCGGCGCCCTTCTCGGCCACCAGCCGCGCGAAGCCCACGGCGTCGATCCCCGTCGGGTCGCGGCCGCCATGGGTGAAGATCTCCCAGGCGGCCGGCGCGCCGGGCGGCGAGACGCGCTTGGCGTCGATCGCCACGACGATGCACTGCGCGCCGAACTTCTCGGCAGCCCGGGCCACGAGGTCGGGATCCTTCACGGCCGCGGTGTTGATCGCGACCTTGTCGGCGCCGGCCAGCAGCAGGGCGCGGACGTCCTCGACGGTGCGCACGCCGCCGCCCACGGTGAGCGGCATGAAGCAGGCCTCGGCGGTGCGGCTGACGATGTCGAGCAGCGTGCCGCGGGCCTCGCGGCTCGCCGTGATGTCGAGGAAGCACAGCTCGTCGGCGCCGGCCGCGTCGTAGACCTTGGCGGCCTCGACGGGATCGCCGGCGTCGCGCAGGCCCTCGAAGCGCACGCCCTTCACGACGCGCCCGTCCTTCACGTCGAGGCAGGGGATGATGCGGGTCTTCAGCACGGGCGCCGTCTCATATCGCAGGCCTCAGACTATCACGCGGCCGGGCCGCGCGCCGCAGCGATCGCAGCCAGGGCCGCCTCCGGATCGATGCGGCCGTCGTAGAGTGCCCGGCCCGTGATCGCGCCGGCGATCAGCGCGCAATCCGGCTGCAGCAGCCGGTGCACGTCGTCGATCGACGCGAGGCCGCCCGAGGCGATCACCGGGATGCGCACGGCCTCTGCGAGTGCCAGGGTCATCTCGACGTTGAGGCCCTTCAGGATGCCGTCGCGGGCGATGTCGGTGTAGATGATCGCCGCGACGCCCGCGTCCTCGAACCGGCGCCCCAGCTCCTCCGCGGTCATGCTGGAGGTCTGGGCCCAGCCCTCGACCGCGACGCGGCCGTCCTTGGCGTCGATCCCGACCGCGATCTTGCCCGGATACTTGCGGGCGGCCTCCCGGACGAAGCCGGGATCGCGCACCGCCGCGGTGCCGATGATCGCCCGGGCGACGCCCTTGCTCAGCCAGCCCTCCAGGGTCTTCATCTCGCGGATGCCGCCGCCGAGCTGGACCGGGATCTTCACCCGCGCGAGGATGGCGTCGACGGCCTCCGCGTTCCGCGGCGCGCCCGCGAAGGCGCCGTCGAGATCGACCACATGGAGCCAGGAGAAGCCCTGCGACTCGAAGATCGCGGCCTGCGCGGCCGGATCGTCGCCGAAGACCTTGGCCTGCGCCATGTCCCCCTGGATGAGGCGGACGCAACGCCCCTCTTTCAGGTCGATCGCCGGGTACAGGATCACGGGCGCTTCTGTCCTTCTTGCCTGGGCCGAACGGCGCTCACGGGCGCCAGTTCAGGAAGTTGGCGATGAGCGCGAGGCCCAGCCGCTGGCTCTTCTCGGGGTGGAACTGCGTGCCGGCGACATTGTCGCGGGCGACGAGGGCGGTGACCGGGCCACCGTACTCGGCGCGCGCCACCACGTCGTCCGGGCGTTCCGCATTGAGCGCGTAGCTGTGCACGAAATAGGCGTGCAGCCCGTCGTCGCCGGTGGGAATGCCGGCGAGCAGGGGATGGTCGCGCTCGGTCCGCAGGGTGTTCCAGCCCATATGGGGGACCTTCAGGGTCGGATCCGACGGCCGGATCGGACCGACATCGCCGGGAATCCAGCCGAGGCCCGGCGTCGTGGTATATTCCAACCCGCGGGTCGCCAGGAGCTGCATCCCCACGCAGATCCCGAGGAACGGGCGCCCCGCCTCGTGCGCGACCTGGGTCATCGCCTCGACCATGCCGGGGACGGCATCGAGCCCGCGGCGGCAATCCGCGAAGGCGCCGACACCGGGCAGCACGACGCGGTCGGCCGCGGCCACCACCTCCGGATCCGAGGTCAGGCAGATCCGCGCATCGCACCCGCTTTCGCGGGCGGCGCGCTCGAAGGCCTTGGCGGCGGAATGGAGGTTGCCCGACCCGTAATCGATGATCGCGACGGTCTCGGTGCTCATGCGCGTCTCACCCGGACTCTCACCGGGCGCCTTCCTGGGCGGGGAACAGCCCGATCACCGGCTCGGACCGCCGGCTGGGACCGCTCGGGAACGGGGCCCGCGGCGTTGTCGGGCTGGCTTCGAGCCAGCGGTTCAGGGCCCGGGCCTCGGCCTCCTCGGGCGTCGCGGCGATGACCGCGTCACGCGCCGGCCAGCCGCGCCGGGCCAGGGTCCAGCGGCGGAGGCTCGACGCTTCGAGGCCGATCAGCCAAGCGGCCAGCAGGGAGACGATCAGGCCGGCACCGGTCGGCAACCCGAGCACGAAGCCGGCCGCGGCCAATGCCACGAGGCCGACGAGGACGACCAGGGCGGCGATCCAGAGGCGGTGGAACAGGAACCACAGCACCGTGAAGGCGAAGGCCGGCCAGGAAAAGCCGTCCCGCACCAGCACGGCCCGGTCGAGTTCGACCGACTCGCCCGGCCGCGCATCGGCCGGCAGGTGGAGCGTGTAGCTGCGCATCCGCATCGCGAAACTCCGACAGCGTGCGCCGCGACGGCCGCGTGGCCGATCCGGGCGCCCGGCGACAACAGGTCTACAGGGAGCCCTTGGTGGAGGGAACGCGCCCCTCCTCCCGCGGATCGATCGCCACGGCCTTCCGCAAGGCCCGGGCCAGCCCCTTGTAGCAGCTCTCCGCGATGTGGTGGGCGTTGTCGCCGTAGAGAGTCTCCACGTGGAGGGTCAGGCCGGCATTCATCGCGAAGGCCTGGAACCACTCGCGCACCAGCT
Source organism: Methylobacterium sp. UNCCL125 (assembly GCF_900116795.1). Classification (NCBI taxonomy): domain Bacteria; kingdom Pseudomonadati; phylum Pseudomonadota; class Alphaproteobacteria; order Hyphomicrobiales; family Methylobacteriaceae; genus Methylobacterium; species Methylobacterium sp. UNCCL125. The sequence goes on along the minus strand of NZ_FPBW01000003.1, from coordinate 65,736 downwards.
CTGTGTCGAAGGTCCCGATCTTCTCCACGCGGAAGGCGGTGCGGAACACCAGGAAGGGGCGACCCGAGATGTCGACGCAGACCCGGGTCAGCGCCTCGTCCATCGGCAAGTGGATGTCGGCGTAGCGCGTGACGCCGCGCTTGTCGCCGAGTGCCTTGGCGAAGGCCTGGCCCAGGGCGATGCCGCAATCCTCGGCCGAGTGGTGCTGGTCGATATGCAGGTCGCCCACGACCTTCACGTCCAGGTCGAACAGGGCGTGCCGCGCCAGCAGATCCAGCATGTGGTCGAGGAAGCCGATCCCAGTGGCAATATTGGATCGCCCGGTCCCGTCGAGATGGACGGTGACCGCGATATCGGTTTCCGCGGTCTTCCGGCTGATGGAGGCGCTGCGCATTTCGGTCTGGACTTCGCGTCTGGGGCGGCCGCGGCCGCCCGCGCCTTCTAGAGGGACTCGCCGCCGAATGGAAAGGGCGGCCGGCTACCCGTTGAGGACCCGTCCCGCCACGGCGTCGAGCTTGGCGAGCAGAGCCGGATCCCGGACCGCGGGCGCCGTCATGATCGCGCCGTCGAGCGCCCGGTGCGCGCCCGCCGGGCACGGCTCGCGCTCGGCCGGGAAATCGCGGGCGAGACGGGCGACGAGCCGCGCCGCCTTGTCGGCGTTGGCCCGGGCGACCGCGATCACGGAGGCGACGTCCACCGCGTCGTGGCCCGGGTGCCAGCAATCGAAGTCGGTGACCATCGCGATGGTGGCGTAGGTGATCTCCGCTTCGCGGGCGAGCTTGGCCTCGGGCATGTTGGTCATGCCGATCACGTCGAAGCCCTGGGCCTTGTAGGCCCGGGATTCGGCGAGCGACGAGAATTGCGGCCCCTCCATGCAGACATAGGTGCCGCCGCGATGCACCGCGATGTCCTCGGCCTTCGCGGCGACGGCGATCCGCGCCTGCAGCCCCGGACCGACCGGATGGGCGAGGGACACGTGGGCGACGCAGCCGTCGCCGAAGAACGAGGTGGCGCGCCCGTGGGTGCGGTCGACGAACTGGTCGACGAGTACGAAGAGGCCCGGCGGCAGCTCCTCGCGGAACGAGCCGCAGGCCGAGAGGGCGACGAGGTCGGTGACCCCGGCCCGCTTCAGGACGTCGATATTGGCGCGGTAGTTGATGCCCGACGGCGAGAGCCGGTGTCCCCGCCCGTGCCGGGCCAGGAACACGACCTTGGTCTCGCCGATCCGCCCGATGCGCAGGGCGTCCGAGGGCTCGCCCCAGGGCGACGTCACGCGCTCCTCGCGCACGTCCTCGAGACCCGGCAGGTCGTAGACGCCGGACCCGCCCATCACTCCGAGGACCGCTGCCGTCATGAAGGTATTCCCCTGGTCGCGCAGCACATAACGGCCGCCTGATCCATCCGCCACCTCATCCTGAGGCGCCGGAGCGAAGCGGAGGCCTCGAAGGAGGGCTCCAGAATTCGCAGCGATCTCTGGAGCCGTCCTTCGAGGCTGCTGCGCAGCACCTCAGGATGAGGTTGAGGGATGGTTCAACCCGCTTCCGTCCAGCCGATCGTCGCGGTGGCCACGGGTTAACATGGCGATCCAGCCCAAAAAAGATGGGCCCCCTTTCGGGAGCCCATCCGTCTCGTCGATCGCGGCAGCGCGCTTCAGTAGGTCTTGTGCAGCTCCGGCTGGAGGCCGTGCACCTCGCCGCCGACATCGGCCCAGATCTTCTTCTTCACATAGTAGAGCAGTGCCGACAGGATGATGAGGAACAGGATCACCCGGAAGCCCAGGGCCTTGCGGTCCATCATGTGCGGCTCGGCCGCCCACATCAGGAAGGCCGAGACGTCCTTGCCGTATTGATCGACCGTCTCGGGCACGACCGGCTGGCCCTGATCGTTCTTCGGGTAGGAGACCTGCCCGTCGGTGATCGGCGGCGGCATCGCGATGATGTGGCCGGGATAGTACTTGTTGTAGTGGCCACCCTCCGGCAGGGCGAAGTCCTTCGGGGGCTCCTCGTAGCCGTTGAGCAGGGCGTGGATGTAGTCGGGGCCCTGCTCCGAGTAGCCGACGAAGGGCAGCCAGTCGGTCAGGAAGTAGAGCGAGCCCCGGGAGAAGGTCCGCGCCTTGGCGATGACCGAGAAGTCCGGCGGGGCCTTGCCGCCGTTGGCCGCCGCTGCCGCCTGATCGTTCGGGAAGGGCGGCGGGAAGGTGTCGGCGGGCCGGCCGGGCCGCTCGAACATCTCGCCGGCATCGTTCGGGCCGTCCTTCACCTGGTAGGTCGCCGCGAGGGCCTTCACCTGCCCGGCGGTGAAGTCCGGTCCGCCCTCCTGGGCGAGGTTGCGGAAGGAGACCAGCTTCATCGAGTGGCAGGCGGAGCAGACCTCCTTGTAGACCTGGAAGCCGCGCTGCAGCTGCGCGGTGTCGAAGCGGCCGAACACGCCGGCGAAGCTCCAGTTCACGCGGGCCGGGATCGGCCCGCCATGCCCCTCCTGGGCGGAGACCGGCACGGCGCCGATCAGAAGGGCCGCCAGGGCGGCCGCGGCGGTCGTCGAGAGGACGCGGGTCATCATCATGGTCCTGTCGTCAGCCCGTCAGCCTTTGGTGGTCGGTGCGGCGGCAGCGCCCGCCGGCATGCCGGATCCGCTCACCTGCTTGCCCGGCCCGGTCACGCTCTCGAGGATCGAGCCCGGCAGCTTCTTCGGCGTCTCGAACAGGCCGCAGAGCGGCATGACGATCAGGAAGTGCGCGAAGTAGTAAATGGTGCAGACCTGAGCGGCCAGCACGTAGCCCCCCTCCGGCGGCTGCGAGCCGAGCCAGCCGAGCAGCAGGGTCGCGCCGATGAACACCCAGAAGAACTGGCGGTAGAGCGGCCGGTAGTTGCACGAGCGGATCCGCGACGTGTCGAGCCACGGCGCGAAGGCCAGGATGATCACCGCCGAGAACATCAGGATGACGCCGCCGAGCTTGCTCGGGACCGCACGCAGGATCGCGTAGAACGGCAGGAAGTACCATTCGGGCACGATGTGCGCCGGCGTCACGGCCGGGTTCGCCTGGATGTAGTTGTCGGCGTGGCCGAGGAAGTTCGGCTGGTAGAACAGGAACCAGGCGAACAGGATCATGAACACGCAGGTGGCGAAGACGTCCTTGATCGTCGCGTAGGGCGTGAACGGCACCGCGTCCTTGCCCGACTTGATCGGGATCCCGGCCGGGTTGTTCTGGCCGGTGACGTGCAGCGCCCACACGTGCAGCACGACCACGCCGGCGATCATCCACGGCAGCAGGTAGTGCAGCGAGAAGAAGCGGTTCACGGTCGGGTTGCCCACCGAGTAGCCGCCCCAGAGCAGGGTCTGGATCGTGTCGCCGACCACCGGGATCGCCGCCAGGATGTTGGTGATGACGGTCGCGCCCCAGAAGCTCATCTGGCCCCAGGGCAGCGTGTAGCCCAGGAAGGCCGTGGCCATCATCAGCAGGTAGATGACGACGCCGAGGATGTAGAGCACCTCGCGCGGGGCCTTGTATGACCCGTAATAAAGCGCCCGGAACATGTGGACGTAGACGGCCACGAAGAACATCGAGGCGCCGTTGGCATGCGCGTAGCGCAGCAGCCATCCGTAGTTCACATCGCGCATGATCTTCTCGACGGAGGTGAAGGCACCCGTCGCCGAAGGCTCATAGTGCATCGCCAGCCAGACGCCGGTGACGATCTGGATGCCCAGGAAGGCGGCGAGGATCGCCCCGAAGGTCCAGAAGTAGTTGAGGTTCCGCGGAACCGGGTAGGCAATGAAGGACGAGTGCACCAGCCCGGCGATGGGCAGGCGCGCTTCGAACCATTTGGCTACGCGGCTCTTGGGGACGTAGGTGCTGGCCGTTCCGCTCATGCTTCCGTCCTCCTCAGGCCGCTTCCTTGCCGCCTTCGCCGATCCGGATCTTGGTGTCCGTCTCGAAGGCGTAGGGCGGGATCGGCAGGTTGATGGGCGCGGGTCCATGGCGCACGCGGCCCACCGCGTCGAATTGCGAGCCGTGGCACGGGCAGGCCCAGCCCTCGAAATTGCCCTGGTGGCCGATCGGCACGCAGCCGAGATGCGTGCAGTTGCCGTAGACCACCAGCCACTGGTCGTGGCCGTTCTTGACCCGCGTCGGGAAGGCGGCCGGGTCGATCATCGCCGAGAGCGGGACCGCCTTCATGTCGCCCACCTCCTTGGCGGTGAGCTTGCGCACGAAGATCAGTTTGCCGCGCCAGAAGACGTTGACGATCTGGCCGTCCTGGATCGGCGTCAGATCGACTTCGATCGGCGCCCCGGCGGCGATCGTGTCCGCATCGGGCGCCATGGAAGAGATCAGCGGCCAAGCCGCGGCTGCGGCCCCGACCGCCAGCCCGGCGCCGGTCGCCAGGAAGAGAAAGTCACGGCGGCTGCCCTCATGACCAGAGGCCGCGGGAGCGGCGGCTGATGTGTTCGCCAAGGTTCGGAACTCCATGCGTCGGCGTCAGGGCCGCAGGTGCCCTCGTCCCGGCTCGATCCAGGAACAAAGCATTATGGTTCTAATCTGAGCAATGAGACTGTCTGACGCCCCCGAGTCAAGCCGCTGTGTGCGGCGCGGCGATAAGGTCGACCCGCGATCGTCGCGGTATGTTGCCGGTAACGCTGCCGGTGCGGCGCTCACGCGACGGCGCTGTCGTATCGGGCCGTCCCGTCGTCCAGGAAGCCGCCGGATTGGCGCGACCACAATCCGGCATAGACGCCACCGCGCGCAACAAGCTCGGCGTGGGTCCCCTCCTCGATGATCCGGCCGCGGTCGATGACGACGAGCCGGTCGAGGGCCGCGATGGTCGACAGGCGGTGCGCGATGGCCAGCACGGTCTTGCCGGCCATCAGGGTGTCGAGGGAGTCCTGAATCGCCGCCTCGACCTGGCTGTCGAGGGCCGAGGTCGCCTCGTCGAGAATCAGGATCGGGGCGTCCTTCAGCATGACGCGGGCGATGGCGATCCGCTGCCGCTGCCCGCCGGACAGTTTGACGCCGCGCTCGCCGACCTGGGCGTCGTAGCCCCGCCGCCCCTTGTGATCGACGAGATCGGCGATGAACGCGTCCGCATGCGCCAGCCGGGCCGCCCGCTCGATCTCCGCCTGGCTGGCGCCGGGGCGGCCATAGGCGATGTTGTCGCGGATGGAGCGGTGCAAGAGCGACGTGTCCTGGCTGACCATCGCGATGGCTTCGCGCAGCGATTGCTGAGTCACCGCGGCGATGTCCTGGCCGTCCACCAGGATGCGCCCGCTCTCCACGTCGTAGAGGCGCAGGAGCAGACCCGCCAGGGTCGACTTGCCCGCGCCGCTGACGCCGACCAGCCCGACCTTCTCGCCGGGGCGGATCGTCAGGGAGAAATCCTCGATGACCGTGGCGTCGCCGCGTCCGTAATGGAAGCCGACCTCCTCGAATCGGATCTCGCCGCCGGTGACGACGAGGGACTGCGCGTCCGGCGCATCGACCAGGGCGTGCGGCCGGGCCATCGTCTGCATGCTCTCCTGGACCACGCCGACATTCTCGAAGACACCGCGCACGGTCTGCATGACCCAGCCCGACATGGCGATCAGGCGCAGCACGAGGGCGAGACCCGCCGACGCCTCGCCGGTGGTCATGCCGCCGTCGCGCCACAGGACGAGGCACGCGGCACCGGTGGCGATCAGGAGCGTGCTGTTGAGGAGTCCAAGCAGGCTGGTGGTCAGGGTCACCAGCCGGAACTGGTGAAGATAGGCGGCCGTGTGGACGTCCACCGCGTCCTGCACCGCGGCCCGCTCCTCGCGGTCGCGGGCGAAGAGCTTGACCGTCAGGATGTTGGTGTAGCTGTCGACGATCCGGCCGATGAGCGTCGAGCGGGTGTCGGCGGTCTTGTGCGAGCGCGCCCGGGCCCGGGGCACGAACCACGCGGTCAGGGCCGCGTAGGCGGCGATCCAGAGCAGCACCGGGACGGCGAGCCACGGCGAGATCGCGCTGAACAGCCCGACCGCCGTGATCGCGTAGATCGCCACGTAGAGGAGCGTGTCGATGAAGACGACCGCGAGTTCCCGCACCGCCGGGCCCACCTGGACGACGCGGTTGGCCAGACGGCCGGAGAAGTCGCCCTGGAAATACGAGAGCGCGTGCCCGAGGGTGTAGAGATGCGCCCGCCAGCGGATCTGGCTGGTCGATTGCGGCACGATGAGCTGGTTGGACAGCACCTCGTGCGCCCAGATCGACAGCGGACGCACCACCGCGATGAGAACGACCACGAGGCCGAGTTCGACCGCGTGGTCCGATAGCACCGTCGCCCGATCGGCCGAGCCGAGCAGGTCGATGAACCAGCGCATCACGAGGTAGAGGGACGCCTCGACCGTGCCGGCGATTACCGCGATGACGAACAGGGCCGCCAGGGCGGCGCGGATCGGGCGCAGGTAGAACCAGGCAAAGCCGATGATCGACCGCGGCGGCATCCGCGCCTCGTCGAAGGGCGCGAAGGGGTCGACGCGGCGTTCAAGCCAATCGAGGAACATGTCTACGGGGGCGTGACGCGGCGGGAGCCCCTCATGTAAGCGCGACCGGCCCCGCGCCAACCGTGCGGAGTGGTCGCGCCGCCGCGGTGTCTCAGCGGTTCAGGGCCAGCGCGGCGCCCGACTTGGTCAGGGCGCCTTCCAGGCCGCCGCCGCCCTGGCGCAGCCGCGCCGCCACGGAGCCGCCCGGCTGGTAGAGGTAGACTTCCCCGTCGCGGAAGTCCCAGGCCGAGACCCGGGCCAGATCCTTGTTGGGGCAGCCCGTCGCCGTCGCCCTGTAGAGGTCGAGGGCCGGCGTGCTCGAGAGCGTCACCTTGCAATTCGCTCCGGTGGCATCGCGGGCATCCCAGCTTCCGACCACGGAGGAGCGACCGCCGGTGGCGACCGGCGGCGGCGGCGCCGGCGGAGCGACCGGCTCGGCGATCACCGTCGGACCGGCGGGTGGCGCGGCCGCCTGGGCACCGGGCGGGGGCGGCGCGTCGGGGCTCGCGGCCACGCCGGGCGGAGGCGCCAGGGGGGCTGCGGTCACGGTGCCCGACGGCATGGCCGGCACCGTGTCCAGGGAGGCCTGCGGCGACGGCGCCCGCGTCCTCGGCCCATCCAGGCGGCTCGAGGCACAGGCGCCGAGGCTGGCGCCCAGGCAGAGAACGGCGAACGTCGACAGGCTCGGGCGCAGCATCGGTCCACTTTGGGTCAGGCTTGGAGGCGCGTACGCGCTTGCCCCTGACTCCGTGCCAATTGCGCTGACCGCAAGGCGGCCCTCCCAAGCTCAGACGACTCCGCTGCGGAGAGCCGGGCTTTTCGGCCCAGTGTGGCCTTCAGGCCTCAATACGTGGCCCGGCTCTGCAATCAGAGCGTGCGCTCCACCATCATCTTCTTGATTTCGGCGATGGCCTTGGCCGGGTTCAGGCTCTTCGGGCAGGTGTTGGCGCAGTTCATGATCGTGTGGCAGCGGTACAGCCGGAACGGGTCGTGCAGCCCGTCGAGGCGGTGGCCCGTGTTCTCGTCGCGCGAGTCGATCAGCCAGCGATAGGCCTGCAGCAGGGCTGCCGGGCCGAGGAACTTGTCGCCGTTCCACCAGTAGCTCGGGCACGACGTGGTGCAGCACGCGCAGAGGATGCACTCGTACAGACCGTCGAGGCGGGAGCGGTCCTCCGGAGTCTGGCGCCACTCCTTCTCCGGGGCCGGCGTCTCGGTCTGCAGCCAGGGCTCGATGGCGGCGTGCTGGGCGTAGAAATTCGTGAGGTCCGGCACGAGGTCCTTCAGGACCGGCATGTGCGGCAGCGGATAGATCCGGATCGCCCCGTCCTCGTCCTTGCGGGTCATGACCGGCAGCGCGTTGTCGGGGCTCTTGCACTCGTCGATGCCCATCGTGCAGGCGAGCGCGTTCTGGCCCTCGATGTTCATCGCGCAGGAGCCGCAGATGCCCTCGCGGCAGGAGCGGCGGAAGACCAGCGTCGAGTCGACCTTGTTCTTGATCCACAGGAGCGCGTCGAGGACCATCGGGCCGCAATCCTCGCGATCGACCTGATAAGTGTCGATCCGCGGGTTGGCCCCGTCATCCGGGTTCCAGCGGTAGATCTTGAAGGTCTGCAGGTTCCTGGCGCCGGGAGGCGCCGGCCAGGACTTGCCCTGCGTGATCTGAGAATTCTTCGGAAGGTTGAACTGGGCCATGGTTCTCGACGGCTTCCGCTAGAGCAGGACGTGGCGGCCGGGGCAGAAGCCCCGCCGCCGCAGTCGTTGAGCAGAGGTTCGTATCAGTACACGCGGGCCTTCGGCTCGATGTACTGGATCTCATTGGACATCGTGTAGGTGTGCACCGGACGGTAATCGATGTTCACCTGGTGACGGCCCTCGTCGAGCCAGGACAGGGTGTGCTTCATCCAGTCCTTGTCGTCGCGGTCCGGGAAGTCCTCGCGGGCATGGGCGCCGCGGGATTCCGTGCGGTTGGCGGCCGATTCCATCGTGACCACCGCCTGGCCGATCAGGTTGTCGAACTCCAGGGTCTCCAGGAGGTCGGTGTTCCAGACCAGCGACCGGTCGGTGACCTTCACGTCGGCGGCGGCGTTCCAGACCTTGTGGATCAGGCCCTTGCCCTCCTCCAGAACCTCGCCGGTGCGGAACACGGCGCAATTGTTCTGCATCGTCTTCTGCATCTCGGCGCGGAGTTCCGCGGTCGGCGTCGCGCCGTTGGCGTAGCGGAACCGGTCGAGGCGCTCGAGGGCCTTGTCGGTGGCCCCCTTCGGCAGTTCCATGGCGCGGCCGTTCGGCTCGACGATCTCGGCGCAGCGGTTGCCGGCGGCGCGGCCGAACACCACGAGATCGATCAGCGAGTTCGAGCCCAGGCGGTTGGCACCGTGGACGGAGACGCAGGCTGCTTCGCCGATGGCCATCAGGCCCGGAACCACGGTGTCGGGGTTGCCGTCGCGCAGCGTCAGCACCTCGCCGTGATAGTTCGTGGGGATGCCGCCCATGTTGTAATGGACGGTCGGGATGACCGGGATCGGCTCCTTGGTCACGTCGACACCGGCGAAGATCCGCGCGGATTCCGAGATGCCCGGCAGGCGCTCGTGCAGGATCTTCGGATCCAGGTGGTCGAGGTGCAGGTAGATGTGATCCTTGTTCTTGCCGACGCCGCGGCCGTCCCGGATCTCCATGGTCATGGAGCGCGAGACCACGTCGCGCGAGGCGAGGTCCTTGGCCGACGGTGCGTAGCGCTCCATGAAGCGCTCGCCCTCGGAATTCGTCAGATAGCCGCCCTCACCCCGGGAGCCTTCCGTGATCAGGCAGCCCGCGCCGTAGATGCCGGTCGGGTGGAACTGCACGAACTCCATGTCCTGCAGCGGCAGGCCGGCGCGCAGCACCATGGCGTTGCCGTCGCCCGTGCAGGTATGCGCGGAGGTCGCCGAGAAATAGGCGCGTCCGTAGCCGCCGGTCGCCAGGATGGTCATCTGGGCGCGGAACCGGTGGATCTCGCCGGTGGCCTGGTCGAGGGCGATGACGCCGCGGCAGCGGCCCTCCTCGTCCATGATCAGGTCGAGGGCGAAATACTCGATGAAGAAGTCGGTCTGGTTCTTCACCGCCTGCCCGTAGAGGGTGTGCAGCATGGCGTGGCCGGTGCGGTCGGCCGCCGCGCAGGTGCGCTGGGCGGTGCCCTTGCCGTAATCGGTGGTCATGCCGCCGAACGGGCGCTGGTAGATCTTGCCTTCCTCCGTGCGGGAGAACGGCACGCCCCAGTGCTCCAGCTCGTACACGGCGGCGGGCGCGTTGCGCACGAGGTACTCGATGGCGTCCTGGTCGCCGAGCCAGTCCGACCCCTTCACGGTGTCGTACATGTGCCAGCGCCAGTCGTCCGGGCCCATGTTGCCGAGGGACGCCGAGATGCCGCCCTGCGCCGCCACGGTGTGCGAGCGGGTCGGGAACACCTTGGTGATGCAGGCGGTGCGCAGGCCGGCTTCCGAGCAGCCGACCGTGGCACGCAGGCCGGCGCCGCCCGCGCCGACGATCACCACGTCGAAGGCGTGATCGTGAATGGTGTAGGCAGGCCCGCTGCCGTTTGTGCCGTTGGCGGCCATGTTCGGCTCCTCGAAATAGGGGTTGGCGGGGTTCAGGCCGGCTGTCCGAAGCCGATGCGCAGCACCGCGTAGAGGCAGGCCACGGCCACGACGACCGCGTAGGCGTTGTTGGCGAGAACCGCCGCAATCTTCATGGCCGGGGCGTGCACATAGTCCTCGATGATCACCTGCATGCCGAGCCGCATGTGGATCGTAACCGACAGCAGTGCCAGGATCAGGAGAATTGACACCAGGGGGGTCGCGACGAGGAGCCGCGCCTCCGCAAAGCCGCGGCCCGACATCTTGGCGACGATCACCACGAAGCTCAGCATCAGCACGACGTTGGCGATGGCGGTCAGCCGCTGCAGCCACCAGTGGCCGGCCCCGTGGTGCGCGACGCCAAGGCCGCGGACCCGGGCGCGGGGGGTGCGGATCGAGACGCGCGTGTCCTGCCGGACCTCTTTCTGAGCCATGTGGGCCTCCTCAGCGGACCAGAAGGGCGACCGCCCAGATGACGAGGGTGAGCGCGACCGAGCCGATCAGGGTCAGCCGGGCCATCGACAGGCGCTTCTCCCGATCGAAGCCCACGCCCGTGTCCCAGATCAGGTGCCGGATGCCGCCCAGCATGTGGTGCATCAGCACCCACGTATAGACGAACAGGATCAGGCGCCCGAACAGCGAGCCGAAGAAGCCGGCCACGTAAGAGTAGCCGACCGGTCCGGAAGCCAGAGCCACGAGCCAGATGGCGACCAGTGCAGTCCCGCCATAGAGCGCGGTGCCGGTGATACGGTGAAACACCGACATCGCCATCGTCCAGGTCCAGCGATAGATCTGGAGATGGGGCGATAGCGGCTGTGCCACTGTCGGGCGGGCGGTGGGTGCCATCGGGTTGAAGCCTCGCAGCTGCGAACTGGACCATCTCTAATCTGGTAGCGCTAGTGGCTGAGCGGGCAACCCGCAATCCGCCATGGTGCGGCGCAATGTGCCGTCTGGGGCGACACTTTGCCGATTCTGTCACCTCAGCTGCCCCAGCAGTCGCCACCACGCATAGTCGAGGGGCGCGGCCACCAGCAACGACAGGAGACCGAAGCTCACGGTGAGGCGCGTCGCGTCCCCGAGGCGGACGCCCCCGAGCTCGCTGGCGAACACGATCGGGGGCGCTTGGTAAGGGAAGAAGATGGTCGAGTAGCCGATCACCTGCAGGGAGACGACCGCGAGGGATGACAGGCCGCTCGCCTCCGTCATCTCGCCCGCCAGGGCCGTGTAGAGGGCCGGCGCGCCGTTGGCGGTGACGAGCAGGGTCAGCACCGTCGCCATGCCGGTGAGCACCGCGAAGTTCTGTGTCGGCGCGTCGTGCGCCAGGGGCGCGACCGCCAGGAGCAGATGGCCGAGACGCCCGCCCAGACCGGTCTCGTTGACCAGGGCGACCAGACCGAGCAGCGCCGCGATGTAGAAGCAGGTCCGCAGGTTGACCTGCTGGAACGCTTCGGGCGGCAGCACCCCGATCCGCGGCAGCAGGCAGACCACCGCGGCGGCGAGGCCGACCCAGGCGGGGGCGAGCCCGTGCAGGGCGTCGGTCATCCAGAGGACCAGCGTGCAGGCGAGGATCACCGCGAGGCGCCGCTCGGGCGCGGAGAGCGGCGGCAGCACCGGCAGGGTCGGCGCGGTCGGGCCGAGGTCGTCCGGAAACAGCCGGACGATGAGAGCCACCAGCAGGACGCCCTTGACCGCGGCCAGGACCGGGGCGTGCAGGACGAAGTAGGACAGGTAAGAGAGCTGCAGCCCGAGCAGGTGTTCCGCCGAGCCGGCCATGACGAGGTTCGGCACGTTGGCGGGCAGGATCGCTGCCGACAGGATCGGCGTGGCGATGCCGACCGCCAGCACCGCGCCCGTCCGTCCCGGGCGGCCGACCGCGAGGCCGAAGGCGTCGCAGAGCGCCAGGGTCACGGGGATCATCAGGGCGATGCGGCCCAGATTCGACGGCATGACGAAGGCGATGAGGAAGCTCAGCGCCACCAGCCCGGTGATGAAGTGGCCGTAGGAGCCCGAGAGGCGCAGGGCGAGGCTCCGCGCCATGCGGGCGCCGAGGCCCGTCCGGGTCATGCCCTGCCCCACCACCAGGCCGGACAGGACCAGCCAGAAGGCGGAGGACGAGAGGCCGGAGAACACCGTCGCGGCGGAGCCGAGCCGCAGCAGCATCGCCAGTCCGAAGAAGGCGAGCGCCGTGACGATCTCGGGCAGCAGGGCGGTCGCCCAGAGGCTCATGCACGCCAAGAGCAGTGCCGCCGTCGCCGCAATCGACCCCTCCCCGCTCACCGCGATCGTCCCCGCACCACGCTACGCCGGAGGCGGCATCCTCGTAGTATTGGAACGGTTCGCAATTCGGGAGTTGTTGAGCGAGCCTTCGCCAACCGCGAAGGCTCTCGGTGCGATGGGCCGCGCCGGCCTGCTTACGAACGCGGACGCCCGGCCGAGAGCCGGCCGGGCGCGGTGCTGTCTCAAAGGGCGTCTGGGGACCCGCTTCGCGTGGCTCAGTAGCCGTAGCCGTAGTAGCCGTTGCAGGCGGCCGGGTCGTAAGCCCCGTAGCCGTACGTGTCGGCACAATTGTCGTACCCGTAGTCGAGGCCGCTCAGGCCGTAGCCGACCCCGAGGCCGAGCCCGACCCCCGCAAGGCCGTAGCCGACGCCGCGGCCATAGCGCCGGCCGTAGTAACCGCGGTCGGCGTAGCCACGCCCGACAATCCCGCGGTTCCCGATCCCGCCATACCGGCCGGCATCGTGGAATCCGCCGGTCCGGAGGCCGCCGCCCCGAAGCCCGCCGGCTCCGGCCACGCCGGCAGCGCCGAGCCCCGCGCCCCGGAAGCCACCACCCAGGCCGCCGACCCGCGCCCCACCGACGCCGCCGTTCTGAAAGGCACCGCCGCCGAAGCCGCCGTTCCGGAACGATCCGCCGCTCACGCTGCCACCGGGGAAGCCGCCGCCGAACCCGCCGCCGTGAAATCCGCCACCGCCGAAGCCTCCGCCGTGGAAGCCACCCCCGCCGAAGCCGCGCGCATCCGCACCGGTCGGAGCGAAAGCGACCGCTGCCAGAAGAGCGGTCGAAACAAGTGCGATACGAGTCATGGGAAATCTCAGCTTGAAGCGAGGTGTATTAATCTCCCAACACTTCAAAACGCCGCGATATCCAAGCTTGAGTATTTGGGGCGACGTGGCAGTCCGTCGCGAGAGCCGTCCTCGGGCGCGGACCGGATGAAGACCGCGCCGGGCGCCCCTCACCGGAACGGAGGCTCATCGAAGCTGCGCAGCTTGCGCGAGTGGAGACCGTGCCGGTCGGCGCGCAGCACGTCGAGTGCCGCCAATCCCACCTGGAGATGCTCCGAGACGGCCCGGTCGTAGAACGCATTGGCGGCGCCCGGCAGCTTGATCTCGCCGTGGAGCGGCTTGTCGGAGACGCAGAGCAGCGCGCCGTAGGGTACGCGGAGGCGGAAGCCCTGCGCGGCGACGGTGCCGCTCTCCATGTCGACCGCGATCGCGCGGGACTGGTTGATCCGCCGCCGCTCCTGGCTGAAGCGCAGCTCCCAGTTGCGGTCGTCATAGGTCACCACCGTGCCGGTGCGCAGGCGCCGCTTCAGGGCATCGGCCTGCTCGCCCGTCACAGAAGCGGCGGCGCTCTGGAGCGCGACCTGCACCTCGGCCAGCGCCGGGACCGGGACGTCCGGCGGCACGAGCTCGTCGAGGATCCGGTCGCGGCGGAGATAGGCGTGCGCCAGCACGTAGTCGCCGATCGTCTGCGACTGCCGCAAGCCGCCGCAATGGCCGACCATCAGCCAGCAATCCGGGCGCAGCACGGCCAGATGGTCGGTGATCGTCTTCGCGTTCGAGGGGCCGACGCCGATATTGACCAGCGTCGTGCCCTGCTGGGTCCCGTCGGCGTCGCGCGCCACCAAATGGTAGGCCGGCATCTGGTGCCGGTGCCAGGGCGAGGCGGCGATCACCGCGGCGGGGTCGGCCTCGGCGGCCTCGGCGCGGCTCACGGAGACTCCGCCCGGCAGGACCAGCCGCTCGAACCCCTCCGCGCCCGAGGCCAGCCGCTCCAGGCCGTGGCGGACGAACTGGTCGACGTAGCGGTGGTAGTTGGTGAGCAGGATCCAGGGCTGGACGTCGCGCCAGTCGCAGCCGGTGTAATGGACCAGCCGCCGGAGGGAGTAATCGACCCGCACGCCGTCGAACAGCGCCAGGGGCAGCGGCTCGCCCGCCACTTGGTCGAAGGTCCCGTCGGCGATCTCGTCGCCGACGAGCGACAGGAGCGGGACCGGGAAGTAGGTGGCGAGATCCGCGCCGTCGACCGCCCGGCCGCCCGCGTCGAGCCCGGCTTCCAGCACGTAGGGATAGGGGATCTCCTGCGCGCTCAGCCCGACTTCGATGGCGATGCCGTAATCCGCGATCAGCGGCTCCAGCTGACGGGTCAGGTAGGTCCGGAAGAACGCCGGATGCGTCACCGTCGTGGCGTAGGTCCCGGCCGCCTGGAGCTTGGCGGTGGCGCGCCGGACGCGCGGCAGCGGCCCGTCCGGGCGATAGCTGATCCGCAGCTCCGGGTAGCGGAAGGCGAGCCGCTCGGTGGCGTCCGGCGGCGGCCCCCCCGCGAGGTAGCGCTCCAGGGCATTTCGCAGGGCGCCGGCCGCGTCGTCGTAGAGCTCGACCAGCCGGTCGACGGCGGTCCCGGCATCGGCCACCGCCTGCATCGGCCGCAATTCCCGCTCGATCATGTCGCCTCCGTTCCTGCTGCCGGATCTACACCCCGCACCATCCGGGGGCGAGATGCGGGGTTGCGGGCTGCGGAGACATGGCCGACAAGCCCGCCGGCGCGGAGCGAGGCGGCATGGACGCGGATGAGTTCGGAACCCGTCCCGGCGAAGTGAGGGCAGAATTGCCCACGACCTTCGATGCGGGCCTCCACTTCATCGGCCGGCTGCGCACGCCCTGGCAGGCGCGATCCGACTGTCCGAAGAACGGCCTGCAGACCGATGCGGTCTGCACCGTGGAGGTCGATCCGGCCTACGTCCCCGGCCTGCGCAACGTCACGGGCTGCACGCACCTGATCCTGCTCTACTGGATGGACCGGGCGACCCGCGGCCTCGTGATCCAGCGCCCGCGCCACGCCGACGGTCCCCGCGGCACCTTCTCCCTGCGTTCGCCCGCCCGTCCCAACCCGATCGCCCTGTCGGTGGTGGAACTGCTCGGCCGCGACGGCGACACGCTCCGCGTGCGCGGGCTCGACTGCCTCGACGGCACGCCGCTCCTCGACATTAAACCCTACTACGCCTCCACGGATGCGCGGCTGGACGCGCAGGTCGACCGGGCCGGGGCCGAGCCGTGAGGCGCGTCGCCCTTCTCATCCTCGGTGGGCTCGCCCTGCTGGCGATCGGCGGTTTCGCCGGGTGGCGCCTGCATAGGCCGGCCGCCGATGCGCGGGCCTACGCGGAGATGCGCCTGATCGCCGTGCAGGTCAGCCTCGACGAGGCGCCGCCGGATTACGTGTTCTGGGCCGGCGATTCCCAGGTGGAACTGCAGCCCGGCAGCCAGCGGCCCTGCGGCCTCGACTTCCTCAACGGCGGGATCAGCGGCTCGACCGCGGCCAGCTATGCGGACCACCTCGCGCGCCTGACCTTCAAGGTCCCTCCCCGGCTCGCCGCGCTGACGATCGGGACCAACGACATCCTCGTGAAGAACAACCCGCGGCTGGACAGGCCGACGGCGCAGTTCGAAGCCGCCGCAGAGGCGATCATCAAGCGGCTCCAGACCTTGAGCCCGCGCGTCGTGGTGACGGCCCTCCCCCCGGTCGGGCGTGAGCTCAGCAAGCTCGTCGATGCCGGCGCGGTGGCAGTTTACTCGCAGCGCCTGCGCAACCTGTGCGGCCGGCTCGGCTGCGTGTTCACGGACCCGTTCGCGGCCTTGCGCGACGGCGACACCGGCTATGCCAAGCCCGGTGCCCTGCGGGACGGGCTGCATCTCGCGGCGTTCCGGCCGGCGCTGAAGGCGGTCGAGCCGGCGCTCTGCGGGCCGTGACGGGGCGCGGTCTACGGCACGGTGTCCGCATCGTCCCGGCGCGCGACGCGGCGCGATCCGGGAGCGCCCGGAATCCTGCCGTCACGCTCCCCAGAATCGGCTCGCGGCTTTCGCGATGACGGCTGCGGGCCTGCTCATTCCCACTCGATGGTGCCCGGGGGCTTCGAGGTGATGTCGTAGGTGACCCGGTTGATGCCCTTCACCTCGTTGATGATCCGGGTCGCGACCCGGCCCAGGAAGGCCATGTCGAACGGGTAGAAATCGGCGGTCATGCCGTCCACCGACGTGACGGCGCGCAGCGCGCAGACATGATCGTAGGTGCGGCCGTCGCCCATCACGCCGACGGTCTTCACCGGCAGGATCACCGCGAAGGCCTGCCAGATCGTGTCGTAGAGGCCGGCCTGCCGGATCTCGTCGAGGTAGATCGCGTCGGCCTTGCGCAGGGCCTCCAGCTTCTCGGCGGTGATCGTGCCGGGGCAGCGGATCGCCAGGCCCGGGCCCGGGAACGGGTGGCGGCCGACGAAGCCCTCGGGCAGGCCGAGTTCCTTGCCGAGGACCCGGACCTCGTCCTTGAACAGCTCGCGGAGCGGCTCCACGAGCTTCATGTCCATGCGCTCGGGCAGGCCGCCGACATTGTGGTGGCTCTTGATGGTCACGGACGGGCCGCCCGTGAACGACACGCTCTCGATCACGTCCGGATACAGCGTGCCCTGCGCCAGGAACTTCGCCCCGCCGATCTTCTTCGATTCGGCCTCGAACACGTCGATGAACAGGCGACCGATGGTCTTGCGCTTGACCTCGGGATCCGAGACGCCCTCGAGGGCCGCGAGGAACATCCCCGACGCCTCAACGTGGACCAGCGGGATGTTGTAGTGGTCGCGGAACAGGGCCACGACCTGTTCGGCCTCGCCCAGGCGCAGGAGGCCGTGGTCGACGAACACGCAGGTCAGCTGGTCGCCGATCGCCTCGTGGATCAGCACGGCCGCCACGGCGGAATCGACGCCACCCGACAGGCCGCAGATCACCTTCTCGGAGCCGACCTGCTCGCGGATCTTGGCGATGGCCTCCTCGCGATAGGCGCCCATGGTCCAGTCGCCCGAGCAGCCGGCCACGTCGCGCACGAAGTTGCGGATCAGCAGGGCGCCGTGGGGGGTGTGTGCCACTTCCGGGTGAAATTGCACCGCGTAGTAGTTGCGGGCCTCGTCGGCCACCGCCGCGAAGGGCGCGTTCTTGGAGATCGCCACGGTGGTGAAGCCGTCCGGCAGCTTGGTGACGCGGTCACCGTGGCTCATCCAGACCGGGTACTTCTCGCCCTTGTGCCAGACGCCCTTGAACAGGGGGCAATCGGCCAGGATCTCGACCTCGGCCCGGCCGAACTCCGCGTGGTGTCCGCCCTCGACGGCGCCGCCGAGCTGAGCCGCCATGGTCTGCTGGCCGTAGCAGATGCCGAAGACCGGGACGCCCGAATCGAACACGAGCTGGGGCGCGCGGGGCGAGGCCTCGACGGTTACCGATTCGGGGCCGCCGGAGAGGATCACGCCCTTGGGCTTCTGCTCGCGAAACGCGGCCTCGGCCTTCGTGAAGGGCACGATCTCGCAGTAGACGCCCTCCTCCCGCACCCGGCGGGCGATGAGCTGGGTCACCTGAGAGCCGAAATCGACGATCAGGATCTTGTCGTGGTCGGTGTTCATCGCGGGCGATTATCCGAAGGCCGGGGCGGGTGCAACGCACAAGTCCGGGTTGTCCGGTCTTCCGACGCGCTGACGCCGACGGAATGCCGGATTCCGCCCGTCGGTCGTACGCTCTTGCGTCGTCCCGGGGCCACGCGGCGCGACCCGGGACCCGAATCGGCCGATCCGCTCAGGCGCGCGACGTGGTCTCGGCTCACCCGACGCGTCGGCTCTCAGTCGAAGTTACGGACCTTGGCCGAGCCGCCGAGGCTGATCGCGGGCTTCGCGGCGGCGCCGGCGAGGCTCACCTTCTTCTGGCCGGGCGGAGTCTTGGCGCGCAGCTGCGGGGCCGGCTCGGGTGCCGGCCGCGACGGCTTCAGGTGCGCCTGTCCGTGGATCACCGAGCCGATCTCGCCCGCCACGCGGATGAGGTCGTCGCGCTCGCAGGAGCGGGCGACCTTCAGCCCGAGCTTGTGCATGTGGCTCTTGCCGTAGAGGTAGGTGGCCAGCTGCGCGCGCTTCAGCGGCGGGATCTGCTCCAGGATCAGCGGCAGGTCGAAGTCGTCGGCCCGGTAGACGGAGCCCAGGACCTCGAGGGTTACCGGGCAATCGACTTCGGGCTCGGCGCCGCTGGTCGGATGCGCTTGCGTCATGGATGCCTCTCGGAGGTCGATGAATCTGGATGCGGGTCGGATGCCCCGGAGCCGGGGTCGAGTTCAACCCCTATCGGAACGGTGAGGTTCGCAATCCGGTCCTCCGTCGGCGCCGGAGCCGGGCTCGGCGCCGGGACGGTCTCGGGTTTCCAGGCACCGAGGCAGCCGGTGCAGACGGATTCGATCACCGCACGGGCATGGGCCTGCCGGCGCGCCCAGAGCATCTCCCGGGCCACGCGCGCGGCCTCGGCGTCCGGCAGGGGGCGGATGCGGATGTAGAGCGGCTCCTGCGCGGCGACCGGAGCCGGCGTCACGGCGAGGAGCCCGAGCACGGCCATCGCGAGCTGGGCGGAGCGCCACCAGCGCCGCGGCGCCGACCATGCGGGTCCCGCCATGTCTCTCTCCCGCCCGGACCGAGCGCGATACGTCGCCCGTCAGGGTAAACCGCCTCTTAACGGACCGCCGCCGCCGCGCGGAACTTCACACGGCCATGCCGGTAGAACCAGAGGGGGCCGAGCGGGAGATGGCTTGATGCCTCAGATGTTCGACTGGATCTTCTTCGCGATCATGCTGCCGTTCCCGGCCTACCTGATCTGGGACTTCATGCGGCACCGGTAGGCCGGCCCGCGTCGCTCACCGACCGGGCGAGGCCGCCCCGCGACCGAACGGCATGGGCCGCGCAGACTCACCGACCGGCTCCGCCGCCTGCTCGTCCCGGCGCCGGTCCTGTGCGCGCCCGAGCCAGAGGCTGTTCACGAGCCACGCCACCGAGAGCGGGATCGCGGCGCCCGCCACGCCGGCGCTGCCGAATCCGACGCCCTGGATGCCCGTGAACGACCATGCGCCGACTTGGTCGCCCAGGCGGTAGACCACCGTGTCGATGAAGCTCTTGGCCTTGTAGCGATCCTCCCGCGGGACGACGGTGAACAGCACCTCGCGCACCGGTCGCGCGATGGCGAAGTTGCCGGCCCGGCGCAGGACTTGGAACGCGACGATCACGCCGATCGTGGGCCAGACGGCGAGCGCCGCGAAGCCGAGGATGCTGAAGGCCGGCAGGATCGCCAGCGTCAGGGCGACGCCGATGCGATTCACGATCCGGCCGGTGAGGAACAGCTGGATTCCCAGCGTCAGGACGTTCACCGCGAGGTCGACGCTGGCGAAGAAGGCGGTCTGCGCACCCCGGTCCGAGAAGCTCCGCTTGGCGATGCCCGCCTGCTCGAAATACAGGAAGGTCGAGGTCACCGAGAACAGGAGCAGGAACAGCGAGATGTTGAGCAGGTAGGGGGACGCGAAGGTTCGCGTGACGCCGGCGAGCACGCTGCCGCCGATCGTCCGATCCTGCCCGTCATCGGCGCTGCGGTCGCGGCCCGGCACCTCGTGCAGCTGCGTCGACAAGGCCGCGAGACCGCGCATGCAGAATACGGCGATCTCGAGGAGCACCACCGCGCAGAGCATCAGGCCCCAGGTCGGGACGTTCTTGGCGAGGATCGCGGTGGTCGCCGAACCCGCGATGGCGCCGAGCGTCGCGCCGGCCGCGATGAAGCCGAACAGGCGCTTGCCCTGGGCGTTCGAGAACACGTCGACGATCGTCGCCCAGAAGATCGAGACCACGAACAGGTTGAAGATCGACAGCCAGACGAAGAACACCCGGCCGATCCACACGCCCCACTCGGCGGGGGCGAGATAGAGCGTCAGCGCGAAGGCCAGGATGTTGGCCGCGAAGAACCGGTAGGTGATCGGCACGAACCGCGCCCGCGGCATCCGCTTCACCAGGTAGGCGAAGGGCAGGTTGAGGGCGAGCATGCCGACCAGGGTGGCGGTGAACAGCCAGGGCAGGTTTTCGATGCCGCCGGCGACGCCCATCTGATCCCGGATCGGGCGCAGCACGTAGTAGGCGGCCAGGATCGAGAAGATGTAGGCCCAGGACCACGCCAGCGCCCGACCCTCGCCGGGCTGAACGTCGATCAGGCGCGCGAGCGTGCCGCGGGCGGGTGCGGGTTCAGACATGGGCCGATCTCACCGGAATGGGCTTTCCCTCGGGCAAGCCTCCCTCACGGAGACTCGGTCCGACCCGTCGCCTCCGCACGGCGTGGCGACGGATCGGATGACGCCCCTACTGCGCCAGTCCGAGTTTCTGGCGCATCTCCGACGCGGTCACGTCGTGACCGAAGCCCTGGGAGCCCATGGCGAACTTGTCGGCCTCCTTGAGCGGACCGACCACCACCGGATCGAAGCCGGCGTCGCGGACGAGGCCCTCGGCGACCTTCAGAGCCTCCGGGTCATCCCCGGCGATCGGGATCGCCATCCGTCCGCCCGCGCGACCCTTGCCGCCATCGGCGCCTTCCTTGGCGAAGACCTTGTAGTTGGCCGCATTGAAGGCGCGCACGAGTTTGGCGCCGGGAAAGTACTTGGCCGAGGTGGCGCCGATCCCGCTGGCCTGGACCTCGTCGTAGAGCGCGCCGTCGCGCTTCTGCGTGGCGTTGCCGGCATCGAGGACGACCTTGCCGTTGAGAGCCGGGCCGATCTCCTTCGCGAGCTCCGGATAGGCCTTGTAGGGGACGGCGATGAACACGGCATCGCCGAACTTGATCGCCTCCTCGGGCGTGCCGGCCTTGGCCTTCGGTCCCAGCTCCGAGACCATCGCCGCCAACTGCTCCGGGTGGCGGGAGGCGAACATCACCTCGTGGCCGTCCTTGACCCAGAGCGTCCCGATCGTACCGCCGATATTTCCGGCCCCGATGACGCCGATCCGGATCTTTTTCGGGCCGTCCTGGGCCAGCGCGGGCATGGCCGCGGCGACGGCGAGTCCGGCCGCGAGGGCGAGCGCCGCGCGGCGCGAGGTGAGATCAGACCGCATCGATGAACATCTCCATCTGCTTGCGCTGTGCCGCATCCGGGAGCTTGCCCCGCGCGGCGCCGAGGTTGTCCTCGACATAGGCGGCCTTCGCCATGCCGGGGATCGGGCAGGTCACGGCCGGATTGCCGAGCACGTATTTCAGGAAGACCTGCGGCCAGCTCGCGCAGCCGAGGTCCCTGGCGAAAGCCGGCAGTTCCTTGCCCTGGACCGCCTTGAACAGGCGGTCGCGGCCGAACGGCACGTTGGTCATCACCGCCACACCGCGGTCCGCGGCGAGCGGAATCACACGCTCGGCGGCGGCACGGTTGTCAATGGCGTAGTTCACCTGGATGAAGTCGAGCGTCTCGCGCTTCATGACGGCTTCGAGCGCGTCGAGCTGGTTGTCGCGCCAGACCGTGACGCCGACATAGCGGATGCGTTTGCGATCCTTCAGATCCCGCAGAATCGCCAGATTCTCGGTCACGTCGATCAGATTGTGGACCGCCACGAGATCGAGTGTATCGACCTTCATCCGCTTGAGCGACCGCTCGAACTCCGCCAGCGTCGCATCGCGGCCGGTCGTGTCGACCTTGCTGGCGAGGAAGATTTTCTGGCGCAGGCCGGGCTCCGCCAGGATCAATCCGAGGACGTCCTCGGCGGTCCCGTAGCTCGGGGCCGTGTCGATCACCGAGCCGCCGAGGGCGACGAAGGTCTTCACCGCCTCCTTCAGCGGCGCCACCGCGTCGGGCGTCGGCTCGACCTCGTAGCGTCGGGACGTGCCGATCCCGATGGCCGGAAGCATCTCGCCGGTGGAGGGGATCGGGCGGCGGATCAGCGGCTCCGCCGCGGTGGCGAATCGCCCTGCGAGCGGGGCGAGGGCCGCTGCGGCGATGACGGCGCGACGGGATACGGGCATGGCCGGCCTCGGACGAAATCACGACCCATCGGAAGATAGGGCGGCTTCGGCCTGTGTGCATTCATAATTCTCACGCTTGCGTGAGCACGACGCAACGGCCGGCCGCGGGCAGAAGGCTAATCCTCCTCGGGCGGATCCTCGAATTCCGCACCCTCGGTGTCGGGGGCTATGCGGAACCGATATTCGTCGATCGTCAGAAACGCCCGGTGGGCCGCCTGCGGGTCGATCCCGTCGCGGACCACGAGGGTCTGGAAGTCGATGAAGAGGCGGGCGATGCGCGCCTCTTCCGACAGGGCGGCCAGGGCGGACGAGCTGGCGCCGGCGCGCATCATGTAGCGCTTCGCCTCGCCCGCCGTGTCGGGTGCGGGCAGGACGACGACCTGCCCGGCGGTTTCCGGCTTCAGCTCTGCCCAACGCAGGGGCGTCCAGGCGATGATGGCGTCGATCTGCTTCATCGAAAGCTCCGGCAGGAGGATGGGATCCGCCTACCGGGCGCAATCGGGAACGTCGAGGCTCTCGCCGTTCCGGATCAGGGCGCGCGCTCCAGCTGGCCGCGGATCTCACCCTTCGGGTTCGCGGCGGTGTGGAGGTTGAAGTAGATGCGGCCCGCAGCGAGATCGGCGGCCTTCGCGTCGTCGAGGATCGCCTCGCCGGAGAAGGGACTGCTCGCCGCCGTCACCGGAACCAGCACGCCGGCATTCTCACCGGCCTTGGCCGGACCATGGAAATGGGCGGCCGTGACCGGGCCGGTGAGACCGCTGTATCGTCCCGACCAGCTGAGGCGCTTGGCGGCAGGATCGAAGGTCGCGGTGATCTCGCCCGTGCCGGCACCTGTGGTCGCCGGGACCTCGCTGCTGCCGGTGAGGGCCGCGCGATAGGTGGCGTCGTTGCCCGCCGCGATGGCCGGGCCGGCGAGGAGCGGCACGCCCAGCACGAGAAGGGCGGCGAGGCTGGTGTTCCAACGATGGTTCGTGCGCGCTGTCATCGAACGCTCCGCGATGTGACGGGCCTTCAGGCGGCCCGTGTGTCAACCTAGCGGGCTTCGACGGACCGCACATGGCCGCCGCATCGGCGACGGTCGACTTCCGGTGACAGCCGGGCTGTCCCGTCCGCGATCGGCGGGACATGGATCGAGCCCGATCCGGACGCGCGCTTTGCGCACCCAAAACCGTTGACAGCGAGCGTCCGCTCTTCCTATACCGCGGCCACTGCACGCATCGTCCTCGCGGACGGTCGTGCCGCGTGGCGGGGTAGCTCAGCTGGTTAGAGCAGAGGAATCATAATCCTTGTGTCGGGGGTTCAAATCCCTCCCTCGCTACCACCTAACTTCTTGATTTTGCTCGTTTGACCCAAACCGCCTTCCGGCGGGTTTGACGTTTCTGGCCTCTGGGTTTGACGGCCGCCCGCGCTTCGGCGCGCAAACTCGGCGTCCAGCGAAGCCACCAGCGCTCGCATCTTCGGTGCCAAATCCGCACCCTTCGCATAGTGCCGGGCCATCTCGATCGTGCGCTGTCCGAGCGCGTCGGCGATGGCTCTCTCGTCGTGCCCGATCTCGCGTAGCACGACGGCCAGGGTGTGCCGCAGCCCATAGAGCGTGAGGCCTGGCTGCACCCTCCCCGCCTTCTCCAGCTTCAATCGAATCGGCCGCCACGACGCGCGGAATCCGCTGAGCGTCCAGGGTTTGCCCTCGGAGTTCGCGCACAGGGTCGGCGCCGTGTGCTCCGGCGCGGCGGCCAGGATCATCGTGAGCGGTAGCGGCGCGGGCCAGAACACTGGCTCGCCTGTCTTGGCGCGACTCGTCGACAGCTCACCATCGCGAAAGGCCTCCCGCGGTAGGCCGAGCGCCTCCTTCGGTCCGAGGCCGGTGAACATCATCAAGGCGACCGGAGTGAGGATGTGCGGCGGCGCGGCGGCCAGCACAGCTTCGCGCTCGGCGTCCGACCAAGGGCGGTTGGCGTCGGGCTCACCCTTCTTCTTGCGCAGATCCTTGATGCCGGTGGCCGTGTTCGCCGGCAGGTGGCCGCGCTCCGACCCCCAGGCGAACATCAGCGACAGCACCGCCTTCACGTAGTTGCCGAATCGACGCCCCTTCCGCTCGGCCGCGCGGTCCCTGACCTTCACCACGAAAGGGCGCGTGAACCGCTCAAGGTCTGTGCCGTCGATGTCCTTCAGATAGTCGAGGACCTTCTGGTAGTCGGCGCGCGTCTGCGGGGCCAAGTCGGTGAAGGCCGCGTGCGCGCGGTAGGCGACGATCAGGCTGCCGAGCGTGCCGGCCTTGGGCGCAGCGGCGGTCTCGGCGCTCTTCCCGATCCGCGCCACCTCCGAGAAGAACGCAGCGGATCCAAGCGGCGCCTTCTTCAGGTCGATCTTCTCGCCGGTCGTCCGGTGGTAGCACCGCATCGCGCCGTGCCGGTCCGCGAAGATCTTGAACCCCTTCACTCGGATGCGCGTCACCCGAGCCTCGCCAGGATATCCTCGTCGCTCTCCTGGTTCGCCTCGCGTTCCGGCAGCGCCTCGAAGAATAGATCGACTTGTGCGCGATCCCAAAGCACGCGCGAGCCAACCTGCTTCGGCCGAGGCATCAGCCTCTCTCGTACCATCTCGTCGAAGGTGGTCACGGAGACGCCGACGTAGCGGGCGGCCTCCAACCGCGAGATGCCCTTGGGTGCGAACGGAAGTGCGGGGCGCTCCGGCCGTTCGGATGTGCGAACGCTACGCGGCACTGCTCCCTCCCAGGTACGGCAACAGCGGTGTCAGCTCGCGCTTCTCGTGTGCGAGCCGCATGTCCTCGCGGACGGCCTCGCCGAAGGTGACGCTGGCGCCTGGCGGCACCGTGTTGGCGAGGAACTCGTCCTCGAACACCACGATGCCGACCTCGACTGCCTCCAGCTTCGCCTTGATGACCAAGGCGAGCGCCCGCCAGCGCGACCGGCAGGCCTGCTCCCATGCGGTCTCGGCCGCCGAGGCGGATCGATCGCGGCCGGTTTCGGTTTTCGTGAAATCGGCGTCTTTCGGATCTGGCATCGCGCGCCGGAACAGGATCCGCCGGCCGCGCATGGTGAAGTGGATCGCGGCCTGCGTGTCGCTCTCCATGTGGGCGAACTCGCTGGCGCCGTGGCGCCGAACGGTGGTCCGGACCTCGGAGATGCTGCGGTCCATCGGGACCGACGTGTCGGCGGCGTAGCGGCGGCTCATCAGAAAATGCCCTCCTGACGCGTCGCCCCGCATTTTGGGCAGCGATAGCGTTGCTCCGCGGTTTCCAAACGTCTGCCGGGCCGCACGATCAGATTGCCTTCGGGGCGCCAGTCGTGTCGGCACCCGTTCTGACGGAAGGCGCGGGCGGCTCCGGCAATCGTCTCGATCAGCTTCGATAGCGGTCTCACGCGGCCCTCCCGCTCGTCGCCTCGGTCGGCCGCTCGCCGCGCTCGGCCAGCGCCTCGAGGTCCGGGATCATCTCGGCCCGGATCTCGCGCCGCTCGTAGCTCCAGCCAGGCAGCAGCTCGTGGATGTAGCGTCCGGCCCTGCCGTTGATCCGGTGGAAACCGGGCAGGTTCGCCCAGCTCTCCCACCATTCGCCGCGGCGGGGGCGCGCGAGGTCGACATGCGCCACAGTCTTCGCGCCCATGGTCGATGGGTCGGCAATCGCGTCGCGCAGGGCTCGGGCGGCTTCACCCGCGCGGCGGCGCTCGTCGTCGATTGGCGGCGGGAGGGGCTTCGGGGCGCGCTTCGTCATGCTGCGCCTCCGTTGTCTTCGCCGCTGATGGGCAGCGCTCGAATGTCCTCGGCGATGCGGCGTGCGGCGGTTTCGCCGTCCGTCGGCGGGTTGCCCTCCATTGCATCCGCGTGACCGTGAGCGACGTCCTGCGCTGCCTGTCTCATCGCTGCGGCGGCGCATTGGATCTCTAACGCCGTGCCGCCAGCCAGCACGGCCTCGATCACCGCGAGGTGACGCCTCATCTCGGGCCCACGAAGGGAAACGGGGCCGTTCGTGCCAGGATGGGGCCGGAAGTACTCTAGCGCCTTCGCGAGGTCCCCGTGGCCTAGAGCGGCCGCATGGGCGAGAAGCTTGGGATCCGTACTCATTCCGCGGCCTCGGCGATCGGCGCGAGCGGCTGCCACCGGATCAGCACGCCCTCGAACACCTCGACGCCGGGATGCTCGGCCGCCCAGAAAGCGACCATGGCGGACCAGTCGCGGAAACCGTCCTGTCGGGCGAAGGCGTCGAGGTCCTCCTGGGTCCGGATCCAGCCGCCGTTGGCGAACACGATGCTGTCGCGCAGGTGCAGCTCGATCGGCCAGACGGCGATGCAGGGCGACTCTCCGAGCTTCGTGCACTGGCGGGTTCGCATACCGCTGTAGAGCTGGACCTGCTCGCCTGGGCGGGCGTGCCGCGATCGGCCGAGGCGCTCGGCCCGGATGGTCTGGGTCTTCGTGTTCGCCAAGATCGGCGGACCGAATTGCTTCTTGAAGCTGTAGGCGACCATTAGGAGCGCACCTCCGGCATGCCATCGTGCCTCACGCCGTCGAGGAGGCGGCCGGCAGGCAGGCACTCAGACCGAGAGTGCAACCTTAGAGTAACGACCTGCTGCGCATCCTCCAGCGTACTTTGGAGAAGCAGCAAATGGCTTGGCCCGTCGATCCTCAAAACCTCGACGATCTGAACAAGGTGCGGGCGTTGATGGCCAGCGCTGAGCGCCTGAAGGTTCAGGATCTGGTCACGGCCTGCATCCGTCGGATCTCCGAGCTCGAAGGACGACAATTTGCCGATCCGATCGAAAGACGCTTTTGGGAGATCATCTCCGTTTTTGAGGAACTGTTGACAAAAGAGAATGGGCGTACGTCGCGTGCATCCCGCACTCGAGAGAAAGTGAAACGAGTAGGTGTCGTGCAGACGCTCAATGATCTCGCTGCATCTAGCCAACCTTCTGGAGGCTTCCATAGACTCGTTGACGCCGGCCTGTCGGACTATTTGTTCGAGTACCTTATTCTCGAAAACCCCGAGCGCTTTACCCCGCAAGCAGTCGGCAAAGCCAGCAAACGCCTGACGGCGCATAAATTGCCTCTCAGGCGAGCGGCCTAACTGATGCCTTGTCGGGCTCTCACTCGACAACAACGGTGTATCCTGAAGCAAAAATTTAGATCCCGATCGAAACATATTCAGTCTGAAAAAATGCAGGCCCGTGGGAGAGCTTGGGTGAGATCGATCGTTGATTATTTGAAGAAAAATCCGCCAATACTCATATTTATTATCGGAGTTGCAATAGCTGCAATTACGGCGACCGGCGCCTCCATGGCTGAGATATGTAGAGAAACAGGTTTCGATAATAAGGCCGGCTCTGTTCAGCTGGGATGTCTCGATTTTTGGCTCAACCGCTATCAAACAATGCTGGCCGTGGTAGCGGCAGTCGTCACTGCCATTATCTACGGCCTCCAGCTCAGAAGCATGAATGAAAGCCGCATGGAGATGGAAAAAGCACGATCTGTGCAAGTCTACGACTTGATCGTGAGGAGATCTCAGGAAATTGTTTCGTTCGATCCCGTGCACACTCGCCTTGCTGATACTAATAGGGTCGCGCTGGAGATTGAATGGAAACTTGCCGCCTATCGCGGCGGGGATCGTAATATTTTTTCGGAGGTCCACAACCAAATAAGGGATCAGATAGGTGCGCTTGGCGAGATTATTGGAGAAATCTCCGATTTTGAGGGGAAATATTTCGGGGGGCCCGAACTGGTCGGCTATGTCAGTCCCGTTGTTGCTTCGCTCAGGGACATGAATCTTCTTGCTGTCAGTTTTATTAGAGATAGTAGCAGGGCTGCAAGCCCTGGATATCCATATATCGCCAATGCTAAGCAGAGTGAGATTGTTGGGCTTCTCGGTGACCAATGGGCGGAGCGCAGAAATGAATTCAGTCGGCACGTAGTTGCACTTGGCAAAGCACTTCTTGAGGCTAGAAGGGCCAATCATCAGCTTGCAATCAAGCTCAATGGGGCGCTCATTTCCTGAATATTCACGATATGGAAACAGGGCCCGTGGTCTTTCGGTTCTAGACACCGCACATCCCCTCGCACTCGTGCGCGAACTCGCCGCCGAACAGCGGCAGGGCCGGCTCGGACCGGTCAGCGATCTCCAGCTGCCGCTTGCTCTTGTGCAGGAACAGCTCACCATGGAAGCGGGCGACTTGGGCAGGCTCGCGCAGCCACCTGTCGAGGTCCACGACGAACGACCACTCCGCCGGAACGGCCTGGATGCCGCGCCAGCCCGCATTGCTCTGGAAGGGGCAGTAGATGCAGCGGGACTGCGGCGGCAGCGGATAACCGTGCGTGGCGAGCCAGCGCTTGCAGTCCTCGCGCGAGATGAAGCGCTCGATCAGCGGGTGCCGGTTCGTCAGGAATGCGGCGCCGGACGGCTTCATCCGTATCGCCTCGTCGGTCGAAATGCCGACCCGCATCTCTACCGCGCCGGGCGCGATGTAGCCGCGCGGACCGACATCCAGCAGACGCCGCACCTCGCGCCGGATCGGGCGAAGCTTGTAGTTCCGGGTGCACTGGCGACCCGACATGCCGCCTGCACCGACGTGGCACGGGATCCGGGCGAGGTCTTCGCCGGCCTGGAGGCGCTCGCTGAGCTTGTCAGCGGAGACGATGTGCACCGGGAAGGGCAGCACGTTGCCCGATGCGAGCCAGTGCAGGTGCTCGTAGACGGCGGCCGGCTCATCGCCCGTGTCGGCGAAGATGGCGCAGTCCGGCATCGGGCCGATCTCGCCATGCGCTGCCATGAGCGCGAGCGTCGTCGACTGGACGCCGGCGCCGAGCGAGAGGACGCGCAAGACCGGCGCGTTCAGGCCCTCAGACATCGAACATCTCCGCAATGTCGCGATCGACAGGCAGGCCCATGGCTCGGTTGAGCGTGGCCTCAATCACGAGGTCGGCCATGCTGGGCTCGGGGTCGCGGCCTTGGCGCCGCGCGCGGCGCTCAGCCTCGCGGACGAAGACCGGGTGATCCGACACGCAGAAGCGGGCGGCCTCGAGCCCGTGCTTCGCCTTCAGGTGCGAGAACAGCAACCCAGTGCTGGCGAGCGTGCGGGGGCAGCGGGGGCAGCGGAGCGCGGTCATGATCTCGCCACCGCAACCGCTTCGGTCGTTGCTGCGCTGCAACAGACAGGTAACCAAGCGGTCCCTACCCTGGGCGCTTCCACCTGGAGGACACGCTCAGCATGGCCAACAAGCACTTCACTCACGCGTCCACGCACCCGACGGCCACGATCCGCCTCGGCAGCTTCGACGTGCCGTGCACGATGCTGTCGTCCAGCGAAGCGACCGCCCACGTGCGCGTGGTCACCGCCGGCGGCATCCCAGAGCACCTGACCTTCATGCGTGATGGCGAGGTCTGGCGCGCCCGTGTCGCTCTGCGCAAGCAGGGCCCGCTTGGCTTGGACCTTTGGCTCGATCTCCAGGTGGCGCAGGACGCTCGCGCGGCCTGAGATAGGCTCACCCACCGCCTCGCACATGAATCGTGCCACCGCCGCGCAACCGCACGCGGCCAGCGGCATCAGCACGCCACCGTCGTCCGGATCGGGGCCGCCCATGTCGTCGCCGAAGTCGATGTCGTCGGCCTCGTCACTCCAGCAGTCCGGCTCGCGGCAGCCGTCGCAGCCGCACCGGTCGAACACGTCGCTGCCGCAGCAGTAGTTCCCGCACGCGTTGCACATGGTCAGATGTCCCTCTCGGGCTGATCGGCGGGCGCAGCGCGCGCGGCGTCTTCGGCCTTGAGGGCGCGGTGCGAGGACACGAGCGCCCAGACGGCGCCGGCCAGGGCGAGGCTGATGACGATCCCGATGAAGAGGCTGGGCCAGGACATCAGGCGGCCTCCTCGGCCGGCGGCGCGAAGCCGGGGAAGCCATCGTCGTCGGCGACGTCCGCGCCGGCTGCGATCCGCTCCAGCTCGGCGCCGATCTCGTCGAGGACGCGATCAGCCCGCTCGGGAAGCCCGTCGCGGAACGCCCGCAGCGCATCGCTACCCTTGGCGGCCTCGACCCTGGCCGCGGCGAACATACGCTCGCGCGGGCCCGGCTGGCGCGTGGCCCCCTGCTCCTCGCCAGCAGGCGCAACTTCGCCTTTCAGCTTCTC
Source organism: Methylobacterium sp. UNCCL125 (assembly GCF_900116795.1). Lineage (NCBI taxonomy): Bacteria > Pseudomonadati > Pseudomonadota > Alphaproteobacteria > Hyphomicrobiales > Methylobacteriaceae > Methylobacterium > Methylobacterium sp. UNCCL125. The sequence goes on along the minus strand of NZ_FPBW01000003.1, from coordinate 35,405 downwards.
CGGCGCCGGCCTGCGCTCCTCGGCCAGCGGCTTCACCGTGAAGGGCTTGCGGCTGCCCTTCTTGTCCGTGAGCGCCATCGTGACGACGCCGTCGATGTCGGACATGTGGCTGATGCGGATGCCGCCGACGTCCACACCGCCAAACCGGACCTTGTCGTCCCGGTAGAGCGTCATCCGTCGTCCGACGTAGCGGGTGGTGTCGTTGCCCCACACTTTCACGAGCACGCGCCGCATGGAGAGGCCTGGCTTGTACGGCTTGCCGTCGTCGCCCTCGAAGAAGATGGACGCGGGCTGATCCGCCCCCTTGGAGATGGAGACCTGCCGAACCTTGATGGTGCGCGGGCCTCCGATCAGGTCGTCGGCGTTGAGCTGGTCGCTGCGCGGCGCGATGGTCTGCGAGAGATCGTTCATCAGATCATCTCCCTGTCGACACGCTGGGTCGGGATGCCGCCGGCCCACGAGACGGCGTCGCGGTAGCGGCTCATCGCGTCGCGGAGCCGCTGTTCGAAGTCGCCGGCGGCGTCGACGATCGCCTGCTGGATCTTCTCGTCCGGGTAGGCGCGGATCACCGCGAGCGGCAGGCCGCCGGAGTACGAGACGAGGTCACACCAGAGCCGCTCGGAGACGAGGAGACCGGTCTGGATCTGGAGGGCGTATTCGGCCGGGATCGTGCCCTCGGGCACGTGCACCAGCCACGTCTCGATCTGGTACTTCTGCCGACGCGACTTGCACTCCACGAGGCCGTCGCTGCCGACCAGCGCGTCGGGCGAGTAGCCGAGTGTGAAGCCCCACCGGTTGTTGGTGATTAAGCCGACGGTCTCGGTCTCGGCGTAGTGCTTCGCGTAGAGGGTGAGCGCCTCGACCTCGTCGTCCCGGCCGCGCAGCATGTCGTCGCTGACGTACCGGGGCTCGACGAACTTCGTGATGCGCTGGGCGAGCAGCTCGTACAGGTGCGAGCGCTCCTTCTCGTTCCGCGCCACCTTGAGGGTCGGCGTGAGGATCAGCGACATCTCGCTGGCGGTGAGCATCCCGCAGCGGGCCGCAGCCCATTCCTCGGTGCCCTGATAGAGGCCGGCGTGGATGCGCACCGTGGACGGGCGCGCGGGTGCGTCGGGGGCGAGCAGCGCCATCGTCACGCCTCTGCGGTGATGGGCAGGCCGGCGACGCCGAGCCCAGCGTTGATGGCGGCGGCGAGCATCTCGGCCCGCTCGCGGTCCATGCCCGGCGAGCCGGTCGACAGGATCAGCGCGAACACCGTCCCGTCGGCGTCGGCGAGGCCGCGCAGGGTGCTCTCGCAGACACGGACCGGCGCCCGGATGCCGAGGAAGGTCGCGCGCTGGGCGGGCGTGACGGCGCGTGGCTCGGGCATCTCGAAGGGGAGCACGGAGCGGGTCATCACGGCCTCGGTTTGGGTGAAGGGCGGGAGGGTCATTGCGCCCTCCCCTGATCGGGGCGGCGGAACACGGCGGCGCGCTTCGCAACCATCTCCGGGAGCTCCTCGGCGATGACGCTTGCGAGCAGCGTCGAGGCGGTGGGATCGCCCTGGGTCGTGGCGGCGATCGTCGCGGCGAGCGCCGACGCGACGATGTGCGTGAGGTCGGCGCAGGCCTCGAACCCGCGCGTCTGCCGGATCTCTTCGAGGCAGAGGTCGAGGAGCCGCTTCTCGAAGCTCATCCGCGCCTCCCGGCGGCTCGGAGCCGCGTGCGGGCGTCGGCGAGCACGGTGACGTCGTCGCGCCCGTCGAGGTCGACGCGGGTCTCGGCGGTGAAGAGCGCGATGCCGGCGGCCATGCTGGCGGCCGTGGCCTTCTCCAGCGCCTCCTCCAGGATGAGCTCGACGACGGCGCGCGGCTGGTCGAGGCCGGTCCGGGCGAGGAGGACCTGCAACTCGCCGACCTGGCCCTCGAGGGTGCGCAGGATCGCGTAGAGGTCGGCGCTGTTGCGCTCGGCCATCCCGTGGGCCGCAACGTGCCGCGGGAGCGCGTGGGCGATCTCGCTGTAGGTCGGCAGGCCGAGCAGCGCGGCCCGCTCGTCCACCGCCGCGATGAAGACCTCCTGGTTGAAGGTCAGAGGCTGGGTCGCGCTCACCGGACGCCTCCATCCTGCAGGTTGCTGACGAGGGCGCGGTCCGCACGGAAGGCGGCGAGCTGCTCGCGCATGTCGGCGATCCAGGCGCTGTCCTCGCCCCCGCAGCGCCCGAACGAGCCGAGGTGGCCGTGGTCGAAGGCGCGGAGGAAGCTGGCGACAGCGTCGGCCAGGGCGACGCCGCTCGGGAAGGCGACGGGCTCCAGCGCGTCGAGGCTCTCGGCCGGCAGGGCGTGCCGGTGCGCTTCACGGAAGGCGTTCATGCTGCCTCGCGGAGTTGATCGGCCTCGAAGTCCGCGATGGCGGCCATCTCGTCGGCGGCTTCCAGCGCGAGGGAATCGGCGTGGTCCTGGGCGGCGAAACAGGCCTCGGCCCAGCAGTCGAAGTCGTCGCCGAGGGGCCCGTAGGGGCCGCGCAGGGCGTAGCCGGCGGAGGAGCCGGTGATCCGGTAGCCGGCGGGGAGGTCGAGACGCGCCATGGTCAGGCCGCCTCAGACGCGTCGTCGAAGAAGCCGGCGACCGGCACGCCGATCCGAAGCGCGGCGCCCTGGAGCATGCCGCCCGACCAGCGGTTCGCGCCGGCCTCGTACTTCTGGATCTGCTGGAAGCTGATCCCGAGAGCGGTCGCGAGCTGGGTCTGGCTGACGCCGGCCGAGAGGCGAGCGGCTTTCACGCGCTCGGCGATGCGACGGTCGGCGTCGCTGACGATGCGGCCGCCCATCAGCGGGCGCCCCGGACAGCGGCCACGTGCTGGGCGATGAACGCCGGCGCGAACGGGCCGAGGCCGACCGTCAGAATGCCGAGGCCGACGTAGGTCAGCACCTCGGGGAGCGGCGCGGTCGAGAGGTAGATTTCGAGGGCGGTGAGCATCTGCGGCTCCATCGGCTCGTAGGGAGGCGATGGAGGGACGGTATAACCGTGGTTGTTGGTTGTCAACTACCGAATTACCGCAGCCGGTGTTCGGTGGTTGTCCACAGGTCGCACTCTACAACCGCAGTTGACTTACGGTAGAACGAACGAGGAACATCTGGACCGGGCGTTACGTCCCGGGAGCACCTGATGAAGTCGCAAAGTAGCGTCGAGAGAACGTTTTACGTGGTGCAGAGCTTCACTCGGGACCAACAGGGCGTCCGGATGGATCCTCCTCAGGAGGCGAGGACCGAGGCCGCGGCGGTTCGAATGGCTGAGCGCATCGCGCCGCGGAAAGCTTCCGTGATGGTCTTCGCTCGGACAGGCAATCCCGAGACAGGCGAGTTCGACGAGCCGCGTGTCGTCCGGAGCCTCGGCGAGGCGAACGAGGAGGACCTGCCGTTCTGAGGGCTACCGGAAGTTCTTCGATACGATCCGGTGGCGGGTCGACCATTCCTCGCGGTCGAGACCGAAATCTTTCGACGGTGAGTACTGCCGTACGTGCCACTCGCTATCAGAGGCGCCGAGATAGCGCTTTACCATAGCGCGAGGCTCATCGGCTTTCGAGCTGTAGAAAACGCAAGACGTGTTCGCCAGAACTGGCAGCCGTGGATTGACGAAAAGCGTATCGCCCGGCTCGAATTCCGGCACCATGGACTCACCAACTAGATAGATGGCGTAGCCGTCTTTCACGCCTTGCAAGATCGGCGGCCGCTTGGCGCTACCGATCGGCTCGCGCTCGATGATGAGCGCGCCGGCTCCGCCTTCCGCCGCCGCGTAGAGCGGCACGTCGCCGACAAGGCCGGCAGCCGCCGCCCAGTAGGCCGGATCACGCGCATATTCAGGGACAGGCGCGGCGCTCGCCGGCGCTGGGCGCTGCGGCGGCCGCGACCGGCCGAACGCCTCCTCCGGCATCGTGGACGGGTCGATGTCCAGCGCCTCGCAGAGCTTCGCTAGGTGCTCGGTGCTGCGGACCTGGCCGACCTCGATCTTCGCGATGGTGGCCTGAGACACGTCGATGAGCTTGGCCAAGGCCTTCTGGCCCAAGCCCTTTCGGATGCGCGCCTCGCGGATCTCTTCGTGCCAGCTCATCGTGTGGAATCCTACAACCTCGGTTGTGGAACTGCTCGGGAATTCTGGTTGTTGACAACCAACAACCGAACCGATCATATTCTCGGCCATGACGGACGTTCGCCCTCTCATCGAAGCCGCGATCCGCGACCGTGGATCGGAAGCCAGGCTGGCCAAGGCCTGCGGGGTCTCTCAGGCGGCCATCAACAAGGCAAAGCAGGTTGGGCGGTGCTCGCCGAACCTCGCCGTGCGGATCGAGAAGGCATGCGGCATCAGCCGGCGCCTTCTCTGCCCCGAGTTCTTCCGGATCCCCGGTGAGAACGGCGCGCCTATTGAGGGGGCGGCGGCGTAATGCGCCGCGCCTTCCTCCTCGCCGCGACGCTCGTCCTGGCCGGCTGCGAGGCTGACCCGATCGCCGCCCGGGCGACCCTGACCGAACTCGGCTTTCACGGGATCGCGCTCTCGCGGGCGCCGCTGACCGGTCGGCCCTGCGCGTGGGGCGAGCCCTTCGCCGTGCGGTACCGGGCCGTGACCGAGGACGGCCGCATCGTGAACGGCACCCTCTGCTCGGCTGATGAGGCGACCGAGGACGCGCGTCTGCTCCCCGATGCGGAGGGCCGGCGCTGATGGGGCTCGCATCTCTCCTCCTCGGCTCGTGGTGCGTCCTGAGCTGCACCGCTGGGCGCGCCCTGATCTCGGGTGGTCCGTCTGACGCGCTGGTTCGCCGCGCGAGCCACGTCGGCCTCGTTGTCGGCGCCGGGCTGATCGTCTGCGGCGGAGCGCTCCAGTGAGCGCCGCCCCTCGCCTTTCGCCGCGTGCCCCTGCCGTCGCCAGCGTCGAGGCCGCGGCCTCGGTGGCGGTCTCCCTCCGGACGACTGCCATGCCGCAAGCCCTCACCGCCGCCGATCGCCTGATGCAACTCGCGCGGATCCTCCGCTTCGGCGCCTCGGGGCTATTCCTTGAGGTGGAGCAGATCCAGCGCCGCCGTCCCGAGGAAGCGGCGACGGGCCGGAGCGCGGACATCGCGCTGCTGGCGCTCGGGATGCACGAAGCGGCGCAGGAGCTGGATCGCCAAGCGGCGGATGCGGACCTGCAGGCCTACCTTGCGCACCGCGCCGCCGGCGGCGACGTGCTGCTGCTCCCCCTTGCGGTTGTCATTCGCGAGCCGGAGCAGCCTCGGCCCGCGACGAACGATGCCGGCACACTGAAGTGCGTCGTTCGCGCGGTTGGCCGCTTCTTCCGGAAGGCGGCCTGAAATGTCGCTGCCCGTGCACATCGCCGGTTCTGCCGTTCTCGTCCGCGAGAACTGTAACGCACGGGCCATGACATCGTCTTTACTGGCTGTCGCACGGCTGTGCACAGCTTCCTCCCATCGCAGCGGTCGCAGGTTCACGCCTCCCGCCAGCGAGCGACCCGGCCGAGACCATCGCAAACTCGGACCCTCGGCCGGGTCGTCCCTTCTCCTGCGCGCCCGTCCCTGCCGCCAAGCCAGCGGTCGCGCTGTGTGTCGTGCGTACCCTCAAGAACTCCCTCTGCATGTCGGCCCTCTCCATCCGTGGTCACAAGTAACCACGGACGGATTTGCTGATGTGCAAAAGGTTTTTGCGGAAAGCTCAAATGCCAGACGCTGACGTGATCCGGGCGCGTAGCGCCTTCGACGAGCTGTTGCGCCTCGAGATCCGCGGACCAGGCGACACGGCCAACGCCATGCGCCGGATCGCGACGCGCGCCGCCATCCCCTTCGGGAAGCTGTGGGCGCTCCGGTACCGGCCGCCCAAGGAAATCGCCTCGCACATCCTGGCGCGGATCGAGGCCGCCCACGCCGCCGAATGCGAGCGGCAACTCAGGAGGCTCGCCCATGACGTCCAGGTCACCGCCGCCATCGCTGGCCCTGCGCACCCTGCTGTGCGCGCGGGTGAAGCTCTTCTTCGTGCGGCAGACCGCCCGGCTGAAGGCGCAGCTGCGCGCGTGGCGCGTCCGCTTCGCCAGCCGGTTCAAGCGCTTCCGGTGGAACTGAACGACCTGCCGCTGTGGCGGGCCGCGAACGAGGAGGAGTGAACGATGGAGTGCGGATCGAAGGATTCCGGCAGCGACGTGGTGCCGTCGGATCAGGGCGTTATCGTCGGCAGCTCCCTGCCGCCGTTCGCGCCCACGCACGTCTCGCACAAGCAGGTCGAGGCCTATCCGATCGCCGCGGCCGAGTTCCGGTCGGATGGTTCCGGGCGCATCGCGCTGAAGGGCGGTGCTGTTGTCGATGTGCCGGCCGGCTTCGCCTCACGTGGGGCACCGCAAGAGGGCGATTACCTCGTCCGGTACGCCCCGGTCCCCGGGCAGAGCGATGGCTACCTCTCGCACTCGCCGCGCAGCGTGTTCGAGGCGGGCTATGCGCCGGTCTCGCAGCAAGCCGACGCCCGCGGTGAGCCGGCGCTGTCGCTCGGCGAGACGCAGGCGATCGTCGAGACGAAGACGGCGCCTCGCGTCACCGAAGCGTCGATCAAGGCCAAGATCGCCGATGTCGAGTACTTCCGCGTCCGGCACCTGACGATCTGCATCATCACGCTGCGGAACGGCTTCTTCGTCGAGGGCCACAGCGCGCCAGCCGCCCCGGAGAACTACGACCAGCAGGTCGGCGAGCGCTACGCCTACGACAATGCCTTCCGGCAGCTCTGGCCGCTCGAAGGGTACCTACTTCGGCAGTCCCTGGCGGATGCCGGTCGATGAAGGCCCGTCGCGACTTCCGACAGATGGCCGGTCTGCGCTTCGGCGGCCTCGTGGCAATCGAGGCGGTCCGCACCTCCCGCGGAACCGCCGCTTGGCGGTGTCGCTGCGACTGCGGCGCCGAGTGCGCGAGGCGCGGCGGCAATCTCCGGAGGACACCGGCGCCGGTCGGATGTGATGCGTGTGCTGCCGCGTCCCGGATTACCGCTCGCCGTACGCACGGGGCGGTCGGCACGCCCGAGTATGGGATTTTCATGACAATGAAGGCCCGTTGCACGAACAAGGCGGCGAAGAAGTACGCCAATTATGGCGGTGCTGGCATCCGGTGCCTGTTCACGAGCTTCGAGCAGTTCTTGGCCGAGATCGGTCCTCGTCCGACGCCGAAGCACACTGTGGATCGTAGGGACACGTTCGGAGACTATGCGCCGGGCAATGTCCGCTGGGCCACTCAGGCCGAGCAGCAGAAGAACAAGCGGCCGCGCCGCCGTGTGTTCGGCCTGACCCGCGAGAACTTCCTGGGCTTGGCCCGCGCGCCCCTGTCGTTCGGAGCCTGACCATGTCCGACGGCGCCTTCGTCACCACCCTGCCGACGCACTTCGCGACCCTGCGCGAGGGCGTCGAGAAGCACGTGCCCTCGACCGCCGCGAACGTGCTGGTGCGGAACGGGCTGCTCACGCTCCTCGTCTGGGCTGAGCGGATGGCGGAGATGCTGGCCGAGAAGACGCCGGCGCCCGCGCAGCAGCAGCTCCACCCGCCGCTCAACAACTGGTCTCAGCCGGTCGAGGAGCCGTGTGTGCCGCGCCGCCACGGCCACGACCCGCGCCTGCCAGGCAACCGCCCACACCCCTGAAACGAGAACCGCCCGGCCTGCGCGAACAGACCGGGCGGACGATGAAATCCCCTGCGACGGGTTGAGCTATGAAGGCCACAAGATCTTCCCCCGATCAAGTCTCGGCCGCCGATGGCGTCGCCGCGGATGAACTTCGACAGTTCATCGAGCGGATCGAACGGCTTGAGGAGGAGAAGGCCGGCATCCTCGGCGACATCAAAGAGGTGTTCGCCGAAGCCAAGGGCCGCGGCTTCGACACGAAAGCGATGCGGACCATCCTCCGCATCCGCAAGCAGGATCACTCCGAGCGCCAGGAGCAGGAGGCAATCCTCGAGCTCTACATGCAGGCCCTGGGCATGCTGGCCGACACGCCGCTCGGCCGCGCCGCGGTGAGCCGCGAGTTCGCGGAGGCCCGCATCACAATCTCCGGGCCGGGCATCGAGCCGGTCGAGACTACCGGCGCTGGCCTCGCCCGCGCATCGGCCTCGCTCGGCGTCGAGGCGCACGCGCAGCGCAACCGCCGCGGCGGCTCTGCCGCTCGCCAGATCGACCTCGAAGACGCCATCGCGTCGAGCCGATGATCGCCATGCGCCGCCCCATCGCCTCCCATGGCCCCGTGTTCGCGCCACCCGGCCGCCGCGTGGTCGATTCCGTGACCGTGCTCCTGCCGGTCCCGCCCTCGGTGAACGTCCTCTATCGGCACGGCAGGGGCAAGGGGCCGCATCGCTCCGACGTCTATCGGGCGTGGATCGACGGCGCCGGCTGGCGCCTCCAGGCGCAGCGGCCGGGCCGGGTGCCGGGCGCGTACGTCCTGCTCCTGGCCGTGCCGCGCTCGTCCCGCATGGACCTCGACAACTCGGTGAAGGCGATCTCCGACCTGCTCCAGCGGCACGGCGTCGTCGACAACGACCGGAACGCGGTGCGGGCGCTCCTGGAGTGGCACGCCGAGCACGATGAGGTCGCCGCCACGGTGCGCGGCCTCTCGGATGGCGCCGCTCTTGAGCCGATCGCCCCTGTGCGCCCTCCGCTGGAGGCGGTGGCATGACATGGCACCGCCCCATCCTCGCGGGCCGCGCGCTCTCCGGCAGCATCTCCCTCGTCGTGCGCGCCAGCGCCGAATCCTCGCGCCTGCGGAGGTCCGCACTGTGACCCATCGCGAGAACAAGGCGCACGCGCACGCGGAGCGGGGGAACGACCTCTACGAGACGCCGGCCGTCGCCGTGCGGGCTCTGATCGGGACCGAATGGCTGCCACAACGGATCTGGGAGCCAGCCTGCGGGCCCGGCGCCATCGTGCGCGAGCTGTACGCGGCCGGGCACGACGTGCTGGCCACCGACCTCGTTGACTATGGCTGGAAGGGGCAGGTCTCGGACGTCGACTTCCTGAAGGTCGACGCGGCCCCTGACGGCATCGACTGCATCGTCACGAACCCGCCCTACAAGGACGCTCGCGCCTTCGTGGAGCAGGCAGTGCGGCTCTGCCCGCGCGTGATGATGCTGCTGCGGTTCTCGTTCTACGAGAGCATCTCACGCGGCTCCATCCTCGACACCGGCACGCTGGCCCGGGTGCATTGCTTCCGCAAGCGCCTGCCGATGATGCACCGCGACGGCTGGGTTGGCCCGAAGGCCTCCTCGAACATGGCCTTCGCGTGGTTCGTCTGGGACCTCTCCCATCGCGGCCCGACGCAGCTCAGCCGCATGTCCTGGGAGGACTTCACCGACGAAGCCGGCGCCGATCCCCTCCTCATGGCCGCGGAGTAGGCGATGGCGATCCGTTCAGAAGCCCTCCGCGCGCTCGTGGCGGCCGGAGCCTCGGCCGAGATGCTGCTCGTGGTGATCGAGGCCGACGAGAAGGCTGGCGACCTGGTGGTGCTCGACGGGCGCCACATCTCGCCTGAGCTTCGAGCCGAGGTGATCGCCCGTGACGGGCCGGTGTGCCGCTACTGCCAGCGCGTCACCGCCTACCCGCAACTGGACCATGTGCTGCCCTGGAGCCGGGGCGGCGCGACCGATGCCGCGAACCTCGTCGTGTCCTGCAAGTCCTGCAACACGGCCAAGAAGGATCGCACCCCTGAAGAGTGGAGGGGTGCATGAGCATCTCCGAACTGATCGCCCAACTCCGGGCCGCCGGCGCCACCATCGAGGTGATTGAGATCGCGGTTCGATGCGTCGAGGCAGCCAAGGAGGCTGAACTCGCGAAGGATGCCGAGCGACGTGCCAAGCAGGCCGCGCGGGTCCGCAAGCACAGGGACACGAAGAAGGGTGGCATTACCGTAACGTTACAGTCACGCGACGGTAATTCACCCCCCGTCCCCTCCCCAAATGGTCCGCCCCCTCCTCCTGCACCTCCACCCCCACCCCTTAACCCCTCCCCGACCCCCGGTTCCGACCCTGACGGGTCGGCCGACGATGTCGGGCAAGCTGGCGCAGGCGCGGCCGAGCAGGCCCGAGCCTTCCGCCGGGATCTGCTGACCCGGGGTGCCGCGCTGATCTGCGCGAACACTGGTCGGTCCCAGCGGTCCGCCCTGGCCCTGATCGGCCACTGGCTGGCGATCGCCCAGGACGAGGCGGTGGTGGTGCTCGGCCTGATCGAGGACGCCGACGGCCGCGAGCTGGCCGACTTCACGAGCTGGGTCGACCGGCGCCTCCAGGCCCGCCGCGAAGCGATGGGTCGGCGCCCGGACCGCGGCCGCCCTGCCCAGCCAGCGCCTACGGGCCTCGCGGCCCGCCTCATCCGTCAGCACGCCGCATCCCAGATGGGAGCCTACGATGTCGAACCGCCTGCCATCGACGCGAACGACCCCGACGCCGGCCCAGGTCGAGGAGAGGATCTCGGCACTCCATGGCAGGCTGGAGGCGCATCCCGTCCTTCCGACCCGCTGCTGCGTGCGGCGGGACAGGGCGGCCACGACAGCCGAGCGTCGAGTGCTCTCCGACGTCGCCGCGCGGCTTAACGCCGAGCTGACGGCGCCCTCGGATCCCCGACACGTCGACACGGTCGTGACCCGGGTTCTCCTCGGATTCGAGCAGGGGCGCGGGCGCGGCGACGACGAGAACGAGGTGCTGATCGCGGAGTACGTGGCGGCGCTGAAGGCCCTTCCGCTGGCCGCGATTCACGCGGCGGCAGAGCGCTTCCGGTCGGGCGAGACGCTGCGGCCCTGGGTGAAGCGCTGGCGGCCCTCCCCGGCCGAGTTCGCCGACGAGGCGCGCGAGGGCCTGATCCCGCTCCGGACGCAGCTCCTGCGCATCCGCCGCGTGCTTGAGGCCGAGATCTACGACGTGCCGACGGCGGAGCAGCGCGCGGAGGTTGCGAAGGCGGCCGAGGCGCATCTCCAGCGCATGCGCGAGGCGGATTCGAATCGTCACCGCGCCGAGACGCCGGCCGAGATCGCGCAGGCGCAGCGGGCGAAGCTGGACGAGGACCTAGCCCGGCTCCGCGCCACCGGCCACGGGCCCGACATCGGCCGGCTGATCGCCCACTACGACCGGCGACATGGCCTGACGGGAGGCGCGCGGTGAGCCGACGCCCCGATCTCTGGAAAGCGGAGCTGCGCGACCGCGAGGCCGCGCGGAAGGCGGCTGAGGCTCAGCGAGAGCCGCCGGGCGAGCACACCTGCGCCTCGTGCGGCGTGTTTGGCGCCTCGTTCGGCTTCGGCGTCTTTCGGAATCGCAGCGACGGCATGTGGTCGTGCGCCGACCGAGAGTGCCTCGCGATCGTAGAGGCGCGCGCCGCTGTGCCTCCGATGCCGGCCGAGACCGCGCGGACCGATCCGCCGGCGGCCGACCTGTTCGGCCGCTCGGCGGCCTGACCGATTCCCAGCTCAACCAGGAGCACACCATGGCCGAGACCACTTCCCTGACGCAGGGCGACTTCCAAGAGCGGGTGGCGGAGCGCATCCGCGGTGCCATCGGCGACTTGATGCCGGATGACGTCCTGCGCGGGCTCGTCGAGCGCGCCGTCGAGGAGAGCCTGTTCAAGCAGCGGCCGGTCATGGGCAAGGATCGCTGGGGCACCGAGACGGTCCAGCGCTACGAACCCCCATTCCTTCCCGGCTATGTCGCTGGCCTCGTCCAGGAGCGCGTGGATGCGGCGATCCGAGAGCACATGGATGCCCGTCGGGAGGAGATCGACGCCGTCGTTCACGAAGTGCTCGGGCGCGGCGTCGCGCAGGCGCTGGTAAAGGGCGTGGAGCACCTGTTCCAGGGGCCGCTTATGGCGTTCCAGACGTCGGTCTACCAGAGCTTGAACCAGATCCAGCAGCACGGTCGGTAGGGAGAACCCGCGTCCGGTGCTGATGGCGAACCCGCTACGGATCGAAGGCCCGGACCCGCCGGCTGTCGACTGCAAGGATGTGTCGCGCTGGCTCGTCGCGGCATTCCAGGCCCTGCCCGACACGCCGATCTTCTCGGCCCGGGCGGGGGTTGGCACGCCGCTCAGTCTGAACGCGGCGCCAGGAACCTATGACTGGGTCAACTTTTCGGCCGATGTCCTGGGCGTGGACAGCGAGGAGCGCATCGCCCTGCTCACCTGGGCCCGGGCGAAGGCGCGGCGGCGGATCAAGCGCCACCGCCGGCTCCGTCTGCTGAAGGAGGTGCCCGGCGGCACGATCTCGGATCATTGCCGCGAGTTCGGCATCTGGCGGCGGACCTTCGACCGGCGCTGGAAGAGAGCCTGCGAGCGGCTCGCCGATGCTTGGAACGCACGCGATACCGGCCGATCGGAATGACGCAGGCATAGATCACGCTTGCGTGTGTCCAAAAACGGGACGCAGATCGGGTATCACGGATCGGCGGAAGGCCGGCCAGCTCAAGGGGCTCACCGTGGCATCGTCCAGGAACAAGGCCGTCTCCCTCGCCGGTTCGCCGGCTTCCCACCCGCCGGGCGCCGTCGACCGCCTCGCCGTGCTTCGGGCCCGGCAGGCGGATCTCGCCGAGAAGCGGGCCGACAACGCCGAGCTGAAGGCGCGGCTCGCCGCCAAGCAAGCGGCCGAGGACGCGACGACGAAAGACCTCTGCAAGGTCGTGATCGACCGCATCCAGAAGCGCGAAGCCGACGCCCGGGCGCGCCGGAAACTGGAGACGCCGCAGGAGCGGCATCGCGCGAACCAGCAGCGCAAGCGGCTGCGCCTCAACCCGCACGTCGAGCGGGACGCCACGATCAAGCCCGGCCGGCGCATCGTCACCGATCCGACGAAGCTCGGCAGCTTCGTCGAGGTGCAGGTCAACAAGCAGCTCGACGTCCTGACGATGGAGCACTCGGCCAGCCGGATCAGCGATCAGGAGTTCGCAGTCGGTCGGCTCCTCCAGGCCGCGTGGGTCGGCGATCGATCCGAGGTCGACGGTCGCCTGGATCGGCTCGCGCAATACGGGATCCTGCCCGGCGGCCAGTCCGGCGAGGACCTCGCCCCTCGCGAGATGGGTATGCTTCGGCAGGTGTTCCGGGTCCGCGCCGTCACCCAACTCGACGAGAAGCTGGCCGGCGTCATCGGCTGGATCGGGGTTCGCTTCCTCAAGGCCATCTTGGTCGAAGGCCACACCCTCAAGACCTACGCCTCGTGCACGGTCGGGGGCGGTGACCGCGGCGTGGGCCGGGTCGGGGATCGCTTCCGGTGGCTGCTGGAATCGGTGACGGATCACTTCCACACCGCGGAGGGCGCCCGGCGCTACGCCCCGGACGACATCTACTCCGCCGACGCCGCGACGGTGCCGGATCGGGTCGCCGCGCTGAAGGCCCGGGCCGCGGAGGCGGAGGCCTCCGAAACCGCCCCGGCTTGACACCCGACGGGCGAAACGGCAGGAATCTATATGAAGCGAGACGCGCGCCCGGGGTCGAACGACCGCCGGGCGTTTTGCATGTCCGCCCCCCACTTCACCGAACCCGCTCAACAGCTTAGGCGTTGCTCCGGCAGACGCGGCAGCGGTTCCGCGATATGGTCGTTCCACCATGATCCAGCCGGGCGCACCCGCGTGAGCGCGCATGCGACAGTGACCGCGATCGAGCAGGAGGCCGCGGCCTTCTGCCGGCGGCGCTTCCGCGATCAGGCGGACTATCTCGAAGCCAAGGACTCGCACTGCAAGCGCATCGCCGCGCTCGTGCGCCAGCTTCGGCCGCAACTTGGCACCGTCGAGAAGCGTACGTTCGGCCAGTCCGGGGTGAGCGAGAAGGGCAAGCCGTTCACCGTCGCGAGGCGGCGAAAAGCGGCCTGATCTGAGCCTCGGATCGCATCCGACAAGGGAACTTGTCGGAAGTGATCCGCAGAGCGTGAGGGCGGAAAAATCCGCTCGAAATATTCTGAGACCATTCCGGGGTGACGATGTCCCTTCTGCCGGTGCCCGCCGCGCCGGCGGATACGGTCGTCTCGCTCGACCGGGCGAAGGCCTATGCCGGGGCGTCCCGGTCGGATCGCACCCGGGTCGCCTACATCTCGGCGTTCCGCGTGTTCGTGACTTGGGCCGCGGGACAGGTCGACACGCTGCCAGCCAGTCCCGCCACTGTCGCGGCCTACGTCGCCCACCTTGCGGACACCGGCCGGAAGCCGGCGACCATTGACCTGCACGTGGCGGCCATCGCCGCGGCGCACCGGGCCGCCGGCTTTGACAACCCGACCGCATCGGAGGCGGTGAAGGCCACGATCCGCGGCGCCCGCCGGGCGCTCGGCACCCGCCAGACCCAGAAGGCGCCGGCCACGGCCGAGACCCTGCGGAAGATGCTACGGAAGATCCCGGACAGCCCGGCAGGGCTGCGTGACCGCGCGCTGATCCTGCTGGGGTTCGCCGCCGCGCTCCGCCGGTCCGAGCTCGTCGCCCTCGACGTTGCGGACCTCGAGCGGGTGCCGGACGGCATCATCGTCCACGTCCGCCGCTCGAAGACGGATCAGGAGGGCGCGGGCCAGGAGATCGCCGTCCCGCGCGGCGCGAAGCTCAAGCCCTGCGAGGCGCTAGACGCCTGGCTGAAGGTCGCCGGCATCACGGCGGGGCCGGTGTTCCGGTCCGTCGGCAAGGGCGGCGCGGTCTCGGCTGAGCGCCTCACCGATCGATCCGTGGCCGACATCGTGAAGCGGCACGCCGCGGCGGCCGGCCTCGATGCCTCGCTCTTCTCCGGCCACTCCCTCCGGGCCGGCTTCGTCACCTCGGCGCTCGCCGCCGGAGCCGACGTCCTGAAGGTCATGCACGTCACCCGGCACACCGCCGTGACGACGCTCCAGAAGTACGACCGGCGCGCGCGCGCCTTCGACGACCACGCCGGAAAGCGGTTCCTCTGATGCGCATCGAACTCGTCCACGAGCCCTCCGCCGGGCCTCGTCCCTTCCTGCTGCGCGCTCGCCTCGCCGGCGGCCTCGTCCAGGAGGGCTTCGCCACGCGCGAGGCTGCCGAGGCTGCGCGCCCGGCGTTCGCATCGGCGCTGCGCCAGGCCTTCGCGTGACCGCACGCCCGGATTTCACCCCGGCCGACGCGGACCGGGCGCTCCGCCACGCGCAGCGCCTCCAGCGCGACCCGGCAGCCCAGGCCTACGGCGACCACCTCCGCCGCAAGGGGCTGATCCCGGCCGCGGTCCAACTCCCCGCCGAGACGCCATTCGACGAGGCCAGGGCCGGCGAGTTCGAGGTCCGCCGCTCCATGGCGATGAGGAACGCCCGGCCATGCTGCTGAAGCGCATCGTTCTCCGTTGGCTGCTCGGCACGCGCCCGGCCAGGCCCGCGCCGGCCCGCGTCCATCGCGGCGAGCACGAGCTGTCCGTCGGTGCCGCGAACCTCGGCGCGCCGACCGGCCCGATCGCCAAGCTGCCGCGCGCGGATGCGGAGCGTCTGCTAGGCATCCCGGTGAAGGTGCTCCGCTGATGCGCGAGATCGTCGGCTTCCGGCACCTCGCCGGCATCCTCCTGGTGCTCGTCGCCGGCTGGGCGTGGGTGTGGGTGTTCGATCGCCCCGCGCAGGCCGCGACGGTCGGCTACCGCATCGAGGTCCGTGCCTGCCGCGGCTCCGACTGCCGGCTGCTACCGGTCTCCGGTAGGCGCTGGGGCGGCCGCTTCGCCTGCGAGGGCCACGCCTCCACCATCGAGCAGTTCGGCGAGGCCCCGCGCGGCCGCACGCTGTCGGCGCGCTGCGTGGCGGTCGACGGGATGGTCGGCGCATGAACCTCGCCCGCCCTCGCCCGCCGGAGCGGCTGCTCGGACAGGAAGGCGCCCTCACGGCGCTCCCGTTCGAGCCCGCCCCCGAGCTGGAGGCCTGGGCCCGCGCCGCCTTCATCAGCGAGGACGCGGTGCTGCTGAACGAGGAGCACGCGCACCTCCGCGAGGCGACGCTCGGCTTCATGTGGACGTCCGTGCCGAACGCGCGCGGCGGGAACGGTGTCGTCGGGCAGGCCGAGATCCCGTCCATCCAGGGCGGGAAGTGGGCTCGGGCCCGGTTCTTTCAGCAGGTCGAGGCGTGGTTCGGCCTCGTCCCGGATTTCATGATTACGCTCGACGCTGGCTTCGCGGACCAAGCCGACGACGCCACGTTCTGCTCCCTCGTCGAGCACGAGCTGTACCACTGCGCGCAGGCGAAGGACGCGTTCGGCGCCCCGCGGTTCTCGAAGGCGAGCGGCCGGCCGATCTTCACGATGCACGGCCACGACGTCGAAGAGTTCGTCGGCGTCGTCGCCCGCTACGGCGTCGGTGCGGCGGCGGGCCAGACCGCGGCGCTGGTCGAGGCGGCGAACCGGCCCCCGATCGTGTGCGAGGCGGACATCGTCGGCGCGTGCGGCACCTGCGGGCGCCGGGTTTGATCCCGCTTTGACGGAAATGCACCCGTGAGCGCGCTGTCTGACGAGCTGAAAACCTTCATCGTCCAGCAACTTGCATGCTTCGACCCGCCCTCGGTGGTGGTGAAGGCGGTCAAGGCTGAGTTCGGCGAGGTGGTCACGCCGCAGCAGGTCGAGGCCTACAACCCGGAGCGCCGGGCCGGCCAGGGCTTGAGCGAGCAGTTTCGCGAGCTGTTCCGTGTCACGCGCGAGGCCTTCCTCGAGGACACCGCGTCGATCGGCATCTCGCACCGCGTGACCCGCCTTCGGACGCTCCAGCGGCTCGCCGACCGCGCCGAGACGCAGGGCAACATCGCCTTGGCCGCCCAACTCGTCGTCCAGGCGGCGAAGGAGGTCGGCGACGTCTTCACCAACCGCCAGCGGATCGATGCCAATCACACCGTCCGCAGCCACGAGGACGCTCTCGGCGACCTTGAGTGATCGCGAGCGCGAGATCCGCCAGCGCCTGAAGGACGATTTCGAGCACTACGCGCCGCGCTGCCTGCGCATCCGGACGAAGTCGGGCAAGATCGTCCCGTTCACGCTGAACCGGGCGCAGCGGTACATCCACGAGCGCTTGCAGGATCAGCTCCGCACGTCGGGGAGCGTCCGTGCGCTGATCCTGAAGGGGCGGCAGCAGGGCGCCTCGACCTACATCGGCGGCCGGTTCTTCTGGCGCACGACCCACAAGCGCGGCGTCCGGACCTTCATCCTGACGCACCAGGACGATTCCACGGCCGCGCTGTTCGAGATGGTCTCGCGCTATCACGAGCACTGCCCCTCGCTGGTGCGGCCCTCGGCCGGCGCAGCGAACGCGAAGGAGCTGCTCTTCGACCGCTTGGACAGCGGCTACAAGGTCGGCACGGCCGGCTCGAAGGCGGTCGGGCGCGGCAACACGCTCCAGCTGTTCCACGGCTCCGAGGTCGGGTTCTGGCCGCACGCGCAGAGCCACGCCTCAGGCATCCTCCAGGCCATCGCCGACGAGCCGGGCACCGAGGTGATCCTGGAGAGTACGGCCAACGGGGTCGGGAACTACTTCCACCAGCAGTGGCGCAAGGCCGAGCGTGGGGAGAGCGAGTTCCAGGCGATCTTCGTGCCCTGGTTCTGGCAGGACGAGTACCGGAAGGCGTCCCCGCCCGACTTCACCCTGTCGCCGGACCCGGACGAGCAGGGCGAGTCCGAGGTCGATTACGCGGAGGCCTATGGGCTCGACGCGGAGCAGATGTTCTGGCGGCGCCGGAAGATCGCGGACCTGGGCGAGACCCTGTTCCGGCAGGAATACCCTGCCAATGCGGCCGAGGCTTTCCAGATGGCGAACACGAACGGCCTCATCAGCTCGAAGCTGGTCGTGGCCGCCCGCAAGCGCACCGTGCAGCCCTCGGGCCCCCTCGTCTTCGGGTACGATCCGGCGCACCAGGGCGGCGACCGGCACGCGCTGGCCAAGCGCCGCGGCCGCAAGGTGCTGTGGGCGGGCGGCAAGCCCGGCCTGTCGATCCCGGAGAGCGCGAACTACGTCGCCGGCCACATCGACCGGGACGGCCCGATCAAGTGCTTCATCGACGTGACCGGCGGCTACGGCGCGGGCGTCTACGACATCCTCGTCGAGCGTGGGTACGGCCCCGAGGGGCGCAACATCGTCGTGCCGGTGAACTTCGGCGGCGCGCCGCTCCAGCCCGCGCGGGTCTCGCCGACCACGGACGAGGAGTTGCCCGGCCCGCTGAACCGCCGCGCCGAGATCTGGCTCAACTCGCTCGACTGGCTGATGGACCCGGCCGGCGTCGACCTGCCGGACGACGACGAGCTGCAGGCCGATGCCTGCTCGACCGGCTACAGCCACAACAGCCGCGGGTACATCCAGCTCTGGTCGAAGGAGAAGATGCGCTCGATGGGCATCCCCTCGCCGGACCTCTGGGACGCGGTCGCCCTGACCTTCGCCGAGCCGGTGATCGAGACCAAGCCTCAGGACTGGGGCACGCCGAGCACGGCCTGGATCTCCTGATCCGCAGCACAGGACCTCGTCATGAAGCCCCGATTCCTCGCTCTCGCCGGAGTGCTCGCGCTCGCCTGCGCCGCCCCGGCCGAGGCGCAGCAGGCGCGCGTCTTCTCCGGCTGCGCCGGTCCGGTACTCACGTCCGGCGACGGCACCAGCTTCGTCGTCGACGCGATCGGCAAGCTATGCATCACGACCGGCGGCTCGGCTTCGTTCTCGGTCGCTCGGACCACCGGCATCGGTACCACCGGCGTGCAGGTCTCGGCCGCTGATCCGGCCAACCGCCGCACCGTGTCGAACATCGGCTCGGTGGCGTGCGAGATCATGCCCAGCGCGGGCGCCTACGGCACCGGCTACCCGCTCGCGGTCGGGCAGGCCTTCACCTTCGACGACGCCGGCCGGACCAAGGCCGCGATCTTCGTGGCGTGCTCGGCGGCCGGCGGCTCCGTGGCGGTGATGAGCTACTGAGGCAGTCGTGCGCGTTCTTGTTGCCCTCCTGCTTGCGTGTGGTCCTGCCCTGGCGGCGGGCCCCACCAGCACGCCGCCGAACCTGTCCGCCTATGCGACGCAGGGCGCCCTCTCGGCCGTGCAGGCGCAGATCCCGCAGCCTGCCACGGCGGCGCCCCCGATGGAGCAGCCCGGCGGCGCGCCCGGGTCGGCGCTCACCTTCCGCCGCGGTGATGCGGTGCAGCCGCGGATCACGCGCTCGAAGACGGTCACGCTCGACGCGAGCGGCACGGCGACCTTCGACTGGACCGCGCAAGGCGCGCTCTCGGCTCCGGTGCAGGTCGTGCTCGGCCCGGTCTACGCCGGCACCGGGATCCCGAAGTGCTGGATCACGGCCTCGTCGGCCACTGCCGCTTCGATCAAGTGCGTGATCGAGCAGGGCGGGAACCTGACACTCTCCGCGCTGACGGCCGCAGCGACGCTCGGGCTGAACCTCAACGCCACCTCGGCGTCGGGCATGCAGGTCGGCATCGTGGTGCTGCCGTCTTCGTAAACGCTTTCGCTTGACCCGACGGGCGAACCCCGTCAGAGAGCTATCGCCGCGAGACGTGCGGGCGCTGCCCCGTCTCGTTGTCACCCTCTACAATCTGCAGGATCCTCGATGGCGCGCACCGATGCGGTCAGCGACGACGATCTGCTGCGCCTGATCGACGAGGAGATTGCCGGCGGCATCTCCTTCGAGAACGATCTCACGCTGAACGGCGAGCGCCGCAGTCGCACCAGCTCGACCAAGGGCGACCGCGAGACCGCGCTGGAGTACTTCGACGGCGTCGTGCGCGACCTCCCGGCCGAGACGGGCCGGTCTCAGGTCGTGTCGCGCGACGTGTCCGACATCATCGGGACCATGCTGCCCGGCCTGATGCGGGTGTTCGACGGCTCGGATCGCGTCGCGGTCTACAGCCCGGCCCGCCCCGGCGACGAGAAGAGCGCCGACCAGGCCACGGACTACGTGAACCACGTCTGGGCGAACGACTGCGACGGCTACCTGATCCTGCTCACCTGGATCATGGATGCCCTCCAGGTCCGCAACGGCATCGTGAAGGCCTACTGGGATCCGACGCCGGAGACGGAGGCCGAGCAGTTCACCGGGCTATCCGACGAGCAGCTGGTGATCCTGTTCGACGACCCCGACGTCGAGGTGGTCGGCTACGCCGAGCGGCCGCAGATGGTCCAGGATCCGGCCACGGGCCAGTCGGTGCCGCTGCCGCTGCACGATGTGAAGATCCGCCGCCGCACCTCGTCCGGCCGCTTGGTGATCGAGAACGTGCCGCCGGAAGACTTCGGCATCTCGCGCCGGGGGAAGTCGGTCGACACGGCCCGGTGCGTCTGGCACCGCACGAAGCTGACCCGGTCCGACCTGCTCAAGCAAGGGTACAAGCGCGATCTGGTGTGGTCGCTGCCGGCCTCCGACGGCGCCCCGTCCGAGACGGTCGACCGCGAGCAGGATGCCGGTGTCGGGGCCGAGGGCTCGGGCGCGAACACCGAGATCGATATCGTCGAGGCCTACGTCTTCGCCGACTGCGATGGTGACGGCATCGCGGAGTCCCGGAAGGTCGTCACGGCCGGCGGAGCGGGCGGGCGCAAGCTCCTCAAGAACGAGGAGTGGAGCGACGATCGCCCGTTCGCGGACCTAACCCCGCAGGTGGTCCCGCATCGCTGGATGGGCCGCTCCATCGCCGACGACGTGATGGATCTGATGCGGGTGAAGACCTCGCTCTGGCGCGGCGTCCTCGACAACACGTACGCCCAGAACCGCCCGCAGCGTGAGGCGGTCCAGGACGACATCATCAACCCGGACGAGGTGCTGAACCCGACCTTCGGCGGCGTGATCCGCGTGAAGAAGGCCGGCGCGGTCCGGGACGTCGTCACCCCGCAGATCGCCGACAAGATCCTCGTCGCGATCCAGGCGGTGGACGGCATCGCCCAGCGCCGCACCGGCGTCTCCGGCGCGACCGCCTCGCTCGACGCGACTGCCCTGGAGCCGCAGACTGCCACGGCCGAGCAGCTGGAGCACGACGCCAGCTACGCCCGCGTCGAGCTGATCGCCCGCAACATGGCGAAGCTCGGCGTCAAGAAGCTGTTCTCGAAAATCCTGCGCATCATCGTGCGCAATCAGGACCGGCCGCGGACGATACGCCTCCGCGACCAGTGGGTGGAGTTCGATCCGCGCGCCTGGAACGCGTCGATGGACGTCGAGGTCAACATCGGCATGGGCACCGGCTCGCGCGAGCGAGACCTCACCATGCTGGCCGGTGTCGCGGCCCGGCAGGAGAAGATCATCCAGACGCTCGGCCCGGACAACCCGGTCGTGACGCCCTCGATGTACGTGAAGACCCTGCACAAGATGGTCGAGGCGTCCGGGCTGAAGGCGCCGGAGACCTACTTCGCCGACGTGTCGGACGAAGACTTCGCGAAGTGGATGGCGAGCCGTCCGCAGCAGCAGGATCCCCGCGCGCAGGCCGAGGTCGCCAAGATCCAGGCCCAGGTGCAGGGCAATCAGCAGAAGATCGCCGCGCAGGTCGAGGGCGACCGCACCCGGGCCGAGGCGCACATCCAGGTCGAGCGCGAGCGCATGGTCTCGGAGGAGGCGCTGGAGCGCGACCGGCTGGAGCGCGACTTTGCCCTGCGCCGCGAGGAGATGGGCCTCGAGGCGCAGCTCAAGGGCACCGAGATCCTGGCCGGGATGCACTCGCCGGCCCAGACCGACATTCCGAGGCAGGGATGAGCGACCGCGATCCCGCGTCCCGCGCGCTGCGTGCGCAGGCCCTCCTCGCCGACGAGACCTTCGTCGAGGCGTTGGGTGAGATCGAGGCCGGTGCCGTCGACGCCCTCGCCCGCGCCAACGTGGCCGACCCGGCCGCGCTGATCGAACACACGGCCCTCATTCAGGCCGTCAGAGCCGTCCGCCGGCACGTCGAGTCCATCGTGACCAACGCCGCGCTGAGCGACCGCCCCGGGCCCTCCTTCGCCTGAGGGCGGGGCCATCCACCTCTGAAAGTTGACCGATGAGCGATGCCAACACCTCGGCCCCGGCCGAGACTGGTGAACTCGACATGTCCGCAGCCGCGGACCTTGTTCCCGACGACGCGTTCGAGCTGGCCGAGGACTCCTCCGAGGAGCACCCCGAGGGCGGCACCGAGCCCGCCGCAGAAGAGGCTCCCACCGAGGAAGAGCCGGAGGGCGATCTGCCCCCCGAGCCGACCGAGGAGGAGCCGCCGGCCGAACCCGAGCAGCCCGAGCCGACCACCGATGGACCGCAGACCGTCGTCATCGACGGGAAGGCGATACCCCTCCAGGAAGTGCAGAACGGCTACCTCCGCCAGGCCGATTACACGCGCAAGACCCAGGAGGTGGCGGCCGAGCGCCAAGCCCTCCAGGCCGAGCGCACCACCGTCACGAACGACCGCCAGCAGCTCGCTTCGATCCTCGACCTCGCCACCGACATCGTGAAGGCCCACCTCCCCCCGGAGCCGGACCCCGCGCTGATCGACACGGACGTGGTCGGCTACATGCAGCAGGATCGCGCCTACAAGGCCGCGATGGCCGAGCTCCAGAAGCTCGCCGACGCACGCAAGACCGCTAACGCCGGATCCGAGCAGGAGCGGCAGGCCGCGGACGAGCAGGCCCAGACGGCGCAGCGCGACGCGATCGCCAACGAGTATCGGACGCTCCAGTCCAAGGTTCCGGAACTCCGGACGCCCGAGGGGCACAAGGCCTTCTTCGCGAGGGCCGAGGCCGCAGGCGCGCACTACGGGCTCAGCCCGCAGGACGTGCAGGGCATCCAGGATCACCGGGCCCTCCTGGTGCTGTCCGATGCAGCGAAGTGGCGAGAGCTGCAGGCGAAGAAGCCCGCCGCCGTCCAGCGCGCGCAGGCCGCTCCTCCGATCCGGGCCGCCGCACGGCAGGCCCCGGGCACCCGGAGTGCGGATGCGGTCGCATCGGCGCGGGCTCGGCTCGAGCGCGACGGGTCCATCGAGGCCGCCGCCGACCTCCTCGACGACAGCCTCTTCTCCTGACCCGAGCCGTCCGTTCGCCTGAGGGGCGCCGGCGGATCATCTCTCCGAGGATATCATGACCCAGGTTGCGGGCACCCTCGATACCTACGTCCAGAAGGGCCAGCGCGAGGACCTCCAGGACGCGATCTACAACATCTCCAAGGCCGACACGCCGTTCATCTCGAACATCGGGCGCGGCAAGGCCAAGGCGGTGAAGCACGAGTGGCAGACCGACGCCCTGGCGCCGGCCGACACGACCAACGCGCAGCTGGAAGGTGACGAGTTC
Source organism: Methylobacterium sp. UNCCL125 (assembly GCF_900116795.1). Lineage (NCBI taxonomy): Bacteria > Pseudomonadati > Pseudomonadota > Alphaproteobacteria > Hyphomicrobiales > Methylobacteriaceae > Methylobacterium > Methylobacterium sp. UNCCL125. Next base: position 12,237 of record NZ_FPBW01000003.1, on the reverse strand, counting down.
TCGTACACCCAGCGCGCCGGCACCATCCGCGTCGGCAACGTCTGCCAGATCAGCCGCAAGCCGATCATCGTCTCGGGCACTGCGGAGGCCGTCGACAAGGCGGGCCGCAAGTCCGAGGTGAAGTACCAGAGCCTGAAGGCCGGCAAGGAGCTGAAAAAGGACGAGGAGGCCATCCTCCTGTCCGCGCAGGCCTCCAACGCCGGCGGCTCCACCTCGAACGGGGGCACCAACACCCCGCGCAAGCTCGGCGGCTTCCCGTCCTGGCTCGTGACGAACGTCTCCCGCGGTGCCGGTGGCGCCAACGGCGGCTTCAATCAGGGCACCGGGCAGGTGGTCGCTCCGACCGCCGGCACGGCGCGGGCCTTCGCCGAGAGCCAGGTGAAGGACATCCAGCAGTCCTGCTACACGGCCGGCGGCAATCCCTCGATGCTGATGATGCCGGTCGCCTACAAGCGCCAGTTCTCGGCCTTCCCGGGCATCGCCCAGCAGCGCCGCGACACCGGCAACAAGGCGGCGACCATCGTGGCCGCCGCGGACGTCTACGTCGGCGACTTCGGTCCGCTGTCCGCGGTGCCGAACCGTCAGTTCGTGGCCAACCGCGTGCTGATGATCGACCCCTCCATGGTGAAGCTCGCGTGGCTGCGTCCGATGCAGGTCGTGAAGCCGGCCCAGACCGGCGACGCGACCAAGCGGATGCTCCTGACGGAGTACACGCTGGAGGTCTCGAACGAGGCCGCCCACGGCACGATCGAGGACCTGACCTGATCCTCGGCTGACAGCCTGACACGACCCTGAGCGGGGCGCCCTAACCGGCGCCCCGTTCGCGTTTCTGCCCCCTCGAACCCGGAGGCCAGCGTGGCCGAGAACCCGAACCCGAACCCGGCCCCCAAGCCGACCGACAAGCCCGCCGCCGTCCCCGCCGCGACCGTCCTCGTCGTGATGGAGCGCGATTACTGGCCGAAGGGTCCGCGTCCGGCCGACCTGCCGGAGGACCAGGAGTACCGCGTCCGCGCCGGCGAGAGCGCCGAGCTGGGCGTCGACGAGGCCATGGACGTCGTCGAGGCCGGCATCGGCCGCCGCGATCGCGCGAAGGTCGCCTGATGCAGTCCGCCGCGACCTCCGCCGTCGTGGCGGAATCCGACCTCGTGTTCGACGGCGACTGGTGCCTGATCGACCACGATCCGCTGACCGGTAAGCAGGTCTGGGCGCTCGATGAGGGCGGCAAGCTGCGGATCCGGGAGGTGATGCCGGTCGACGAGATCCTCGCCGAGAATGCCGCGCTCCAGGTCGAGAACCTGAACCGGCCGTTCGGCGACATGGCGCTCGTCGCCCGCGTCCCGATGCACATCTGGTCGAACCGGCTGGCGCCGGCGATTGTGCAGCAGGATCGCGCGTACCTGTCGCGCTGGCTCAACGACAGCAACCACGCCCGCTTCCGCACCCGCGCGGGCCGGATCTGATCCGATGGCCGGCTTCGACGATCTCGACGACCTGACTGGCACGCTGGAGGATTACCTCGAGCGCGCCGACCTGCGCTCCCGGATCCCGACGTTCATCCGTCTGGCCGAGGTCCGCCTCGACCGGCGGCTGAACCTCGCGGACAACGAGACGGCCCTGTCGCTCGCGCTCGTCGACGGCGCCACGCCGCTCCCGGACGATTACCGGGCGTGGCGGTCGCTCACTGGCCCCTGTGGCGAGCGGCTGGAGTACGTGCCGCCCCACGCCTTCGCGTCGATGTTCCACGACCCGCTCCTGCCCCACGGCGGGACCGGTCTCGCGGCGGGCGTGTTCACGATCCTCGGATCGATCTCGCTGGAGGAGATCCCGGACTCCACCGACGCGTGGCAGTTCGGGCTCGACAACGCCTTCCTGCGGGTGCGGCCGGCCTCGTTCGGCTCGGTGAACCTCGTCTACCGGCAGGGCATCCCGCCGCTCAGCGACCGCCGGCCGTCGAACTGGCTGCTGGCCAAGCACCCCGACCTCTACCTCTACGCCGCCCTCCTGGAGGCCGAGCCATTCCTGCGCCGCGACGCCCGTGTCGCGACGTGGCGCGCCATGCTGGAGGCAGCCATGGCCGACCTGACCGCGCTCGACCGCGACGCGCGCTGGGGCCGTTCGCGCATGCGCGCCACCGAACCGACCCCCTGAGGCGCCCATGGCCAGCGAGATCACGGACTACCCGAGCCTGTCGGCCGCGTTCGAGAACTACCTCGCGCGCACCGACCTGACCGAGTTCCTGCCCTACTTCGTGCGCGTCACGGAGGCGTGGCTCAACCGGCAGCTCCGCACCCGGGAGATGATGGCCACCGCCGGGCTGCTCGGGGTCGACGGCACGCCCGGGTACGCGATCCCGGCCGACTATCTGGAGTGGATCGCGCTCCAGTGGTCCTCGGCCGACCTCTCGCGCGTGCAGATGCTGCGCTACGTCGAGCCGGACAGCCCGGAGTTTCGGCACCGGTTCCGGCCGAACGGCGACCCGCAGTACTTCACCGTGCTCGGCGACCAGGTGCAGACCCGTTCGCTCCAGCCAGGCAAGGTCTCCCTGACCTATTACCGGCAGATCCCGGCGCTCTCGGCCGCCTCGCCGACGAACTGGCTCCTGACCAAGGCGCCGGAGCTGTACCTCTACGGCGTCATGGCCGAGGCCTACCGGTTCCAGAAGGACGAGGCCCGGAACCAGAAGTGGCTCGCCGACGGCATGGCGTTCCTCCAGGCGCTGATGGGCCAGGGCGACTCCCAGAAGACGGGCGGGCGCCCGCGCCGCACGGCCGAGGATCAGGCCGAGGCCACCGCCCGCGACACGCCGAACTAAGCCGTGCCCGATCCGATCAAGCTGGCGCCGTTCGCGCCCGATACGGCTTCGGTCGACGCCGCGGTCTCGGCGGTCGCGACCAACGTGGTGCCGCGCTCGGATGGCTACGGGCCGGTCCTGGCGCCGGTACCGCTGTCGCTCGCCCTGCCGGCGGAGTGCCGCGGCGCGATCGCGGTGTTCTCGCCGACCTACAACTTCCCGATCTACGTCGCCGGCACGTCGAAGGGCCTGTTCGTCTACAAGACGACGGATCAGGCGTGGCACGAGGTGACGAACCCGAACACCTCCTACAGCGTGCCGCCGGGGGACTACTGGTCCTTCGCTGTCTACGGCACCCTGCTGCTGGCCTGCTCGGCCGGCACCCCGGTGCAGAAGATCACGATCGACGTCGTCCAGGCTGGCACACAACCGTTCGCGGACCTCGGCGGCAACCCGCCCCGGGCCCGGCACATGGGCGTCGTCGGCGACTTCCTCGTGCTGGCTGGGCTGCCCGATAGCCCGCAGTCGGTGCGGTGGTCGGACAGCGGCGACATCGAGCAGTGGGGCCTCGGCCTCGACGGTCACGAGGCCGACGAGCAGCAGCTCCCCGACGGCGGCGCGGTGACCGGCTTCGCCGGCGGCGAGTACGGCGTGATCTTCCAGGAGCGGGCGATCCGGCGCATGACGCTGAGCCCGGATTCCGGGAACATCTTCGACTGCTCCGTGCTCGAGGAGAACCGCGGCGCGGTGGCGCCCTGGTGCATCGCCAAGGTCGGCCCGCGCATCTTCTTCCTCGACCGGGATGGCTTCTACGCCCTGGTGATCGGCGGCGGCCCGTCGCAGCCGATCGGCGCCGAGCGGGTGAACCGGTTCTTCCAGGGCCGCGTCGACCCGGAGCGGGTCGGCATGACGGTGGCGTTCCGCGACCCGACCGGCGAGCGCATCCTGTTCGCCTACCGGCTCGCCGGCACCGACGCCTCGGACCCGTCCCTGCTGGGCGAGGCGCTGCTGTACGACTGGCTCCTCGACCGCTGGTCGTTCCTCAACACCCCGATCCGCTTCGGCATGTCGGCCGCGACGCCGGACACCTCGGTCGACAGCATCGAGGGGTCGATTGACGATCCGGCCCAGCCCTCGCTCGACGACCCGATGTACCAGGGCGGCGCGACGCTGCTCGCGGTGATGACGACCGACAACCGGCTCGCCGTGCTCGACGGGGCGCCGCTCGAAGCGGTGGTGCAGACCCCCGACGCCATGCTGGCGCGGCCGAACCGGGCCTTCGTGCGCGCGGGCCGCGTCGACACGGATGCCGACGACTGGCGCCTGACCCTGGGCGTGCGCGAGAGCCTTGGGGCCTCGACCCCCGTCCGCTGGCTCAGCGAGTCCGCGCCGACCGTCGAACGGTTCGCGCCGGCGCGCGCGTCGGGCCGGTACCACCGCGCCCGGGTGCGGATCCCGGCCGGCACGACCTGGTCCTACGTCTCGGCGATCGAGCCGGATGCCACGGCAGAGGGCTCGCGATGAACGTCCCCGGTCGGAACGAGAAGGACCTGTCGCTCTTCAGCCGTGCGATCGACGACCTCGCCCGCGGCGCCACCAACGCGATCTCGTCGAACACCTTCACCCTGGCCAACGGGGTCTCGCGAACCGTCGTGCCCTGCGAAAACGGCGGCCCGGGCGCGCTGCCGCGCTGGGTCCCGATCACGGAATCCGCGTCGAGGGCGACCGTGTGGCTGGTCTCGGCCGACCGCCGCAGCTTCACGCTCGGGCACGATCTGAACCCAGCGACCGACCGCACCTTCCGCTTCGAGATGCGCCGGGCCTGAATGCGCCTCCAGCCCCTGTCGATGCCGCTCGCGCCTGACCTCGCCGAGCGCGTCGAGGCATGCCTGGGCGCCGCCTGCGCGCTGCCCCGCTGCGACTTGACCGTGGGCGGCCTGCTCGCGTCCTGCGCCGCGGGCGAGGCCCAGCTCGTCGGGATCTTCGAGGGTGACCGGTTCGTGGCGGCGGGCGTGACGCAGGTTCGCCAGCACCGCGGCGGGCGCCTGTCCTGCTGGGTCCTCTCCCTCGGCGGCCGCGCGGCGGGCCCGTGGCGCTCGGTGATCGCCGCTGTCGAGCGCGGCGCTGCCCGGCTGGGCTGCACCACCGTCGAGTTCGTCGGCCGCCGCGGCTGGGCCCGCGTGCTGCCGGACTACACCGCCGCGCCCTGCGAGCTCGGCCACCACTTCACCAAGCGCATCGGGGCCTGACATGGGCGGCGGCACCAAGACCCAGACCACGGTCCAGCAGCAGAACAACGACCCGTGGGCGCCGGCACAGCCTGCGCTCCAGGGCGTGCTCGCCGGCGCGACCGCGGCGTACAACTCGGGCGTCGGCTCGCAGGTCTACACCGGCCCGCGCTATGCCGGTCTAGGCGACACCTCGCTGGCCGCGCTCGACACCATCGCCGGCAACGCCAACGCCGGCCAGGGCGCGGCCAAGGCTGGCGACAGCTTCCTGACCGGGCTGCTGTCGAATGGCGGAAGCACCTCGGGCATCCAGGCCGCGCTCTCGGGCCTCGACAGCATCGGGAAGATCGACACGTCGCGGGTGAGCCAGCTCGCCGACCAGATGGCGGACCCGAACAACCTCGCCTACTCGACGGCGCGAGCGCTCACGCGGGGCGACTATAACCTCTCGACCGACGGCTACACCGGCCTGCTCAACGGCCTGTCCGGGCAGACGCAGACGGAGAAGTCGCTGCAGGATGCCGCCGACGGCAAGTTCCTCGGTGGCGCCAACCCGTACCTCGACGCGGTGATCGGGCGGAGCCAGGGCGAGGCGGCCTCGAAGATCGCCCAGTCCATGGGTGCGGCCGGCCGCAGCGGCTCGGGCCGGTACGCGGCGACGATCGCCGACTCCCTCGGCGCGATCGGCACCCAGGCTCGCTACACCGACTATGACAACGAGCGCACCCGCCAGATGCAGGCGGCCACGGCGATCGATAGCTCGCGCAACGCCCGCACCAGCCTCCAGCAGGGGCTCTACGGGTCGATCAACAACGCCGAGCAGGCGAACGCCGGCCTCGCCCTGTCCGGGGCCGGCCTCTACAACTCGACGAACACCACGGCGCTCGGCGGCGCGACCGCGCTGGCCGGCATCGACAATCAGAACATCCAGAACGGCATCCAGACCGCCGGACTGAAGCTGTCGGCCGCACAGGCGGACCGGGCCGCGGCGCTCCAGGGCCTCGGCATGGTCGGGACGAACATCGCCAATCTCCAGCAGCCCGGGCTCACCCTGGCCGGTGTTGGCGCCGCCCTCGACGCGGACCGCCAGGCGCAGCTCGACGCCGCGCAGGAGCAGTTCGCCGACCAGCAGGCGTCGCCCTGGAAGCAACTCGGCCTCTACGCCGGGATCGTCGATCCGATCGCGGGCCTCGGCGGCTCCTCAAGCGGCACGTCGGTGCAGAAGATCCCGCAGCCGGGCGTGCTCCAGCAGCTGCTCGGCGGCGGGCTGGCCATCGCCGGCACCGCCTCGAAGTTCATGGGCAAGTAGGAGCGCGTCGTGTCCGCAGGTCTCACGCCGTTCGGCGCCCTCTCCCCGGCCGACATCGCCCGCCTGATGCAGCAGGCGCGGCCGCAGGTCGATGTCTCGGCCGACGACGTCCCGGCGGCGATCCCGCCCGGCTTCACCGGCTTCGTGCCCCCGACGGCCCCGACCATGCAGCCGCAGGTCGCCGCCGCTGCGCCGGCGGTCGAGCCCGAGGCACCCGCGCGCGCGCCGCTGCGCATGTTCGGCGCGCTGCCGCCGCAGATGTCGGCGCCCGTGGCTGCGGAGCCGGAGCGGTCGCCGCTGCCGAGCCTCGTCGGCTCGCGTGCGCCCGCTCTGCCGGTCAGCGCGCCACCCGCGCCTCGTGGTGATGATGAGGCGCCGGCCGCCGCGCCCGCGCGCCCGCTGACTTTTGGCAGTCTGCCGGCGCCCGCCGCTCCGGCGACGACCGGGTCAACCGCGCCCCCCGCCGCAGCCGCCCCGACGGCAGGCATGCCCGCCGCAGAGCCGTCGCTCCTGGACCGGATCGGCGACGGGCTGCGAAATCTCAACGCGAACGGCGGCGGCGACCTGCTGACGTCCCTCGGGATCGGCCTGATGTCGACACCCGGGTTCGGCCGCGGCGCGGCGGCTGGGCTGAAGGCCTACCAGGACAACGAGGGGAAGCGCGCCGCCTCCGCGCTGGCGCAGGCCGAGTTCGGTCTGAAGGCCCGGAAGGCGCAGCAGGAGCAGGGCGTCCAGAACCTGACGGCCCGCGCCATCATGACGAAGCTGCCCGGCACATCCGCCGAGGACGCCGTCGCGCTCGCCGGCAACCCCGATTTCGTGAAGAGCTTCCTCTCGGGGAACTACGGCGCGCCGGAGGGCTACGTCCGGACGTCGACCGGCCTCGTGCCGGTGGCGGGTGGTCCGCAGGACCTCGGGACGCTGAAGGCCCGCGCGCAGGCGCAGGCCGAGGGCACCGCGGCCGGCGCGAAGGATGACGTACAGGTCATCACCCGCCCCGACGGATCAATCGTCGGCGTGAACAAGTCCCGGATCGGCGAGACCGATGGCCCGTCCGCGCTGACCCCGGTCGCCCCGGCGACGGGCGGCGCGCGGGTCTGGGGCACGATGGGCGCCGACGGTCGGATGATCGAGCCGCCCCCGGGCACCCCCGCGGGGACTCCTGGTGCGTACGACGAGAAGGGCATGCCGCACGTCGCCCTCACGCAGGGCACGAACCAGCTTCCGCAGAAGGCCAACGCCGAGCTGGATCAGGCCGCCGTGAAGGCGATCACCGAGAGCCGGGCGAAGGCCGAGGGCGCGATCGGCACCATCGCCGCCATCAACCGGCAGAAGGAGGCGCTCGACCGGGGCATCGTGGCGGGCGCCGGCGCCGATTGGCGGACGCAGGCACGGGCGATCACCGCGCAGGTCCTGGGCATCCCGGACAGCTACGTGACGAACTCGCAGCTCTTCGACCAGGCGGCGACCCAGAAGAGCGCCGAGCTGGCGAAGGCCATCTCGCAGTCCGGCCACACGACCAACATGGATCTCCAGCTCGGCAAGACCATCTCGTCGGGTGACCGGTCCAGCGTCGAGGCGGCCCTGCGCGCCGGCATCGAGGCGCAGGAGATCCTCGCCAAGAACACGATCGCCCACCACAACGCGAGCGTGGATCGGTTCGCGACGCCGGAGACGGCGCAGCGCGCGGGCTTCTTCAAGGTGGAGCAGCCCGAGATCTACCAGTACCGTCCGGCCGCCCCTGATCGCACGGCGGTCGAGGCCGAAATGCGCCGCCGCGGGATGATGCGCTGATGGATCTCTCGAAGATCTCCGACGACGAGCTGCAGCGCCTCTACCAGAGCGCGCCTGCGCCTCAGGCGACGTCCGGCGCCGCGCCGAAGGCCGATCTCGCCGGCTTGTCGGATGCGGACCTGCTGAAGCTGCACCGCGGCTTCTCGGACGCTCCGACCGCAGGCGAGCCGGGTGACGCCTCGGCCGCGGTCGGCCGTGGGCTGATCGACGGCATTCCCGTCGTAGGCCCGTACCTGCTCGCGGGCGCGAACCGCGCCGCCGCCGGCATCCGCGCGCTGAAGAACGACACGCGCTTCTCCGACGAGCTGGCGACCGTCGAACGCTTCGGCGAGCGCACGGCAGCCGAGCATCCGATCGCGGCCGGTGCCGGCGAAGTCGGTGGTGGCGTTGTCGGCGCCCTGCCTTTGATGGCGGCCGCGCCCGCGGCGTTCGGGATCTCCGGCGCCGCGCTGCCCGTACGGATGGCAGCCTCCGCAGTCTCCGGCTCCGGCCTCGGAGCGGCGGATGCGGCGGTCCGGTCCGGTGGCGACCTCGGCGCGATTGAGCAGGGCGCCGCGATCGGCGGCGGGCTCGGAGCGGCCGGTCCGGCGATCGGCATCGGCGTCGGCCGGGTCGTGCGCGCGATCAAGGGCGGCAACCCGGGCGAGCACCTCCTGCGCGAGGCGACCCACGGCCTCACGGAATCCGAGCTGGCCGCGGCGCAGTCGCTGCGCGATGGCGCGATGAACAGCCCGGGCGGCCCGGTCGCCTTGTCGGTGGACGAGGCGCTGAACGCGGCCACCGGCGGCAAGGCGGTGCGAGCCTCGCAGCTCGCCCGCGTGGCGGCGAACTCGGGCGGCGAGGGCAGCCGGATCGCGGGTGAGTTCTACGCGGCCCGTCCGGCGCAGGTCGACAACGCCGGCCGCGCCCTGTTCGACCGCATCGGCGCCGAGCCCGCGAGCCCGACCGGTCTCGGCTTTGACGTCCAGACCGCGGCGCGCCAGGGCGTGATGCAGACGCCGGAGGGTACGGCGCTGTCCCAGGCGCGCGCGGCGACCGGCCCCCGGATCACTCCGGAGCAGGCTGGTCGGACCATCCAGGGCGAGCTCCGCGGTGTGGCCGATGGCCTAGAGGCCCGCCGAGCCGCGCAGGCGGACATCGATTATCGCGCCGCCCGCGCCGCGCCGGAGACGGTCGGCATCGAGCGCACGACCACGGTGGAGCGCCCCGGCGAGCCCATCGTGACGCCGCAGCAGTACAGCCGTCCGCAGTTCGCGGATGGCGCGCCCGCGCCGCTCGGGCCGCCCCCGGGCCGTGCCGACGGCGCCATCCAAGAGGCCGGCCCGGTCAGCCTCGGGCGGTTCATCGCCCAGAACGGCGGCCTGCCGCTCGAGGGCGACGTGCTGGCCACCGACCTGCACAAGTTCGGCATCCCCGGGCTCGGCAACGTGGCGCGTCCGGGCGGGAAGTCGATCGACAACTTCTGGCGCGAGCGGCTGATCGAGGAGGGCTACTTCCGCCCCGACGCCGACGGCGGCATGGCGCGGGACATCTCGTCCGAGCTGCTGCGCAAGCTCCAGAACGAGCAGCGTGGCGTCCCCTCGTACCCGCTCGGCTCCAGCCGGGCGATGGGTTCCGGTCCGACCGCAGGGCAGCTCGGGGACGAGTATGCCGCCGCCCTCTCGCAGGCGGAGACCCGGCTGAACGGCGACCTGCGCGCCGTCGGCATCGACCCCGCCAGCGTCCACCCCGATCTCCGGTCGCGGACCCTCGGTGCCCTGATGCGCGGGGAGACCGCGGAGCCCCTCGACGCGTTCGAGCGCACCGTGAACGCGATGCGGGAGCAGCCCGGGCCTCTCGTGAAGACGCCGACGGTGACGGAGGAGATCCCCGACGTCCGGTTCGGGCAGGTCGACCCGCGCCCGGCGCTGGCCGCCGTCGCGGAGCAGGGTCGCACGGCGAAGGGTGATGTGCGGGGCGCCCTAACGGCGGCCGGCCGCGACCTGCGCGAGCCCGGCGGCGACCTCGACATGAGCGTTGCCGGCCTGCTGCACGCCCGCGAGCGGCTCGACTTCAGCATCCGCGCCGCGCAGGACATCGGCGACGCCACGAAGGTGCGCGACCTCCAAGCCACGCGCTCGGCGCTCGACGCGCAGTTGAAGAGCGTGCCGGAGGTGGCGACGGCCGACGCGAACTTCGCCGCCAACTCGGCCCCGCTGGAGCCGTTCACCGGCAACAACCCGCTCGGCCGCGTGGTCCGGCGGGACGATCTCACCGGCCGCATGGCGACGCCGGCCGAGCAGGTGCCGGGCATCGTCGGCCAGCCGTCCGCCGCGCGCGAAATGCTGGCCCAGCCGGCGCCGAACGCGCGCCAAGCCCTCGGCCGCCACGTTGAGACGCAGATCCTCGACCGGGCCACCGGCGGGAACGGCGACCTCTCGGCGGATACGCTGCGGGCGGCGATGCGCGAGCATGCCGACGTCCTCGACGCCCTCCCCGAGGTGCGAGACCGGCTGTCGCGGTTAACGATGGCCCGCGAGGGCATGGCCCGGATCGAGGCTTCGCCGCTCGGGCAGACCGCCCAGCGTCCGGACGTGGCCGCCGCGACCCGCGCCCTGTTCGCGCCGAACCCCGGGCCGGGCAGCCATGTCGAGGTGGCGAGCGCGATGCAGGCGCTGGCCCGCAACGATGCCCGGGCCGCCCAGAGCCTCGCCAGGACCTACTTGGAGACCGTGTTCAACGAAGCGACGCAGCAGTCGAAGGGGATCGCCTCGCAGTACGGCGGCGCTGGCTTCGCCTCGGCGATCCGGGGCAACGCGCAGCAGCGCCATAACCTCGAAGCGGTGATCCGCGCGCTGCCAGAGGGTGAGACGCGGTGGGGCGGCCTCGACCGGCTCCTGACGACCTTGGAGGCGACCGGCTACCGGCCGGCGAAGGGCTCGGACACGGCGTTCAACCACGCCATCCAGAAGGAATTCCAGTCCGGCAAGACCCACGTCGGGCAGGCCGTCTCAGACGCGGTCACCGGCATGGTGGCAGGTGCAGCGGCCGGCGGCGTGAAGGGCGGCATCGCCGGTCTGGCCGTCGGCGCGAAGCACGGGATCGGCGACGCCATGATGCGGGCGCGGATGCTGAACTCGGGCGAGGCCGTGGCGCGACTGATGTTTGACCCGAAGGCGCTCCCGGACCTGCGGGCGCTGGCGAAGTCCCCGCCCGGCAGCAAGAACGCCGAGCTGTTCACGAGCCGGCTGCTATCGCTGGCGAATGCGGGTGCAGCGCCGGCGCGCCAGCCAATTACGCAGTAGGGGGCGGTACCCGAAGAAGGCGAGCACCAGCCATCCGAGCAGCATCAGGATGCCGAGCGTCCCGACGCCGATCGCGTCCTGCATGCTGGTCATGATCGGCGGCACGTAGGCGTGCAGCAACCACGAGAGGCCGGCCATCACGGCGGTGAAGAGCAGCCAGCAGAGGACTACCTGGGTGCGGGTCGGTCGCATGACGCGACGATAGCACGGATCAGTTACAGGACGTGCTCACCATGGTGCCGGTTCGCATCGAGGTGCAGTTCGCCTGCACGTTTACGGTCTGTGGCTGCGTCGCTTGGAGCGATGCCCCAGCAGCGATCAGCGCATCAGCAGCTCGCTCACGGCGCGCTGCGGCCTCGGCGTTCTCACGGTCCCGCAAGTTTCCTGTCGCCGACAAGGCGACTTGTTGGACGTTAGCAGCGCACGCCTCGAACTCGGGTGTCTTGGCTTTGAACCCTCGGGAGAGACACGAAAGGCCACCTGCGACCTGGGACGCCTCCAGCTCGTTCGCCTCCTTCACCAAGACGTCGCCCCTGTAGACGGCATATTTCGCCTTATCGCCCTCGCCGCAGCGCCAGACCGATAAGTCGCCCGCACCCGCCATTGGCCGATCTTTGCCGTGACAGGCGTCCTTCAGCGCGGTCATCTGGGCCGGGATCGTCACGGACTGGATGCAGCCGCCGAGCGCCAGCAGCCCTGCTAGCGCACAAACCGTTCTCAACCGCATCGTCGTCCCCTCGTCGCGGCGATCAACCTACGCGAGTGGCCGGCGCGCTGGATATGACGTGCCAGCCACACACTTGACCCGACGGGCGAACCGCGGGAATAAGC
>NZ_FPBW01000030.1:15038-69433 GCF_900116795.1 Methylobacterium sp. UNCCL125 | reverse complement strand
CGCCATTCAGCGGCTCGCATGAGGCAGGTTCCGGATCGGTATCCGCACCGACTCTCGGTGCTAGGCCTATAGCGGCATGCGGTAGCGATAGCCGCTCTTTGGTGAGGCTCGGTTCAAGAATTGGAATGTCCTGGACGATATTGATTGTCGCTGGCGCCGTCATTGCGACCTCCTTGAGTTCGCAATTCAGCGACTCGCATGAGGTATGCTCCGGATCGGTGTCTGCACCGACAATCGGTGCTGGGTCCATAGTGACACGCGGTGTCGATAGCTGGTCTGTGGCGAGGACAGGAAAAAGGGTTCGAATGTCCTGTCCGCGGCTCGTACGCCACGTCCAATCGATGTGACCGCGCGACCGCAGCTGCAATATCGCATTCTTGACGGTGTTCTCCGCCACCCCCAGTTCGGCGGCGATTTCCGCATCCGTCGCCCGGCAACCCGCTCGGCCAAACTCAGAGCGATCCGCTAGGGCCCAGGCCACAAAGCGGGCGGCGCGCCGTATCTCCCGGTCCCATCGGACATTGGCCGACCAAGCTCGTACTGAATCCGCTACCGTCATGGCTATGCTCGCTCGCCTGCAGGTCTCGGAAGGCTAGCAACGAACGTCGCAAGAGCGATGGCTGCACCGAATGTCGGTGCGCTTGCTACGGAGCGCTCGGGCGGGCACCAATCTCGCGCGACATCCGGAACCGCTCCCTCGCGTTGCCTTATGGTGGGATGTAGCTTCGAGGAAGCCTACGCGATCACCGGCCGGAGCCTGGAGGATCAAACTGCCAGACTCGTCTCGTTGTAGAGGGCACTCCTGCCCGTCGGCACATAGCTCGAACGCACGGCGAAGTGGACTTGCTCCAGCCAAGCAAGTCCAGTCCCGAATGCGGCTTGTCAGTGCTCGGCGTACTCCGCCGCGACGAGCCTGCGCAGGCCCGCCTCGAGATCGATGCGCGGCTGCCAGCCGACCCGGCCCAGGAACCGCGTCGAGTCGAGCATCTTGTAGGCCGCACCCTGGAACGAGCCGGGCGGGCTCACGAGGGGGACGGACCAGTCGAGGGCGACCAGGGCCGCCCGCGCTACTGCCTCGACGGTGATGGGGGTGTTGGCGCCGCAGTTGAGGATCTCGTTCTCGAACGCCCGGTCGGCCGCGAGGATCGCGTCGATCTGGTCGTCAACGTATAGCACCTCGCGGACGGTCTGCAGGTTGCCCCAGACCTCGAAGGCCTGCGCGCCCGCTGCCTTCTCCCGCACGGCCCGGTCGAGGAGGGCGCCGACGAAGTGGCTGCGATCGGAGGCCGTGTTGTCGTGCGGACCGTACAGGGTCGCCAGCACGCAGTGCAGGAAGCTCAACCCGTATTGGTGCGCGTAGGCCGCCGAGCCCGTCGCCAGGACCTGCTTGGCGAGCCCGTAGCCGATCACGGAGGGATGGGTCGGTCCCTGTCCGAAGCGCGCCTCGGGGAGGGGCTCGGCCGATTCCGGATAGGTGCAGGACGAGCCCGTGGAGACGAGCTTGGCCTGCGGCTGGTACAGGCGCCACGCCTCGAGGACGTTCAGGTGGATCCGGGCGTTGATCGCCAGGAGCTCGCCCTGGATGTCGTACTGAATCGCGCCGGTCCGCTGGCGGGTCACCACGTGGAAGATGCGGCCGGCCGGGGGGGCGTCGCGCAACGCCCGCTCGACATTGGCCCAGTCGGACAGGTCGCCCGCCGCGCGGCCGATCTCGACGACCTCGCGGCCCTCGGCCCGGAGCCGCGGCACGAGGTTGCGCCCGAGGAAGCCGTCCGCCCCGATGACGATGTCGCGCTCAGGCCCCGGCATGGCGGTACTCCTGGCGATACCACGCGATCGTCGGCCGCAGCCCGTCCGCGAGCCCCGTGAAGGTCGACATTCCGAAGCGCTCGCGCAGCCGCTGGTTGGTCGAACGGCGGGCGAGGACGCCGTGGGTCGTCGTGTCGGGGGCGTGGACGGGCCGGTCCTCTCCCGCCACCTCCAGGATGGTGCGGGCGAGGTCGAGCAGGGTCGTGGTCTCGCCGCGGCAGAGGTTGAGCGCGTCGCTCGTCTCCCGGATCGCGAGCGACCGAGCGAACGCGTCGACGACGTCGCCGACGTAGATGAAGTCGCGCTCGACCAGCGGGTTGCCCTTGATCGTGAAGCGCTCGCCCGGGGCCAGCGCGCGCATCACGAAGGCCGGCAGGACATGCGCCTTGCGCGGATCCCTCGAGTCGTGGGGACCGTAGGGGTTGCTCAGGCGGAAGCTGATCGTGTGGATCCCGTAGCGCTCGGCGTGCAGGTCGGCGACCACCTCGGACCAGCGCTTCGACCACGCGTAGAAGGCCTCGTTCGGATTGGGCGGCGCGTTGAGGTCGACCGGCCGCGCGTCGTCGAGGGGATCGCAGGCTGCCGGGTAGACCGCGACGCTCGAGGCCGCGCGCACCTCGCGGATGCCCTTCGTCAGGCAGAACCGGTAGAGGCGGTTGGCGATCTCGGCGTTGCCGGTGAGCAGGTCGCTCTGCGCCGTCTCGAACTTGTCGGCGTCGTAGCGCTGCGCGGCGACGTTAACGACGATCGCGTCGGCGGGGACCGAGAGCGCCTCGAGGGCGTCGAAGCGCGCGGCCTCGGTCGCCCCCGGGACCGCCTGGCCGGAGGGGCTGACCGCGATCAGCCGCGGCACGCGGCCGGCGAGATGCGCGACGAGGTTGCGGCCGACGAACCCGGTCGCACCGACGACGACGACGGCCTCGGGCAAGGGGGCTGAGGGGAGGGCGGCCACGCTCAGGCTGCCGGCAGGTCGGCGGCGGTGATCACCTTGAGGTCCGGCACCGGAACGATGAAGGCGCCGCCGTTCTCGAGGTAGCGGCGCTCGCGCGCCAGGAACTCGTCGATGAAGTTCCAGGCGAGCACCAGATAGGCGTCGGGCGCGGGCACGCTGCCCTCCTCGACGATCGGGATGCGGGCGCCGGGGATCAGGCGGCCGAACTTCAGCGGATTCTTCTCGGCCGCATATTGAACCAGCCGCGGGCCGATGCCGAAGGCGTTGAGCAGCGTCGCGCCCTTGGCCGGGGCGCCGTAGGCGTGGACCGTCTTCCCCTCGGCGTTCATGCGCTCCAGCAGATCGAGCAGCGCCGCCTGCAGGCGCCGGACGTTCTCGGCGAAGCCGACATAGGTCTCGAATGTGCCATAGCCGCGGGCCTCCTCGTCGGCGCGCATGCGCTTGACCGCGTCGCTGACCGGGTGGGCGCCGGGGAAGCCGACATGCGCCTCGAGGGAGCCGCCGTGGACCGGCACCACGCTGACGTCGAAGACCTCCAGGCCGTGGCGCGCGAACAGCTGCTCCAGGGAGCGGAGCGTGTAGTAGCACAGGTGCTCGTGGTAGATCTGATCGAAGGCGGTGTTCTCGATCATGCCGCCCAGGTAGATCGCCTGCACGACGAAGACGCCGTCCGGCTTGAGCAGCGTGACGATGCCCTTCACGACGCTGTGCAGTTCCTCCAGGTGGAAGAAGACGCCGGCGGCGGTGATCAGGCTCGCTGGCCCGTCCTGCGCGCGGACGATCTCGGCGGTCTCTTCGTTGAAGAAGCGGTTCAAGGTCGGCACGCCGGCGGCGCGGGCCAGTTCCACGACGTTGGCGGCGGGCTCGACGCCGCAGCGGCGCAGGCCGAAGGGCTCGTACTGCCGCAGCCACGTGCCGTCGTTGCTGCCGATATCGACGACGAGGTCCTGCGGCCCGAGGCCATACCGCGCCACGAGCCGGGCCGCCGTCTGGCGGAAATGCTCCACCAGCGTCTTCGTCGTGCCCGAGACGTAGGGGTAGTCGCTGAACATGCTCTCCTTCGGGATCGTGTGATCGATCTGGACGAGCGTGCAGTCGTGGCAGAAGCCGGCGCGCAGGGGGAAATGCGGCTCGCGCCGGTCGACGAGGTCCGGCGGGATCAGGCGGTTGCAATGCGGCTGGTCGGTGAGGTCGAGGAACAGCTCGACATCGCGTCCATCGCAGACGCGGCATGCCATGGCGAGTTTCGTTCCCGTCATCGTACGACCTATGACATCCGCGGCGCGAGACTCTACGTGCCCGAGACGCTTACCGGCTGAGCTGGAGGGGCGCAACGATCGCTCCGGCCCGGATCGACGACAGGGCAGGACCACTGGATTCGACCCGATCCATACCGCCCGCACCATCGCGCTGTTCAGCGCATCTCCGCCGAAAACACTACCAATATCTTCGATTTGGAAACAATCATGCCCGAAACCGCGTGGACGATACGCAAGTCGCACTACATCGTGAAGGATCGATGGCTCAGACTCCGTGCCGACGACTGCGTTACACCGTCGGGCCACGTCCTCGATCCCTATTACGTGCTCGAGACCGCGGACATCGCCCTCGTGCTGGGCATCGACGCAGCCGATCACGTCATCCTCGTACGCCAATACCGGCACGCCTATGGGAGCCCGAGCCTGGAGCTTCCGGGCGGGGCCATCGACCCCGGCGACACGGATATCCTCGCGGCCGCCGAGCGCGAGATGCGCGAGGAAACCGGCTACACCTTTGCCGATGCCGAACGCGTGGTCACCCTCAACGCGGATCCGGCCCGCTACGCCAACCGCATGCATCTCGTCCGCGCCCGCGTGATTGCGGCCGGGCCGGCGCGTCCGGATCCCGGCGAAGACATCGCGGTGATGCGCGTGCCGCGGGCCGAGGCTCTGCGGCTCGCCCAGTCGGGCTCCATCGTCGGAGCCGTGCATGCCGCCATGATCCTGATCGGTCTGTCCGGCTGCGGATGAGGAGCGTCACCGGATTGTGGATCGAGCGATCGAACCGCTGACAAGGCCCGCGCGTTCCGCCAATACGATTAATCGCAGGTTAAAGAGCGGATTGAAGCGTGCCCGAGTACGACATCAAGATCGTCGCTCCGCGAGATCGGAAGGCCGCGGACGCCGAGCGCGAGACGCCGCCCAAGCGCCGGCTCGACTGGGACCGCGCCATGCGTGAGGCGGCCGAGGCGGAGCTCTCGATCCAGTCCCACGACTGAACCCGCCGCGCGGCGACGCGCGTCTCGACAATCCCTCACACGTGTTGCCGTCTCCTAGCCCGTCAGCGCGGCCTCGCGCAGGAAGGCGAGCAGGTCGTCCGACCGGAAGTGATGCACGGCGAGCCCCGCCGCCCGGCCGGCGGCGAGATCGGTTTGCTGATCGCCGATCAGGAAGCTGCGCGCGCGGTCGATGTCCCACTGGTCCATCAGGTCGAGGATCATGCCGGGTTCGGGCTTCCGCCAGCCGTGGACCGCCCTGTAGGCCTCCACCGTCCCGTCCGGATGATAGGGGCAGTACCGGAGATCATCGATATGCGCGCCCGCCGCGCGCAGGTCGTCCCGCATCCAGGCCGTCAGACGGGCGACATCGGCCTCGGTGTAGAAGCCGCGGGCGACCCCCGCTTGGTTCGTGACGACGAACACGAAGAAGCCGGCGTCGTTCAGCGCGCGGACCGCATCACGCGCGCCCTCCATCCAGTGGAACCGGTCCACGGAACCGACATAGCCGTGGTCGTGATTGAGGACCCCGTCCCGGTCGAGGAAGGCGGCCGGTCTCGTCCGGCGGGCCGGGATCTCCACCTGAGCGCGGTCGTAGCTCTCGGGCACGCCGATATCGAGAAAGTAACCGTCGTAGGCCTCGCCCACGACGCGGCCCTCGGCGACCAAAGCGGGCAGGACGTCCCGTTCCAGCGAGCAGGCCGGCGGGAAGCCCTTCAAGGCGTCGCGGCACACCAGATAGACGCCGGCATTGACGAGACCGGGGCCCGGCTCGGGCGGCCGCTCGAGGAAGGCGGTGATCCGCACGCCGTCGAGGAGCGCGACGCCGTAGCGTGCCGCGTCCGGCACCCGGCGGAGCGACAGGACCATCGCCGCCTCCGGATGACGCGCCGCCAGGGCGGGCAGGGCCAGCAGGTTGACGTCGAACCACGAGTCGCCGTTCAGCAGGAGGAAGGTCTCGTCCGCCTCGGGGAGGGCGTGCACGACGGCGCCGCCGGTCCCAGCCTGCTCCGGCTCGATCGAGACCCGCAGCGTCATGCCGAAGCGTCGCGCGACCGCGTTGTCGGCGGCGTAGGCGCGGATCTTCTCGCTGTGGAACGAGGCCAGCAGCACGATGTCGGTGAAGCCGTGGCGGCCGAGCTCGAACAGCAGGACGTCCAAGAACGGCTCGCCCGCCACGGGCAGCAGCGGCTTGGGCATCGCCGACGTCAGCGCGCCCAGGCGGGTGCCGAATCCGCCGCACAGGATCATGGCCTGCCGGACGGGGCTGCCGGCGCCTCTCGGTCTCTCGGTCACGGGCCGCCCTTCACGCCGCCGTCCCGCGGGGGAACAGGCTTTCCTCGACGAGGCCGCACACGATGTGCGCGGCGGTGATGTGGACCTGCTGGATCAGGGGCGTCGCGTCCGACGGCGCGTACAGGCACAGATCCGCCCGTTCCGGCATCGCTCCGCCCGTCGCGCCCGTGAACGCGACGACCCGCACGCCCAGCGCCCGCGCCGCATCCATCGCCTTCAGCACGCTCGGCGAGCGCCCGGAGGTGGAGAGGGCGAGCAGGACGTCGCCCGGCCGCCCGAGGGCGAGCACCTGCCGCGCGAACACGTGCTCGTACCCGTAATCGTTGCCGATCGCGGTGATCACCGAGGTGTCCGTGGTCAGCGCCAGGGCGGCGGCGGGCGCCCGATCGTAATTGAGCCGCGAGACGAACTCGCCCGCGATGTGCTGCGCGTCGCCGGCGCTCCCGCCATTGCCGATCGTCAGGAGCTTGCCGCCGCCGCGCAGGGATGCGGTCACCACGTCGGCGATCTCGGCGAGGGTCGCCTGGAAGCGGGGATCGTCGAGGGCCGCCTGGAAGGTGTCGCGGGTCTGCGTGAGGAAATCGACGATCGCGCTCATGAGCACCTCGGTCCGTGCCCGCGCCGGCCGACCTGTCGGGCCGTCCGGCGGGGTGATCGCTGCTGGGCTGGAGGCGTCCGGATCAGACGTTGGCGAACCGCGAATTGCGGATCATCCGGAAGCCCTTGATCAGCTCCTTGATCCCCCGGTCGAGGTCGAAGTCGGGGAACCAGCCGGTCGCCTCCAGCTTCGCATTGGACACGATGTAGTCGCGCTTGTCCGGATCCTCGCCGATCGGGGCCTCGACATAAACGAAATTCGGGACGTGCGCCTTGATGCGCGCGCAGAGTTCCAGCTTCGACAGGTTGGCGCTCGACAGGCCGAGATTGTACGCCTCGCCACGCATCCGGTCGTAATTGTCGATCGCGTGGATGAAGCCTTTGGCCACGTCGCGGATGTGGATGTAGTTGCGCTTGAAGTGGCCCTCGAAGACCAGGAGCGCCCGGTCGGTCACGGCCCGGTGGGTGAAATCGTTGACGAGGAGGTCGAGGCGCATGCGCGGCGCCATGCCGAACACCGTCGCGAGCCGCAGGCTGACGCCGCGCCCGCTGTCGAGCACGGCCGTCTCGGCCTCGACCTTGGTGGTGCCGTAGAGCGAGATCGGCCGCAGGAGTGATTCCTCGGTGCAGAACTTGCCGGCCTCGCCGACGCCGTAGCCCGAATTGGTCGTCGGGTAGACGATCCTCTGCTCCCCGCCCGCGCGCTGGACCAGGGCGATCACGGCATCGCGGTTCAGGGTCGTGGCGCCGATCGCGTCCTCCTTGCACAGGGGTGCGCCGACCAGGGCCGCGAGGGGGATGAGCACGTCGTGCTTCGGGATCAGGTCGTCGAGGATGCGCGTATCGCGGGCGTCGCCCTTGATCGGCTCGAACGTATCGTACTGGCAGGCCGAGGACAGGTCCGGCCCTCCGGACTTGAACGTGTCGAGAACCGTGACGTGATGCCCGCGCTCCAGGAGCATCGGCACCAGGATCGTCCCGATATAGCCGGCGCCGCCGGTGATCAGAATTCGCATCGTTGCCTCTCGTCGCGATGAGCCGTCGGGCCGCCTGCGGCCGGGCTGGAATGATGGGCGGGCGCCGCTCAGCGGGTCTGGCGATAGATCAGGGTCGACCCGTCGACATCGATGCCGATCGGAACGACGGATAGCGGCGCCACCCGTTCGGTCAGAGCCGGAAGCCGGTCCGGATCGATGAGGGCGAGGAAGAAACCGCCCCCGCCCGCGCCGCACAGCTTCGCCCCGTAGGCCCCCGACGCGATGATCGCCTCGAACAGATCGTCGAGCACCGCATTCGAGACCTCACGCGACAGGGTCCGCTTGATGCGCCACGAGGCGGAGAGCATATCGCCGAGCTGCGTGAGCCAGCCGCTCGTCCCCGCCTCCAGCAGCGAGACGCATTCCTCGACGAGACGGTAGAGTTCGGACAATTCCTTGTCGATCGCGCGCGCGCGCGTCACGGCGATCTGGGCGGCGACCGTGGTCGTCGCGCGCCGCGCGATGCCCGTATGGACCAGCACCATCGACGCGTTAAGCTGTTGTGTGGCCGCAGAACTCATCTGAACGGGGGAGATGCGGATCGCGGAACCGCTGAAATCAAATCGGTTGATCCCGCCGAAGGCTGCGTGGAGCTGATCCTGGACACCAACGTTCTCGCGCAGGATTTCACGTTCGACTTCGATTGCCTTCTTCGACAATTCGATCTTCGTAGGCTTTTGATTCAATATCGCGTAGATCGTACGCAAGAAGCCAACTGTGAAAGCCGAAGAAGAGCCCAATCCGCTGCCCGCCGCAGGCAAATCGGAGATGATGCTCATATCAAGCCTGCGAGTCACGTCGAAATGCTTAAGCACCTCCCGAACGACCGGATGTTCGATTTCATAAATAGTGTTGCAATGCTCAACGCGGGAATAACTTAATCTATAATTGTAATCTTGACAGCCAATCAAATCGAGCGCTGCGATGATGATGTATTTATCAATCGCTGCGCCGACGACTGCGCCGGGCGCGCGCTCGAAGTACTCCGGATAATCGGTGCCGCCGCCGAACAAGCTAATACGCAGCGGTGTTCGCGTGACTGTCAGCATAGAAATTTTCCCAATTTTATATCCTCAGAACTTGTTCGATTTAAGTAGCTTCGATCTATAATTTCGGTTCGATTGCTAGAGCGATGCACGTGCACAGCCATGTCACCATGGAAATGACCGGCACCGAATGACTTCTCCTCGAAAAGTCGATGATCATCGTCAATATTCGAAGCATCGGCAGAAGTAATTGCATCATTATAATTGTTCTGATTTGACATGATTTCATCAATACGTTGGGCAACAAAGCTGAACTGATTTGAAATGCCTTTCTTTGGCCGCGTCAGATCGACAGCACCGGACCACTGCTCTTCAATTGGCAGCATGGACCGATTCCGGCCCTTCGGTGAACAAGTCGCGACGTCACCGTTCACGCGGCTCGCTCGCGAGGAGTCTGAGAAAGACCTGAACGCAACCGATGCCACAGCTTTAACTACATCGGCCTCACTGACGACTACGACACGGTCCGACACGGCAATCTTTAGCCTGACCGCATCCGAAAAATCAGCATCCTGTGCGCACATGCCGGCCACGGCCACGAGTTTGAAGACAAATTTTCCGTAGGTCACATGCCTCCTTTATGGTTAAGGGATTGTAAACTCTGCAGATCCGTTCATCGCACCGCCCCAGAGGCGCTCCGCCGAGCCGCCAACATGACTCCTCTGCTGTTGCACGGCAGATTTAAATGAACATATTAGATAGACAATTAAATATGCCGGCATCTTAAATTTGTGCTAGCCGCACACCATTTACGACATCATCTTTTAAAAAAATCTACTGATCAACAATTCGATCTTGCGGTCTGTATAAGATTAAAAATGCTGGATTTGGCACAGGCTTGCCGCAGATCGCACTGATTCGACTGCATCAAATCAAATTCCGCCCCCGCATCTTAATTTTTAGATACGCTAACAGGAAAGGCTTTTAGATGTTAATTTACGGATCGTCGTCGGGATGCGGCGTGCTGGACGATCACAACTCATGCATGGCGATCCGCAGGTCTGCGCCGCCACTTCGCTGGTAGAGAGCGCTGATGCTCGTCATCCCTATCCAGCACACACAACCCCAGCCGCGTGCCGAGATCTCCCGCTCGCACGAGAGCTCCGGCACGCTGGCCTCACGCTACGGTGTGTCCATTGAGACCCGTCTAGCTATTGTCGAACGGCAAGAGATTCGCGCGCCGTCACGAAAGCTTCAACTAATCGCATCAGCCGCCTCACGGAGCCGCCACGCCATGACCGTCGAAGTAATGTTATCGCCACTCCGTCCAGTGGCGCAACGAAGGCGGGATTGAGCCCGCGATCCTCCGCAATCCTGGCCACGATCGGTCCGAGCAATGCCTCCAGATCCGCGTGGCGCGGTGCCGGCATCTCCAGCACGCGCAGGCGATCAAGCAACGGAGCGGGCAGGTTGCCCACCTCGTTGGCCGTGCCCAGCCACGAGACACGGCTGATGTCGGTCTCCGTCTGAAAACAAGGATCTTGGTAGGCCCGGGCGGTCTCCGGCTCGAGCATCGGGAGCAAGGCATCCCAAAGCCTACCGTGATCTGCGCGCGTTGCGGCCTTCTCCAACTCGTCGATCAGCATCAGCGGATTGGCGGTGCCAGACCGAGCCACCGCCATGATCGGATGCGCGGGCTCCGACGTTGCCCAACGACGATCAAGGCCACCCAGCGATGCGCCCGCGTCCCGAGTCGCATCGACTCGCCACAGCCCCAATCCAAGATGATGGGCGATCCTCGCGACAAAGCGGCTCTTGCCGGCTCCCGGCGGGCCGATCAGCAGGGTCGGTCGGAACGTGGCGTGCTCACGTCCGATCAGATCGGCAAGAAGCCTGTCGATCATGGCCTGCGCGTAAGGAAACTCGAAGGTCAACCGAGCGCGCACAGCCGCGAGATCCGGCACCTCGACGAGCGGGAGCGGCTTACCGATGATGTGCTCATAGCCGCGCGCGATGGACTTGCCGCGGTCGCTCCCGGTCTCCTGGATCGTTGGAACGACGAGAACGTGCCCCTTGGGCACTTCGGCGTGTGGGACATCGGCGTCCGGTATCTGTGCCGTCGTCTCGACGGTCGCCGCCTTCTCGCGCCGGCGCGCCTCGTTTTGGGCGAGGCGAGCCTCGATCATCTTCCACCTGCACCGCTCCCGCGTCGCCGCGTTGTCTGCAACCGGCCGTGTCAAGACCTCCCCAACGGGTACGAGCGCGTGGACGAGTGCCACATCGCCGGCGAAGGCGTCATCGACGCCACAGGCCAGGGCGGCAGCCGCAGCGATGGCGCTGCTCGTCTTCTCGGAAAACGTCAGAAGCGCATCCTTGAGCGCGTCGTGCCAAGCTGCCTGCAGGGCGACAGCGAGATCGGTCGCCCCGGTTACATCCGTATCGGCGCCCGGTTCGGCAACGCGTCCGAGAGCGAGGCGCGTCTGCGCCTCGGCCAGGGCTGCGAACCCTTTCCGGAGGTCGAGAACCGCTTCGCGTTCCTGCCAAAGGGGCTGGGCCAAGCGCGCGGCAGCTCTGCGATCATCGCCGGCGCAGGAAAGCAGCGTCGCGACATCGGCCAACGCCCGCGCCACCGGCTGATCGCGCTCCACGGCCAACACGTCGAGGAACCGGATCAGGGCGGATCGTCGGGCGATCCATCGACGGTCACGCCATAAAAGACCGTCCGAAGAAGTCCTTGCCGCGATCCAGGCCGAGACCAGGGCCTCGGCATCCGGGGCGAGGGTGGTGATCTCCAGGGCGATCTCGGAACAGGCAGAATCCACGCGCAGATCCTGTGCAAGGCAGGCTCGCAGGCGGCGCGGAAGCATCGGTTCGAGCAGGCGACGTGCCGCTTCAGGGTCGATCTGCAAGGCAGGCGGGGTCGAAGAGAATGCCATCGGATTCCTCCCTCTCAGCGGGCGACGCCGACGCGGTCGGAACCGCGGCGCGCAACGGAGCACCAAGCGTGGGCGAGGCAGAGCACCTTGAGATCAGCCCGGCGTCGAGCGCGCCGCCCGAGCACGTGCACGAGCAGGTCGATGCAGGAGCCGTCACCCCGCGCTGCGCACAGGCAGAGCGCCGACATCGCCGGATCGAGGCGCCCAGGAAAGGCGATGGCCTCGGCGAGGACGCCGAGGGCGATGTGGATCGCAGCCGCCGGATCGCCCCGGCAAGCCGCGGACCAGTCGGGGGACGGCAGGGGCTGCGCGGCCTTCAGGGCAGCGGCCAAGCGGCACTGCGCCGGCATATCGAGCGTCTGAGGGGCGAGGACGCGCCACCAGGACAGCAGCAGCGAGAGGCTGGCCGCGTCAGTTGTGCCGGAGGGGTGGGCATCGGGGTCACGAGCGAGTGTCATTGAGACAGACCTGGAGAGCACGCCGGCGCGCAGGCGCGCGGTGCGGGATTGATGGAGAGCGAGATGGACGCATCAGGTCGCGGTCGCGACCCGATGCCAGCGTGGTGCGATCAGGGCGCGAACGGCCCGGGCGAGTGCGGGTGTTTGACGTTTTCAGGAACGGCGAGGCTCGCCAACGCCATCGTCAGAAGGTCCGGCACAGCCGCGCGCAATCGGGCTTGAAGCGCCGCGGTCACAGTCTCGAGAGCCGACGAGACCGGGGTCGCGAACAGCTGATCTATGGCCGGTCCGCTCACCGTAAGGTCATCGCAGTATCCCGCCCTTCCATAGACGTCGATCAGCACCGCGCGAGTCTGAGCGACCTCGTAGCCGAGTGAGGCCAAAAATGAGCGACCCTGGACCTGCGCGCACCGCAGCACCCATTCGACTTGGTGTATTTTCCTAGCCTCATTTTTTCCGGAGCCTCTCTTGACCTCGGCGATGATGGCTCGGCTCTCTCTCCGGTCGACGACGATTAGGTCGAGGAATACCGACTGCGCGACGGCGCCCGCGAGTTCGATCGAGGTCTGGTTGAGCTGGGCGACGCTGCTGGCGCGGACGAGTTCCTGGGTCGGCACGGTGATCGGCATCGCGACGTTGCGCAGCACGATGTAGCGCCCGCTTCGCTCGAGGACGTCAGTGATGGCCGCCTCGATCAGAGACCCATGCCGCTTGACCATGGAGGCCAGCACGGAGCCGAGCTGCGACAAGCCTGGTCCGAGCAGGGGATCGGGCACGAAGGTCGCCCGGAACGCGCCGTCGAGCGCTGCCTCGGCCGCGGCCATCAGTTCGGGTGCGCAGATCTGTGGGATCGGGGGCTGGACGTGGCCGTAGCCGACGGCGGCGGCGCTCCCGAGCGGGACGGTGATCCGGCTGGTCGGCCCGGAGCTAGGCTGCCCACGTGCAGATAACCGCTGTCGGCCGCCGCGCTGGGCGGCGGGGTGGGGGACGACGATGGTCATGGATGGTTTCCGTCCAGGCGACACCAAACCGCGCGCCCTTCGCCGAACGGCGGCAGGGCGGCGAACGGGCTCGTTTCCGCGGCCTCAGGACTGCGGCGACGAAGGCGTCAGGATTGCGGGATTGCGAGGGGACGCTGAGGCACGGCGTATCGCGTGCCAGTGCACCTTCAGGCGATCAGGCGGGTTGCCGGGACGGGCGGTGGGACTGCCCGGAATTCATGCATCGGGCCAGTTTCGTCGGCGTGATTACGCCGGTAGTGAAGGTCTCAGCCATGGTCGGTATCCTGTTGCGATACGGATCGTGGTCAGGCCGGCGCTCGGTGCTGCTAACACCGGTGCCGGCCGCCCTCTGCTAAAGAGCGGCGCGGCGTGTGCGGGTGGTCTGCCGAGGACGAACGTGGCCCGGATCGGCGTCTTTGAGAAGACCACAACGGCGACGATATGTTCTCGAGGACGCCCTTCCTGTCGCGATCGTTAACGGAAGCCTGGCGCCCTTTTCCTTGTTGCAGGTGAGCGCTTCACATCGCATGATCGCCTAGCGGCCGGGTGGCAGATTGTCGCCAGCAAAGTCTTGCACACTGCGCCGATCTCACGGATCCGCACAGATCAACGTGGCGACATTTGCCTGTGTTACCACGTCAGAGACACAGCGGATTTCATG
The DNA here is from genome assembly GCF_900116795.1 of Methylobacterium sp. UNCCL125. Taxonomy (NCBI): domain Bacteria; kingdom Pseudomonadati; phylum Pseudomonadota; class Alphaproteobacteria; order Hyphomicrobiales; family Methylobacteriaceae; genus Methylobacterium; species Methylobacterium sp. UNCCL125. The sequence goes on along the minus strand of NZ_FPBW01000030.1, from coordinate 55,446 downwards.
CTGTATCGCCGCAGGATCAGTGTGAGCGGGTATGTGGCGGACCTCTAAGTACAACCGCATTGAGGAAATGCACGTGTTTCGGTCAGGGCAGAGCGGCTACGTGCCCATCGGCCTCTTGATCTTCGAGGGTGGCTCAAGGCGCATCGGTCGGTTTGCCTATAGCTCCGACTATCTAGCTGCAGAGGGACGTAGGCCACTCGACCCCATTGGCCTGCCGCTCGCAACCAAGTGGCGGCCAGCGGCTCCGGGAGAGGTTCATCTGGCCTTTCACGATGCAGGCCCTGACGGCTGGGGAAAAGGAATTCTGTCGCAGGTATTCCCAGAACTGGAACTCGGCATGCCGGAATTTCTGGCTCTGGGCGGGCTGTCGCGCACGGGCGACCTAGCCTTTGGCTCAACGCCCGAGGCTCCCGAGAGGTGGACACCCAGAGCGGACGCGGCGCCTGGGTTCGTTCAAAGCGAGGACGTTCTCGAAGAGGTGCTCATCGCAGCAGAAAATTATGAAGGAGGCGAAGCGTCGGCGGACCAACTCGCTCAGCTATTCATTCACAGCTCGGACATTGGAGGAGCTCGACCGAAGGCGCGCATTCGGGTTTCAGACAAGGAATGGATAGCCAAATTTTCCACGTGGGATGACAGGTTCGACAATCCCAGGGCTGAAGCGGTTTGTCTGGATTTTGCTGAGGCCGCAGGACTTCGCGTCCCTGACCGCGAACTGCGTGTCGTTAGCGGTCGGTCGGTTCTCTTGATATCGCGGTTCGACCGGTCCTCGGATGGGGCTCGTTTGTCTTACCTCAGCGCCGGCACTTTGCTGAGTGAACCTGCCCATGGATATGCCACAAGCAAGACCTATTCGGACATCGCATCAGCCGCGCGCCGGATCGGTGTTCAGGATCCAGAGCGCGAGATGTTCCGCAGGCTCCTGGTTAATGCCTATCTACGGAACACCGATGATCATTTGCGCAACCACGCCTTCATCCACGATGGGGCCGGCTGGCGGCTCTCACCGGTATTCGATGTTGTACCGCATCCTTCGGGCACCAAACATGTCTGCGCCCCAGCTCCCGGTATCAGTCGAGAGTGCAACCCGAGCATCGCATTCGCGAGCTACGCCAAATTTGGCCTCTCCACGGCCGAAGCCACATCGATTCTCGTTGAAATTCATGAAGCGACCTCACGCATCCCGGATTTTTTCGACGCCCGAGGCGTATCTCGACGGGACCGGGAAATGCTCTTGGCATGCTTCGGCTTGCTGCCCAGACCTATCACGTCCTAGCGAATCTCCGCATCAGCGAATTAGTGCCACCTCTTTATAATTGGTCTCATTCGACGGAACGCCCGTACCTTTATAGGTAAAATATTTCGGTCAAATAAACACACCGAAAATCATTAGAGGCCGATTTATGTCTCCGGCAAAAATTAAGTGCCCAACAATTATGTCAGTTTTAAACTCGCCTGAATCTGCCTGCGAAGTGACATGTCGTGTTTTCGAACCACATTCATAGATAGGATTTTTCTACCACAACTTTAAATCTCAGCCGATCGGATCGAGTAATAACAATTTTGAGGGGTCCGCAATCTTTCAATCAGGCGGCCCGCACACCGGGCCCATCCCGCCCATGCGCCTGATCCATGATCTCGCCGATCCGCTCGCCGACGGCGACGGCGATCTCCACCGAGGCCGCCCCTTCCGAACCCTGCCGACAGATCCGGGTGAGGACGTCGGTCACGCGCTGCTCCATGACCCCGAGGATCGCCGCGGCCGCCTGCGGCTGCGCGCCGCGCAGCACGGCGGCGAGGTCGCAATAGGCGTCCTGAAGAAGTCGGAGCGTGAGCCGCTCGACCGCTTGTTCATCCTCCGCCGACAAGGCTTGCATCAGACCCCACTCCCGACAGCGCCCCCAGCCTTGCCCCGACATCTTAACAAGCCGTGAAGGACGCCGCGGGACCGCAAGATTCGGCTAACCCTGCCGCAGGGCCGGGGGACGCCCGCTCACGCGCGACGCGGATTCCGGGCAGCCGAGGCGGCGCAGCGCGATCCGCGGCCGGGCGGAGGGAACTTGGCGGGCCCTCGGCGGGTCGACCCCGCAAGATCCGTCAGCGCGAGAGCCTCCCCATGCGCCTCCTCATCACCACGAGCCTCTGTCTGGCCGCCATCGCCGCGACACCGGCATCGGCCCAGGTTCAGCAGGCCAATCCCAACGCCGCCAACCGATCCATGGAAACCGGCGGCCAGTTGCGCGCCCTGCGGCAGGAGCAGACGACCCAGAGCAACACGCTGCGGATGGACATCCAGCGCAACCAGGCCGCGACGCCCGCCCCGAATACCGGACCGAACGCGATCGGCCCGACCGGCGGTACGGGTGTGATCGGCCGCTAGGACCGGGACGGTGCTGGCCGGAACCGGTCCACGCTCCCTACACGTCCGGCAGGCGCCGCCCCTTCACGACCACCCGCGGCCACCGGTCCAGCCCGATCGGCATCAGCACGGCGATCCCGGGCGGCACCGCGGCGTCGCCGAGCAGGCTCTCGAGGGAGACCCGGCAGGCTTCCTCGAGCTCGCCCCGCGTGCGTGCGCCGGACGTCTTGATGTCGGCGATCAGGAGCGCCGCGATCTCGTGGGCAAAGGCGTCGCCGTCCAACATGCCGGGCTCCTGTTCTACGCGTGATCCCGTAGAGCCTCTCGCACAACGCCCGGAGCGCGGTTGCGGTCGGAGGCGAAGCCGCCGGCGCCCGAGAGTCTTGTGGGAAACCCTTAGCCGTCTTGGGCCACCGCGAGCAGCCGGACAGAATTACGTATCCCCATACCGATTGCGGATGGTGTCACCGTCCGGTCCCGGGCGGCTATCCCCCGCGAGACGATCGTGCCGGCCCCCTACCCATAAAGGAGAGATAGTCCGCCCCGGACGGCCCGTGCCACGTCGGACCGGCAGATCGCGGCTCGGAAGCCGCTTGCCGATCGGCGGCGCGCTCCTGGGCTCGCGTGACGGGGACCAGGGTCCGGGTGCCGTGGGGACGCAGCCCGCGATGGCGCCAGAGGGATCGAGGACCGGACCGATGATCATCGTCGACGAGCGCTCCGGCCCCTTGAGCCCTGGCGCCGCCCCCGCCCGCATGCGCGCGTCCGCGGAGAGCTCGCCCGCCGGACGCCGCGGCGCCGGGCGACTGGCGATCCTGGTGTCGGCGGGGACGATCCTGTTTCTGATCCCGGCCCTCTGGAACGGCCACCCGTTCCTGTTCCCCGACAGCGAGCACTACTTCATCATCGGCCGGAGCATCCTCAGCGGTCTCGCCCGGCTCGGCGGTTCGGCGGCGGCGGCCGGCAGCGGCGGCGCCGTCATGGCCGATCCGGCCGCGAGTTCGGATGCGGCGGGCGGCCTTGCCGCGATCGCGGGCGGGCGCTCCCCGGTCTATGCGCTGCTGCTCTACGTCCTGTCCGCCCTGGCGAGCGTGTGGTGGATCATCGTCCTCCAATCCGTCCTCGTCTCCTGGCTGACCGTGACATTCCTCGATCTCGTCTGGGAGCGGCCCCGGCCCGGTGCGGTCCTGGCCGGTCTGGCGGCCTTGGCGCTGCTCACCTCCGCCGGGGCGTTCAGCGGCTTCCTGATGCCCGACATCTTCGCGGCGACCTTCGTCCTGGCGGCCCTGCTGCTCGTCTTCGACACAGCGGCGTCCCGCGGAAAAACCCTCGCCTATGCGGGCGTTGTCGCCCTCAGCCTGGTGATGCATGCCACGATCGTCCTGCTGGCCGGATCCGCGCTCGTCCTGATCGCGCTGTGCCGGCTCGTCCCGTTCGCAGACCGACATGTCCGCAGGGCGTCGCTGCTCTGGATCGGCGGCGCGCTGATCCTGGGGCTCGCCTTCAATGCGGCCTATCTCCGGCTCGCGGAACGCGTCTCCGGGCATCCGGTCGGAACGCCGCCCTACCTGATGGCGCGCGTCATCGCCGATGGGCCGGGGCGTCTGCTCCTCACCGAGACCTGCACGCCGTCCGATCGCCCCTTCGCGGCCTGCGCCTTCGCAGGCCGGCACTTCGTCGACCACAATGACTTTCTCTGGGGCAGCGGGAGCCCCGGTCCCAACTTCAGCACCGCGCCCGCCGCCCTGCGCACGGCGCTCGGCGCCGAGGAGGGGCGCTTCGTCCGCGCGGCAATCCTGCATCATCCGATCGCGCAGGCGGCGGCCTCGACGCGCAACGCCCTGCGGCAGCTCGTCAGCGTGGACATGACCGAGTTCGTGATCGGGACGCATCTCCTCGTCGACGATGCCGAGTTCAGGACGGCCGCGATCCTGAAGACGATCCCCAAGCTCGACCGGTGCCTCGCGCAACCCGGCGTGTGCCCGCCGGAGGCCGCGCTCGTCCCGACCCTGCAGGGTGCCTTCGGCGTCAACCTCCTATCCTGCTTGGCCGCGATGGCCGTCACCGCGCTCTACTGGGCACTGCGGCACCGGCTCGGGGCCGACACCCGGGCGCGTCTGGATCGCCTCATGCTGATCGGGACCGGGATCTGCCTCCTGCTGCTCGTCAACGCGGTGGCCTGCGGCGCTCTGTCCGGACCGCATGACCGCTACCAAGCGCGCCTGGCGTGGCTCAGCGCGCTGTTCATGGTGGCGCTCGCGGTCCATGCGGGCGGGCCGGGCGAGCCGCAGCCGGCGCGCAAGCCGGTGTGACGGGCGCTGCGCGCGCCGAACCGACCCGTCCGCGGCGGGACGGACGGCATGCGCCGGCGGAGACGCGAAGCGGCCGCCTCCGGGCGATGCACGGCGGCGGTCCCCCCGCGGTCGGGCATTCAGGCGCGGATCGCGCCGCCCGGACCTTCAGACGATCTCACCGGGCAACGAACGGGCCCGTCCCGAGGCTGAACCGGCTCAAGCGCCTTCCGGCAGCCGAAGCCGACGGTGCGGATTGGTCCAGCACGGCCGGACCGAGAGGCCGGCTCCATCCAGGGAGCGATCCGGACACGGCCGTCCGGTACGGCCGGACCCGTCCCGATATCGCGGCGCGGCCTGCGGCTCGGAGGCTGGCCTGGGCAGCCGCGCCGCCCCGCTATCGAGGCTCGGGGGCGGACGACAAGCCGACCCGGGAGCCGACCCGGGAGAAGACGAGGAGGCGCGCGCCCGCATAGTTCAGGACGAGGGCGACCGCGGAGGCCAGGGCCAGGGCGGCGAGGGGGGCGGAGAACGGCTCGGGAAGCCGGAGGATCGCCAGAGCGAAAACCAGCATGTTGCAGGCGAAGCCGAAGGCCTGCACCAGCAGGTAGCCGGCCAGGGCGCTCAGGACCGGGCGCCCCCGCAGATCGGCGAAGCTGAGGCTCCTGTTGAGCAGGAACGTGACCAGCACCGCCACCGTGAAGGACACCGCCCGGGCTGCGAAGGGCCCGCAGCCGAAGCCGTGGATGCAGAGCGCCATCAGCCCGGCATCGGTGACGAATCCGATCCCGCCGACGAGGCAGAAGCTCGCGAAGCGCTCCGCCTCGCTGCGGGGTGCCCGGGCCTCAGCGGACATCGAGCTGCCGGGCCACCGAGAGGTAGAGCAGGCGCTTCAGCTCCTGACGGGTGCGGGTCGTCAGGTCGAGGACGATTCCGGTGAAGAAGGTCAGCACGCTGAGGATCACGATGCCGAGGCTCAGGACCGCCGTCGGCAGGCGCGGCACGAGGCCGGTCTCGACGAAGGTGACGATGACGGGCGCGACCAGCACGAGCGCGGCGAGCAGCAGCGCCACGCTGAGCGCGCCGAAGAACTGGAGCGGCCGCTCGTCCTTCATCAGGCGCAGGATCAGGTACAGGATGCGCGCACCGTCCCGGTAGGTGCGCAGCTTGCTGACCGATCCCGCCGGCCGCTCCTGATAGGCCGTCGTGACCTCGGCGGCGGGCATGCGCAGCTCCAGCGCGTGGACCACGAGTTCGGTCTCGGTCTCGAAGCCGCTGGACATCGCCGGGAACGACTTCACGAAGCGGCGCGACATGACCTTGTAGCCCGAGAGCATGTCCCGGAACTCGCGCCCGAACACGCCCTGGACGAGGCCGGTGAGGACGCGGTTCCCGAAGCGGTGGCCCGGCCGGTAGGCCTGCTGCGAGACCTCCGCGCGGGCGCCGTTGACGAAATCGAGGTCGTCCTTGAGCACCCGTCCGACCAGGAACGGTGCCGCCGCGGCGTCGTAGGTGCCATCCCCGTCGACCAGGATGTAGATGTCGGCCTCGACGTCGCCGAACATCCGCCGGACGACGTTGCCCTTGCCCTGGCGCGGCTCGATCCGGACGATCGCGCCCGCGGCCCTGGCGACCTCGGCGGTCCCGTCGGTGGAGTTGTTGTCGTAGACGTAGATCTGCGCCGTCGGGAGGGCCGCGCGGAAATCGCCGACGACCTGAGCGATCGTCAGGCTCTCGTTGTAGCACGGGACCAGAACGGCCAGGCGGGGCGGGCGCGCGGTTTCGGCGACGAGGCCAAGGACGGACATGGCGGGGCTCCGCGGCCTCTGCCTGAGGCCTGCCGCCACCGTGCGGGCCGTCCGGATCGACCACAATCGGCCGCGCTCCGGAGCCGGACCGCGCTTTCGACGTAGCGGCGCCGGCCGAAGGAGGGCGGGCTACGTCCTTCGGCGGAGACGGCCGCGCGGGCTCACGCCTCGGCCCGCGCCCGCTTCCGCGCCTCCGGGACGCCGGCGGGCGCCGCGCGGCCGGGTCCGCCGAAGGGCAGGCGCAGGCCCGCGACCACCGGATAGACCGCCGGCAGCACCACGAGGGTGAGCAGCGTCGCGGAGATCAGGCCGCCGATCACCACGGTGGCGAGCGGCCGCTGCACCTCCGCGCCCGCGCTCGTCGAGAGCGCCATCGGCAGGAAGCCGAGCGCGGCGACCAGGGCGGTCATCATCACCGGCCGCAGCCGCATCTCGGCGGCGCGCGTCGCGGCCTCCTTGGCGCCGAGGCCGGTGGCCTCGAGGTCCCGGATGTAGCTCGTGAGCACCACACCGTTCAGGACCGCGATGCCGAAGGTCGCGATGAAGCCGATCGCCGCCGAGATCGAGAACGGCATCCCGCGCAAGGTCAGCGCCAGGATGCCGCCGGTGGCCGCCATCGGCACGTTGAGGAAGATCAGGCCGGCGATGCGAATATCGGCGAACATCACCACCAGCAGGATCAGGATCGCCGCGAGCGCGGCCGGGACGACAAGCGTCAGCCGGCCGGTCGCCTCCTGCAGGTTCTGGAACTGGCCGCTCCAGACCAGGGCGTAGCGCGGCGGCAGCGTGACCTGCTGCGCCACGGCGGCCTGGGCGGCCGCGACGAAGCTCTGCACGTCGCGGCCCCGGACGTTCGCCTGAACGGAGATCCGCCGCTGCAGCCGCTCGCGGCTGATCTGCGCCGGTCCCGTCGCGACCTCCACGCTGGCGACCATCGCCAGCGGCACCATCATCCGGCTGCCGGCCTCTCGACCCGCCTCCTGGCCGGAGCGGCCGACCGGCAGGGCACGGATGCGCTCGATGTCGCCGCGGTCGGCGGGATCCAGGCGCACCACGATGTCGGTGATCGAGTTGTCGTCCCCGTAGACCATGCCGGCGGTGCGGCCGCCGATGCTCTCGACGACGTCGAGCACGTCGGACACGCTGATGCCGTAACGGGCGGCCCGGGCCCGGTCGACCTGGATCGAGAGCGCCGGCATGCCGGCCTGCGCCTCGGCCTTCACGTCCGCCGCGCCCTCGACCCCCGACACCGTCCGCACGATGGCATCGGCCGTGTCCTTCAGGACCTTGAGGTCGTCGCCGTACAGGCTGATCGCGACGTCGCCGCGCACGCCCTCCAGCAGGTCGTCCATGCGCATCTGGATCGGCTGCGAGAAGCTGTAGGCGACACCGGGCACCTCCTCCTTCAGCCGCGTGTCGAAGGCGGCCACGAGGCCGTCCTGCGTCGCGGCGGTGGTCCAGGTGGCGGGGTCGGCGAGGGTGATGAAGCTGTCGGTCGACTCGACGCCCATCGGGTCGGTGGGGATCTCGGCGCTGCCGGTGAGGGAGACCACCCGCTTCACCTCGGGGAAGGATTTCAGGACCCGCTCGATCCGGCCGACCGTGGCCAGCGACGCGTCGAGGGCGATGCCCGGCAGCTTCTCCGAGGTGACGACGATCGCGCCCTCCGACAGCTTCGGCAGGAACTCGCCGCCGAGGCGCGTGGCCAGCACGCAGGAGCCGGCGAAGAGCGCGAGCGCCACCTCGACGGTCAGGACCACGTGCCGCTCGGCGCCGCGCAGCAGCGGCCTGTAGGCGGCGCGCATCCCCCGGACGAGGCGCGTCTCGCGCTCGCCGACGCCGCGACCGGCGAGGAAGAGGGCGGCCAGGGCCGGCATCAGCGTGAGGGTGACGACCAGAGCGCCGGCGAGCGCGAGGATCACGGTCAGCGCCATCGGCACGAACATCTTGCCGGCCACGCCCTGCAGCGCGAGGATCGGCACGTAGACGAGGATGATGATCGCCACCGCGAAGATCACCGGCCGCGCCACGGCGGCGGTGGCGTCCCGCACCACCTCGGTGGCCGGCCGGTCCGGATGCTCCCCGCGCGCGCGCAGCACGTTCTCGATCATCACCACGGCGCCGTCGACGATCAGACCGAAATCGATGGCGCCGAGGCTCATCAGGTTGCCCGACAGGCCGAGCAGGCGCATGCCGGCGAACGCCATCAGCATCGCGAGCGGGATCGCGACGGCGACGATCAGGCCGGCCCGCAGGTTGCCCAGCAGCAGCAGCAGGACCACGATCACCAGCACCGCCCCCTCAAGGAGGTTGTGCGCGACCGTATGGATCGTGCGATCCACGAGGGCGCTGCGGTCGTAATAGGGGACGATCGCGACCCCGGGCGGCAGTTGCGGGCGCAGGTCGTCGATGGTCTTCTTGACCCGCTCGACCACCGCGCTGGCATTCTCGCCGTAGCGCATGAGGGCGATGCCCACGACCGTCTCGCCCGCGGCGTCGTGGGTGACGGCGCCGAGCCGGACCTTGGGCGCCTCCTGCACGGTTCCGAGCGTCGCGAGCGTGACCGGGACGCCGCCGGGGCCGGTCGCCACCACGACGTCGGCGATGTCCTGCGGGCCCTTGGCGAGGCCGAGGCCGCGGATCACCTCCTGCTGATCGTTGTGCTCCAGATAGGCGCCGCCGCGCGCGGCATTGTTGTCGGCGAGCGCCGTGTAGACCTGGGCGAGGGTGACCCCGTAACGGCGCAGGGCGTCGGCGGAGATGCGGGCCTCGTAGGTCGGCATCTGGCCGCCGTAGATGTTCACATCGGCGATGCCCGGCGTCAGCTTGAGCTTCGGGGCGATCGTCCATTGCAGGATGCGCTTGAGCTGCATCGGCGTGTAGGCCGGCCCGCGCAGCTCGAACTGGTAGATCTCGCCCAGGCCCGTCGCCATCGGGCCCATCTGCGGGTCTCCGACGCCGGCCGGCATCAGGCTCTTGGCCTGCGGCAGGCGCTGGAACACCTCGGCCCGGGCCTCGGTCACCGATACGGATTCGTCGAAGGTCGCGTAGACCGCCGAGACCCCGGCCCGGGACGTGGAGCGCACATTGGCGAGGCCCGGCGCGCCCGCCATGGCATTCTCCACCGGGAAGGTGACGAGACGCTCGACCTCCAGGGGGCCGAGCCCCGGCGACAGGGTCAGGACCATCACCTGCCGGGGCGAGATGTCCGGCACCGCGTCGATGGAGAGGCCCTCGAGGTTGGCGATCCCGCCCGCGGCGGCCGCGAGCGCCACCACCAGGACCAGGAACCGGCGGCGCACCATCAGGGCGAACCAGGTCTTCATCGCGGTGCTCAATCCGTGGAGCCGAGCAGGCTGCGCATGAGGATCGCCTTGAGGCCGAAGCTGCCCGCCGTCGCGACGCTCTCTCCGGCCGCGACGCCGCGTGTCACCTCGACCCAGTCCGCCCGCTGGATCCCGAGGGTCAGGACGCGCCGTTCGAAGCGGTCGGGGGCGACGCGCACGAAGGCGATCGGGCCCGCCTCGGTCTGCTGGATCGCGGCGGCCGGGACGGTGACGCCCGACCGGCCGAGATCGGCGGCCACCGTGACCGACACGAACATGTTGGCGCGCAGCAGGTCCTCGGGATTGTCGAGTTCGAGCCGCGCGGGCGCGGTGTTGGTCGCCGGATCGAGGGCGGCGTTGACGGAGCGCACCCGGCCCTCGAAGGGCGGCTGGCCGGGGATCGGGCTGTCCACCGTGGCCGCGTCCCCGGCCTTCACCCGGGTGATGTCGGGACCGTAGAGATTGGCCAGCACGACGACGCGGGCCGGATCGGCCACCGTGAACGCGTCGCGGGCGGTGTCGACGACCTCGCCGAGGGTCACGCCGACCTGCGTCACGACCCCGGCGATCGGGGTGACGACCGCGCTGGTGCCGGGCGCGGCGCCCTCCGCGGGGGCGAGGCGCTGATACTGCGCCCGGTACATGTCGGCATTGGCCTGGGCGGACTGGACCGCCGCGCGCGCCTTGGCGAGATCGACCTGCCGCCGCTCGACCTCGGCCTGGGCGACGCCGCCGAACTTGAGCTGCTCCTGGCCGCGCTTGAGCTGTATCTCCGCGGCCCGCTCGGAGGCCTGCGCCTCGCCCAGGGTCGCCTGGGCGGCCTGGAGGCCGTTGCGCGCGTCCAGGATCCCGGCGGCGTCGAGGGTCGCCAGGGTCTGGCCGGCCGCGACACGGTCGCCGGGCTGGACCGCGAGGCTCAGGACCCGCCCCTGCGTGCGCGGCTTCAGATGCGTCACGCGCCGCTCGTCGAAGGCGACGGTGCCGGGGGCGCGCACCGGCAGGACGATCCGGCGCGTCTCGGCCGTCCCGAAGGCGAGGCCGAACCGCTTCTGGCCGGCCGCGTCGAGGGTGACGAAGTCCGATTGTGCCGGCGCGTCCTCCGTCTTCGCGGCGGACGAGGCCGTCATCGAGGCGTCGTCACCGGTTTGGGCAGGCCCCAAGCCGAGCCGGTCGCGCAGCGCGTCGCGCGAGATCCAGCCGGCGCCCAGGAGCGCGGCGAGGATCAGGACGAGCCAGGCCAGGCGTGCGCCGCCGCGCCGGGCCTTCCCGGGCCGGACCTCTGGAGCGGCCGCCGCGGTCGGCCCCACATCCGGATGCGGCGCCTGCGCGTCGGTCTCGGCCTCCCGCGCGGCATCGGAGGCGTCCATGGTCAGCGCCATCCGATCCACCGCAGGCCTCCCCATCGCCCGGCGCCGAGCGCCGCAGCCGACTCGACCGGCCGCCTCACGCGTCGAGGCCCGGCTTGAGCACGTCCTCGGTCACGAAGCGCCCGGTCTCGACCTCACGGACCACGACCTCGTAGCCCGCGCTGCGCAGATCCTTGAGGTGATCGAGGGTGACGTAGGCCCGGGCCTCGACATCGTACAGGCGGCTCGCCGCGTAGCGGTTGATCAGGCGCCGCGGGCGCCGCTTCCTAGGCATGCACCGACGTCCACGGATCGGGCGCGAAGCGGCGGGACGGGCAGGGAAGGCGAGACCAAGTCCGCATCGAGGGAATCCGGAAGCGCACCGTCCGGCGGCCGAGGGGCGGGCGGGTACGGGCTAGAGTCATTCCAATAAAGAGGGCCAACGCGATGCGGTGCCATTAAATTCGGGTTCATGCGGACGGTCGCGGGGCGATTTGCGCCGCGAAGTCCGGCACAAGGGTCCGGGACCGGGAAACAGCCGCGCCTGCGCCGGGGCGTGGAACCGGGGCGGGGGCCGCGCGTGGCGAAGCTGCTGCTGATCGAGGATGATGCGGAGACGGCCGGGGACGTGCTCGACGACCTGCGCGGGCGCGGCCACGAGGTCGTCTGGACCGCGACCGGTCCGGACGGAGCCCGGGCGGCCCGGGATGGCGGCTGGGGCGCGATCATCCTCGACCGGATGCTCCCCGGCCGGGACGGCCTGAGCGTCCTCCAGGATCTGCGCCGCGACGGGGATCGGACGCCGGCGCTGGTCCTGAGCGCCCTGGGCGACGTCGACGAGCGGATCCGGGGCCTGCGCGCCGGCGGGGACGACTACCTCGCCAAGCCCTTCGCGCTGGCCGAACTCGCCGCACGCATCGAGGCGCTGCTGCGGCGGCCGGTCGACAGCCGCGAGACCGTCCTGCACGTGGGCAACCTCGCGATCGACCTGATCGCCGGCACGGGCCGGCGCGGCGCCCGCGACCTGGAGTTGCTGCCGCGCGAACTCAAGCTCCTGGCGTATCTCATGCGCCGCCCCGGCCAGATCGTGACCCGGGCGATGCTGTTCGAGGAGGTCTGGAACTACCGGTTCACGCCCAAGTCCAACCTGATCGACGTCCATGTCGGGCGCCTGCGCCGGAAGCTGGAGGCGGGGGGAGAGCCGCCCTTGATCCACAGCGTGCGCGGCACCGGCTTCACGCTGACGCCCGATGGTTGATCGGCTCCGCTCGGCGGACCTGTTCCGCTCCACCGCGATCCGCTGGGCGCTCGGCATCGCCCTGTGGTCGCTCCTGCTCGCCCTGGCGATGTTCGCCTTCGTCTACTGGCAGACGGCCGACTACCTGCGGGAGGAACTCGCCGAAACGCTCCGGCTGGAGGTCCGGGCGGCCGCGGCCGACCCTGGCGTCGCGGCGACCCGGGTCGATACGTGGATCGCGATGGATGTCCACGCCACGCATTACGGCGGCCTGTTCGCGCCGGACGGGACGCGCCGGGCCGGCAATCTCGGGGCGTTGCCGGCCCGTCTGGCGCGCGACGGCGACGCGTACCGGGTGAGCGCGACGGTCGATCTCGCCGGTCGCAGCCTCCAGGACGAGATCTGGGCGGCCGCGCTGGCGCTCGCCGACGGCAGCACCGTGGTGATCGCCCACGACACCGACGAGATCGACCGCGTGAAGGCCACGATCCTGCGCGCCCTCGGCCTCGGGCTGGTGCCGACGCTGGCGCTCTCGGCCCTGGGCGGCCTGCTGCTCACGAGCCGCGCGCGCCGCCGCCTGGCCGCCACCGAGGCCGCCGTGGCCGAGGTGATGCGCGGCGACCTGGGCAAGCGCCTGCCGGTCGGCCTGGGCGACGACGAGTTCGACCGGCTGACCCGGACCGTGAACCGGATGCTCGACGAGATCGAGCACCTCATGGGCGAGGTCCGCAGCGTCGGCGACGCAGTCGCCCACGACCTGCGCACGCCGCTCACCCGCCTGCGCGCCCGGCTCGAGCGCACCCGGTCCCAGGCCCGGACCGTCGCGGAGTTCCACGAGGCGATCGACCAGGGGCTCGTGTGGATCGACCAGACGCTCGCCATGGTCACCGCCGTCCTGCGGATCGGCGAGATGGAGGACGGGCGGCGGCGCGGCGCGTTCACGCGGGTCGATCTCGGCGAGGTGGCGGCCGTGGCGGTCGAGTTCCACGCGCCGCTCGCCGAGGAGAAGGACATCGACCTCGCGCTCGCGGCGCCGGACGGGCCGCACCCCGTCCACGGCGACCGCGACCTGTGCTTCGAGGCCCTCTCGAATCTCCTCGACAACGCCCTGAAATTCACGCCGCCCGGCGGCCGCGTCGCGGTGGGATTGCAGCGGACCGAGGCCGCGATCGTCGTGACCGTCGCCGATACCGGCCCGGGGCTGCCACCGGGGGAGCGCAGCCAGGTGTTCCACCGCTTCTATCGCGCGGAGGCGGCGCGCCAGACGCCCGGCCACGGCCTGGGCCTGAGCCTCGTGGCGGCGATCGCCGACCTGCACGGCGCCCCCGTGGGTATCCGCGACGCGGCGGGCGGCGGCTGCCATGTCGAGCTGCGCTTCCCGCACGCCGAGGCGGAGGCCGGCCCACGGACGGCCCGGTCAGCGCCGTCCATCACAAGTGGACCGTCATCCCCATAATTCGCCCGTGATGGCTCGGCCGCTCGGGTGCGAAAGCCGCGGTTAAGGCGCGCCATGTCAGTACCCGGCAACGAAACGACGCCTGTGTGGGGCCGATGAACGTGTTGCGGCGCGCCGGTTCCTGGCTCAGATCGGCCCGCACCTGGATCGCGCTCGGCGTCCTGGCCCCGTTGGGCATGGTGGTGACGTCCGCCCTGATGCTGGCCGATCTGCGCCGGGACGCCTGGGACAGCGCGGACCAGACCAGCCGGAACCTCCTCCAGGTTCTCGAACGCGACATCGTGCGCAACATCGAGATGTACGATCTCTCGATCCGCGCGGCCGTCGACAACCTGAAGGTGCCGGGCCTGACCGAGGCCGATCCGCGCCTGCGCCAGCTCATCCTGTTCGACCGCGCCGCGACCGCCCGCGACATGGGCGTGATGCTGATCCTGAACGAGGAGGGCGATGTCGTCGCGGACATCGCGGCCGTCCCGCCCCGCAAGGGCAACTACGCGGATCGCGAGTACTTCCAGGTTCACCAGGCGAGCGCCGGGCTCGGCCTCCATGTCGGGCGCCCGATCGTGTCGCGGCTCGACGGCGAGCGGATGCTGCCGTTCAGTCGCTGCGTCGACAAGCCCGACGGCAGCTTCGGCGGCGTGGTTCTGGGCACCGTGAAGCTGTCCTACTTCACGCACCTGTTCAGCGAGATCGACCTCGGGCCGGGCGGGGCCATCAACCTGTACCTGACCGACGGCACCCGCATCATGCGCTATCCCTACGTGGAGGCCGATCTCGGGGCGAACATCGCGCAGGCGCCGACCTTCAGGCGGTTCCTGCGGGAGGGGCGGGGCAGTTTCGTCAGCACCTCCGTGCGCGACGGCGTCGAGCGGAGCTACAAATTCACGCGGATCGGGACCCTGCCGCTGATCCTGAACGTCGCCCTGTCCACGAAGGACGTGGAGGCGGACTGGGCCGCGAAGGCGACGATCATCGGCGGCATCGTGCTGGCGCTGTGCGGCCTCACGATCGCGCTGTCGCTCCTGTTCGGGCGGGAGCTGCGCCGCCGCGAGGCGATGCGGGCCGAGATGGCCGCTTTGTCGCGCACCGACGCCCTGACCGGCCTGCCGAACCGCCGCTGCTTCGAGGACATGTACCAGCGGGCTCTGGACGCGGCCCGGCGCGACGGCCATCCCCTGTCGCTGCTCATCGTGGATGCGGACCATTTCAAGCGCTTCAACGACCAATACGGGCACCCGGTGGGCGATGCGGTCCTGCAGGGCCTGGCGCGCAGTCTGTCGGCGAGCGTGCACCGCCCGCAGGATCTCGCCAGCCGCATCGGCGGCGAGGAGTTCGCCGTGCTCCTGCCCGAAACCGACGAGGCGGGCGCCCGGCGCGTCGCCGACACGATCCATGCCGAGGTGGCGAAGCTCCCCGTCCCGTCGGCCGGGCTCGGGGCAGGCGTCGTGACGGTGAGCATCGGGCTCGCCGCCGCGCGGCCGAGCGGCGACCGGAGCGCGCCCCCGCCGGACCTGTACCGCTTGGCGGACGGCGCCCTCTACGAGGCCAAGACCGGCGGCCGCAATCAGACCCGCAGCGCGGCGCCGTCACCCGCGCCGCTCCAAAGGGGCGCGCTGCAACTGGTGAAGACGTCCTGACGGGGCCCGGCTGCGATCGGTCTTCCGATTTCTTGACGGAATCGACACGAAAACCGTGATCTCATCGCGCCGATGGCTGACGGACCGGCCCGTGCCGCCCGTCGTCATCGCGCGCCGATGGACGGGTAGGCAGCGGGACCCGTGCGTCGGATCAGCGATGCTCGTGTGGATTTCGCGTGGAATCCGGCCCCGCAAGCCAAGGGTAACGAGGATGGACGACAGACGTGTGGCGCCCCGCAGACGGACGCTTCTCGAGGGGCACATCGAACTCGCCGGTGGCGGTGCGATCGACTGCACGATCCGCAACATCTCGGACGGCGGCGCCCGCCTGCGCGTCGTCAGCGTGATCGGCGTTCCCGACGCCTTCGTGCTGTCCTACGGGATCAACGGTCAGCGTCGGCCGGTTCGCGTCACGTGGCGTCAGGAAACCGAACTCGGGATCGCGTTCGACGACGCCTGACGGCCCGCGCCAGACGAGGCTTCCACGCCCACCCGTGTTGAGGGGCGGATCGGAGGGGCGTGGAAGGCCTGCGTCCGGCTGGTGGCCCACCGATGCGCCGACAGGGTTAACGTTTCCTTACCGGGCGGCGGGGGCCGCGCGCCGGGCGTGGAGCGTCTCGGCGATCACCACGCCGGTCCGCAGCACGTGGCGATGGGCGATGGCCCCGGCCTCGGCGGCGTCCCGCCCGGCGAGGGCCTCGAACAGATCCCGGTGCTCCCGGGCGGATTCCGCCCAGCGGCTGCCGCTGGAGAGCGCGCGCAGGCGCGCCCACTGAGCCCGGGCCTGGAGCGGCGCGTGGGCCTCCGCCAGCGGACGGTTGTGGGCGGCCGTGACGATCGTCCGGTGGATCTCCTGGTTGAGGGCGAAATAGGCGTCGAGCACCTGGTCCCGGTGCATGCGGTCGAGCTGAGCCTGCTTGCCGCGCAGGTCGTCCATCAGGGCCTCGGAAATCCGCGGCGCGGCGAGTTCCGCGGTGAGCCGCTCGATGCCGGCCAAGGCCTCGAACAGTTCGAGGATCTCTTCCGGCGTCCAGTCCGGGACGCGCGCGCTGCGATTCGGGTGCAGGTCGACCAGCCCCTCCGCGGCCAGGAGCTTGAGGGCTTCCCGCAGCGGGGTCCGGGAGACCCCGAGCGCGACGGAAAGGTCCGTCTCCACGAGGGTCGCGCCCGCCGGCAACACGCCGCGGACGATCATGTCCTTGAGCCGGGCCGCCGCCTGCTCGTGCAGGCCGATCCTGTGCACCTGCGCGGCGGGGACGATCAGGGCCTTGCGGGGCCGGCCCCGGCCTCGTGCGACGACGTCCATCGATCCTCCCGCTCCACCGCGCCAGCCTAGCGCGTGCGGCCGCCCGATCGATGATCCATTTTTCGGCCACTTGCGCTGCCATATCATGCATTTGCGCAAATTGCATGCAGCATGCAGAAAATACCTTGTCGCTCGTCCCGGCCTGTCGGATGCTCCGCGTGTCGGGGAAGGATGCGATGGAACGACCGAACCGCACGACGCGCCTGGGCATGCTGACGCCCTCGTCGAACAGCGTCCTCGAGCCGGCCACCGCCCATCTGCTGGCCGGCTGCGCGGGTGTGAGCGCCCATTTCGCCCGCTTCCGCGTGACGGAGATCGGCCTGTCGGCGGCGGCGCTGGACCAGTTCGACCCCGAGCCGATCCTGAGCGCGGCCGACCTGCTCGCCGACGCCCGGGTCGCCGCGATCCTGTGGAACGGCACCTCCGGCGCGTGGCTCGGCTTCGACGCGGACGAGCGCCTCGGCGCCGCGATCACCGACCGGACCGGACGCCCGGCCTCCACCGCCGCGCTCGCCTTCCGCGACCTGTTCCGCGCCCGGGGCTTCCGGCGGATCGGCCTCGTCACGCCCTATACCGGCGACGTCCAGCGCCGGATCCAGGCCAACTGGGGCGCGGCCGGATTCGACTGCGGCGCCGAGCGCCATCTCGGCCTGTCGGAGAATTTCGCCTTCGCCGAGGCCGGTCCCGAGGCCATCGCCGGCATGGTCCGGGCGGTGGCGGCCGAGGGCGTCGACGCGGTGGCGATCGTCTGCACGAATCTCGCGGGCGCCGTCCTCGCTCCGGATCTGGAGGCCGAACTCGGCGTGCCGGTGATCGATTCGGTGGCCGTCACCCTGTGGAAGGGCCTGGACCTCGCCGGCTGCCCGACCGCGCATCTCGCCGCCCATGGCCGCGCCTTCGCGGCGGACGGGGAGGGCCGTCCGTGAGCGCCGGAGCCGGAACCACCCTGATCCTCGACGGGATCACCCAGCGCTACGGGACGGCGCTCGCCGTCGACACCGTGACCCTCGACATCAAGGGCGGCGAGCTCGTGGCGCTGCTCGGGCCCTCGGGCTGCGGCAAGACCACCCTGCTGCGGGCGGTGGCGGGCTTCCTGAAGCCGACGGAGGGGCGCGTCATCATCGGCGGCCAGGCGGTCGACCACCTGCCGCCGAACCGCCGCACCGTCGGCATCGTGTTCCAGAACTACGCCCTGTTTCCCCACATGAGCGTCGCCGACAACGTCGCCTACGGCCTCGCGGCCCGGGGGATCGGGCGGGCCGAGCAGAAGGCGCGGGTGGCCGAGATGCTGGCGCTGGTGCGGCTGGAGCACCTCGCCGGGCGCTACCCGCGGGAGATGTCGGGCGGCCAGCAGCAGCGGGTGGCGCTGGCCCGGGCGCTCGCCGTGCGCCCCTCGATCCTGCTCCTCGACGAGCCCTTCGCGGCCCTCGACAAGAACCTGCGCCTCGACATGCAGATCGAGATCAAGCGCATCCAGCGCAGCGCCGGCACCACCACGCTGATCGTCACGCACGACCAGGAGGAAGCCCTGTCGATGGCCGACCGGGTCGCCGTGCTCAATGCCGGCCGCCTGGAGCAGTTCGCACCGCCCACCGACGTCTACGACCGCCCCGAGACGCTGTTCGTCAACACCTTCGTGGGCACGGCCAACGTCCTGCACGGCCGGCTCGCGACCGGGCCGGGGGGCACCCGCGTGGTGGCCCTGGAGACCGGCGGCCTTCTGCCCACCGTCACGGCCTTGCCGGACGGGACGCGGGTGGCCGCCTGCCTGCGGCCAGAGCACGTCGCCTTCGCGACCGGAGGGGAGGGGCTCGACGGCGTGGTCGAGATCGGCCTGCCGCTCGGCGCCACCCTGGTCCACGAGATCCGCCTCGACGGCGGCGCCCGCCTGAAGACCGCCGAGGCCCGGGCCGCGGGCGCCCGGCCCCGGCCGCCCGGCACCCGCGTGCGCCTGTCGCCGACCGCGCCCGAGCGGGTCAGCGTCTTCCCCGATTCCCGCCACTGAAGCCGAGCCGCCCGAGTCCGAGCCAGGAGAGCCGACCATGACCCTGCACCGCCGCAGCCTCCTCGCCGGCGCCCTGACCCTCGGCGCCGCGCAGGCCTTCCCGGGCCTGTCCCGCGCGCAGGCGCGCAAGCTCGTCTTCGCGACCTTCACGGGCAGCTGGGAGGAGGCGCACCGGGCCGTGCTGGTGCCGGCCTTCCGCAAGAGCTCGGGGGGCGACGTCATCCTCGATCCGATGCTCTCGGTCGACCAGATCGCCAAGGTCCAGGCCGCTCGCGCCAACCCGCCGATCGACGTGATGCTGCACGATCCGGGCCCCGCCCTCACGGCCATCGCCCAGGACCTCGTCGAGCCCTATCCGGTGGCCCAGTCGGCCCATTACGGCGACCTGATCGCCGACGCGCAGGAGCCGATGGGCCCGGCGCCGTTCTTCCAGATCGTCGGCCTGACCTACAACCCCGAGAAGGTGAAGACGCCGCCGACCTCCTGGGCCGACCTGTGGAAGCCCGAGTACAAGGGCCGGGTCGGCATCACCAACCTGAACTCGACGCTCGGCACCGGCTTCCTCGTGGAGATCGCCCGGATGCACGGCGGCTCGGAGACCGATGTCGAGCCGGGCTTCAAGGCGCTGGAGGCGCTCAAGCCGAACCTCGCCGCCGTGGCGGCCAACCCGGGCGCCCTGGCGGCCCTCTACCAGCAGGAGCAGGTCGACATCGGGCCGGGCAATTTCAACGCGATCCAGATCCTGAAGGCCCGGGGCGTGCCGGTGGAGTTCGCGATTCCGAAGGAGGGCATCATCGCCTTCAAGACGACGATCCACATCGTCAAGAACACGCCGGTAAAGGAGCTGGCCTTCAAGCTGATCGAGGCCGCCCTCTCGCCGGAGGTGCAGGCCAAGCTGATGCAGAGCCCCTACCTGATCGTGCCGACCAACCGGAAGGTCGCGATCGAGGGCGCGATCGCGAAGGTGCTGGCCAAGGACGCGGACGAACTGAAGCGCAAGTCGGTCTTCCAGGACTGGGCCGCGATCAACCGCAGCCGGTCGGCCTGGATCGAGCGCTTCAACCGCGAGATCCGGGTGTGACCGCCGGCCCGGCCATGGCGACGGCGGGCCCGGTCGCGGCGCCCGGCCGCCCGGTCCGCGCCTGGACGGCGGCCTACGACATCCGCCTCGCCCTGCCCCTCGGGGCGTTCTTCCTGGTCTTCTTCCTGGCGCCGCTGGCGCTGCTGCTGCTGGTGAGCTTCTACGCCGATCCGGGCATGACCCGGTTCGGCCTCGACCAGTACGCCCGGTTCCTGCTCGACCCGTTCTCCCTGCGGGTGCTCGGCGCGACCCTGTGGCTCGGCGTCGAGGTCACCGCGCTGACCCTGCTGCTCGGCCTGCCGCTGGCGCTGCTCCTGACCTGGGCGCCCGGCCGGCTGCGCGGCCTGCTGACCCTGATCGTGCTGCTGCCGCTGCTCACGAGCGTGGTGGTGCGGACCTTCGCGTGGATCGTGATCCTCGGGCGCCAGGGCATCGTCAACGCCGCCCTGCTCGGCCTCGGCCTCACCGACACGCCCCTGAAGCTGCTCTACACCGAGGGCGGCCTCGTCCTGGCGCTGGCGCAGGTGCAGATGCCCCTGATGGTCCTGCCGCTGGTGACCGCCCTGTCGCGGATCGACCCGAACCTCGCCGACGCCTCGGCGGCTCTGGGGGCGGGGGCGTGGCGCACCTTCCTCCGGGTGACCCTGCCGCTCTGCCTGCCCGGCATCGTGGCGGGCTGCCTGCTGACCTTCGCGGCGGCGATCACCGCCTTCATCACCCAGTCGCTGATCGGCGGCGGGCAGATGCTGTTCATGCCCATGTACCTGTACCAGCAGGCCTCTTCGCTCAACAACTGGCCTTTCGCGGCGGCGATCGCGATCGTCTTCCTCGTGGCGGTGCTGGCCTGCGTGACGCTCCTCAACCTCGTGGGCCGCCTGTCGCGCGGCTACGCGCAAGCCTGAGGTCACCATGCGGACGTCCCTGCGGCGCGACTTCGACTGGTTCAGCTTCCACGGCACCGTGCTGCTGCTCGCCGGCCTCTGCCTCGTCCTGCTGGCGGCGCCGACCGTGATCGTCGTGGTGGTCTCGTTCACCAACGGCTTCTCCCTGCGCTTCCCGCCGCCGGGCTATTCCCTGCGCTGGTACGCGGCGCTCGCGGAGGCCGAGCAGCTCCAGGCCGCCGCCTGGAACAGCCTGGTGGTGGCGGGCTGGGCGACCCTCCTGTCGGTGGTGCTGGGCACCGCGGCTGCGCTCGCCATCGCCCGGTCGCGGCGGCTTTCCGCGCGGCTCCTCGACAGCCTGTTCCTGTCGCCGCTGGTCCTGCCGGCCCTGGCCTTCGGGCTCGCCGCCCTGATGCTGTTCAGCCTCGCCGGGATCCCGGTCTCGCCGCTGACCCTGATCCTCGGCCACACCGTGGTCTGCGTGCCCTTCGTGGTCCGCACCACGGTCGCGGCCCTGTCGCAGATGGACCCGGTGCTGCTGGAGAGCTCGACCTCCCTCGGCGCCTCGCGCCTCTACACGTTCCGCCGGGTGACCCTGCCGCTGATCCGGCCCGGGATCCTGGCCGGGGGCTTCATCGCCTTCATGGCGAGCTTCGACAACGTCCCGGTCTCGCTGTTCCTGCGCGACGCCGCCACCGACATGCTGCCGATCCGGATGTGGCAGGATCTGGAGGGGCGCCTCGACGTCACGGTGGCGGCAGCCTCCAGCCTGCTGATCCTGGTGACGGTGGTGCTGGCGGTGGTGATGGAGCGGGCCGCCGGCCTGTCCCGCCGGATGGCGGGCTGACCCGCCATGCGGATCCTGCTCCTCAACCCGAACACCTCCGCGGCGATGACCGAACGCATGGCGCGGGCGGCGCAGGCGGCGCTGGCCCCCGATGCGCGGATCACCGCGCTCACCGCCACGACGGGCCTGCCCTACATCGCCAGCCGGGCCGAGGCGCAGCTCGCCGGCGCGGCGGTACTGGAGACGCTCGCCGCGCACCAGGCCGGCCACGATGCCGCGGTGATCGCGGCCTACGGCGACCCCGGGCTGATCGCGGCGCGGGAGCTGTTCGACCTGCCGGTGGTCGGGATGGCCGAGGCGGCGATGCTGACCGCCTGCCAGGTCGGAGCGCGCTTCGCGATCGTCACCTTCGCCCCCGCGCTGCTGCCCTGGTACGAGGATGCGGTGGCCCTGGCCGGCCTGTCGGCCCGCTGCGCCGGCCTCTACGCGGTGCGCCGGCCGTTCCAGGCGGTGACCGAGGTCCAGGACGACTTGCGGCCCGAGATCCTGGCCCTGGCCGAGCGGGCGGTCGAAGAGGGGGCCGACGCGGTGATCCTGGCCGGGGCGCCCCTCGCCGGCCTCGCCACGACCCTGCGGGACGCGGTGCCGGTGCCCCTGGTCGACCCGCTGGCGGCCGCCCTCGGCCAGGCGCAGGCGCTGGTGCGGCTCGGGACGCGGCCGCCCCGGGCCGGACGCTTCGCCCGGCCGCCCGCGAAACCGGCCACGGGCCTGAGCGGGCCGCTCGCCCGCTGGATCGCGCATCGCGAGGGAGAGCCATGATGCAGACCGATGCGACGGGCCCGCTCTGGACCCTCTCGGCCACCGCCCTGGGCCGACGCTACGCCGCCGGGACGGCGAGCCCGGTCGCGGCCGCCCGCGCCTGCCTGGACCGGGCCGAGGCCGTGAACCCGGGGCTCAACGCCCTGGTCGCCGTCGATCCCGAAGGTGCGGCGCGCGCCGCCGCGGCGAGCGCGGCCCGCTGGGCGGCGGGCCGGCCGCTCGGCCCCCTCGACGGCGTGCCGGTGACCATCAAGGACAGCCTGAACGTCGCCGGGTTCGCCACCGGCTGGGGCAGCCGGCTCTACGCGGGGCAGGGGGCGGACCGGGACGAGACGCCGGTGGCCCGCCTGCGCGCGGCCGGAGCGGTGATCCTGGGCAAGACCAACGTCCCGGAACTGACCGTCCAGGGCTATACCGGGAACCCGGTCTCCGGCGTCACCCGCAACCCCTGGGATCCGGCGCTGACCCCGGGGGGCTCCAGCGGCGGCGCCGTCGCGGCGGTGGCCGCCGGGATCGGCCCCCTGGCCCTCGGGACCGATGCGGGCGGCTCGATCCGCCGCCCCGCCTCCCATACAGGCCTCGTCGGCCTGAAACCCACCGCCGGACGGGTGCCGCGAACCGGCGGGCTGCCGCCGATCATGCTCGACCTCGAGGTGGTCGGGCCGATGGCGCGCACGGTCGACGACCTCGCGGCGCTGATGCGGATCCTCGGGGCGGCCGATCCGAACGCGGTCGCGCCGAACGGCTTCGGCCCGTTCGGGACCGCCGCAATGCCGGAGCGCCCGCTGCGGATCCTCCATGTCCCGGCCTTCGGCACCGCCCCGGTCGATCCCGAGATCGCCGACAGCGTCGCCGAGGCGGCCGGGCGCCTCGCCGGCCTCGGCCACCGGGTCGAGACCGGCCGCTTCGACGCGGCGACCGCCATCACGGAGGCGTGGCCAATCCTCGGCCAGGCCGGAATCGCCTGGCTGATGCGGGCGCATCCGGGCCGGCGCGACGACCTCGGCCCCGACATCCGCGCCCTGGCGGAGGCCGGTGCGGCCCTCTCGGCGGCCGACCTGTTCGACGTGCAGCGGATGGCGCTGGCGCTGCGTCAGGATCTCGCCACCCTGTTCGCCGCGCATGATCTGCTGATGACGCCCACGGCGGCGGCGCTGCCCTGGCGGGCGGAGGACACCCATCCGGAGCGCATCGCCGGGGTGCCGGTGGGCCCCCGCGGCTCGGCGACCTTCACGGGCTTCGTCAACGCCGCCGGCTGTCCCGGGATCTCGATCCCCTGCCGCCCCTCCCGTGCCGGGCTGCCGATCGGGTTCCAGCTCGTGGCGCCCTGGGGCCGCGACGAGGCTCTGGTGGCGATGGCGGCGGCCTACGAGGCCGCCCATCCCTGGCGGATGCTCTGGGAGGGCGGCGCCCCGTGACCGGCCTGTCGCTCCACGCCGTCGACGCCGCCACGGGCCGGCCGGCCGCGGGGATGCGCGTGCGCGTCCTGCGGGCCGGGTCCCGGCGGCGGGTGCTCGCCGAGGGGCGGCTCGGCGCGGACGGGACGCTCGATCATCCGATCGTGCGGACGCGGCTCGCCGCCGGACTCTACGAGGTCGTGTTCGCGATCGGGGACTTCGTCGGGGCGGCGGGGGAGGGGTTCCTGGAGGAGGCCGCGATCCGCTTCCGGATCGACGACCCCGACGGCCACTGCCACCTGCCGCTGAAATTCACCGCCTTCGGCGTCGCCCTGTTCCGCGGCTGCTGAGCCGGGGGTGCGTCGTCCCGGCACGCGCCTGCGGCGGCGCGGCCCTGCCGGCTCCCTCTCCCTTTGAGGTGACCGAGGCCCCCGGAGCGCCTAGACTCGATTCCGATCGGAGCGGGGCGCAGGAGGAAGCCGATGCGGGTTCAGGCGATGACGATCCCGGCCGCGGCCGGGCGCGCGACGCGCGGCGCCCCTCCGGCGCGCCTGATGCTGGCCGCGCTGACGGTCCTCGCACTTCCGCTGGCCTGGATCGCGGCCGGACGCTCCCCTGCGGCCGAAATCGACCCCGATCTCGTGCGGGTGATCCGCTTCATGGCGCTGATCAAGGGCGGGTTTGCCTTGGCGGCGCTGGCCGGCTGCCTCTGGCGCCTCGGACGCCCCGCGGCCGCGTGGCGGAGCCTCGTCTACGTGGCCGGGCCGCCGCTCATGGCGGTCGGTGCGGCCGGCCTGTGGTCCCTGCACGATGCCGGCTCGGCGGCGCTCGCCCTGCATCTCGGTCTGTTCGCGCTCCTCGCGGCGGCGCTGACCGACCCCGATGCCCTACCCGACGGTTCCCTGCGGCACGCCGTCAGATCGTCTCGTAGGCGAACAGAACCGAGATCAGCGTCAGGCCGATCAGCCCGATGACGAAACAGATGTCGGCGCAGCGCTCCAGGCGGATCGCGAGGTCGCTGACATCCCCCAGACGGATCGACAGGTAGGACGCGATCGCGCTGACCAGGAACAGGACCGCCGTCAGGGCGGCGGCCTCGTCGACGTGGCTCGGCCCGATCCAGCCCTCGGCGATCTTCACGAGGCCGATCAGCGTGGTGCAGACACCGACCATCGTACCGGCATTGGGGAGGATGTGGCGCGACAGGCCGTCCTCGCCGGATCCGGTGGCCTTCCGCCTTTCGGCCATGCGCTCCTCGTACAGCTCCGCGCCGGCCGATCCCCCTTGATATCGCGCCCGTGGAGGTTCGTCATGAAGCGACCGCTCACCACCAGCTTCTCCGCGCCGCCGCCGGCGCAGGCCGCCTCCCCCGAGCCGGCGACCTCGGCGGCGACCACAGCGGCATCCTGGCGCGACGTCGCCCCGTTCGCGGCGGCCCTGATCGCCACCCTGGAGGGGATCGAAACGGGGCCGAAGGCGGGGCCGGCGATGCGGGCACACCGCTCCGCCATGCGCCGCCAGGGCGCGGCGGCCGCGGCGCTCGGCGGATCCGAGGCGCTGGAGGCGGTCCTCCACCAGGTCGCGGAGGCCGACGCGGCGCGGGCCGCTCAGCGCCTCGCGCTCATCCGCGAGGCCTGGACCGGGCTGCCGGGGGCGGGGGCGTGAGGCGTTCGGTCGGCCTACCGGACCGGGCTGGCGGCAGGTCCCGGACGCAGGTCCCGGACGAAGCGCGCCGTCGGGCGGGGCGCCGCCGCTTCGCGCCCCGGATTCAGACCGTCGCGTAAAGATTTGATACAGGATCTGGGATAAATTCGGGCTCAGCCACGCCGCGTCACACCGAGATCGATCGTCAGGAATTTGTGATGAACGACCAAGACAAGCAATTCATCACCCAGCAGATTCTTGATGTGGGCCGCCAGCTCTACGCCGCCCTCGACAGCAAGATCATGGCGGCTCACGCGCAGCAGCTCGCACAGATGCAAGATGTCAGGCGCCTCGCCGTCGTTCAGCTGGCGCCGAAAAACAACTTCTGTCTCGTGACAGATCATCCGATCGCCTACGAGAGCAACGATCACACGGTTCCGCGCGGAACAAAGGATGACAATACACGCAATCAGCGGTTCTGTCATGCGATCGAAAGCCATTTCGGCCGAAAGGTCACCGCCCTGGACCTCGGCTGCGCAGGGGGCGGCCTCGTCTTCGATTTCCTCATCAGAGGCAACGCGGCATTCGGAATCGAGGGAAGCGATTACTCCCTTCGCGCGCAGCGCGCCGAATGGTCTATCATTCCAGATTATCTAAAGACATGCGATATTACCAAGCCATTTTCTCTGATAGATCAGAAGACGGGTACGAAAGCCAAATTTGACGTCATCACGATGTGGGAGGTCCTCGAGCACATCGAGGAATCGTTGCTTCCTCAGCTGTTTGCGAATGTGAAATCTCACCTGGCCGACGGCGGTCTTTTCGTGGGCTCCGCCGCGACATACGACGATGTCGCCAACGGCGTGAGCTACCATCCTACAGTCAAGCCGGAGACGTGGTGGCGCGAGCTTGTCCGGCAGCACGGGCTCGAATTCGTCCCGAAGAGCATGTTTCAGTTCAAGGATTTTTGCCGAGGTTCCGGCAATGAGAACGCATTCTACGATGCCGATTTCAGCAAGAACCCCGAACTCGGCTTCCACTTCGTGATGAAGCACGTCGCCGCTTAGGTGCGGGGCATCCGAACGCGGCCATGAGGGCGCCGCACGCTTGAGCGGACCGAGCGCGCGCCCCACATGGACGGGAGCGACAGCATGGGGGGCCGGCCGTGTACGACCTCATCCACACCCTCCGCCTCTGGCTCTGGCGCCGTCAGATGTGGGCCATGGCACGGGCGTGCCGAGTGCCCGCGACCGGCGACGGCGACTGGATCGCCGCCACCGTGGCGGCCTCCGCGACGAGCTCGGGCGCGCCGGTCTCGTACGTGAGCGGCGCCGGCCTGTAGCGGATCCCGCTTTACCGGGAGCGATCAGCCTTCCGGAGATGGCTCGGCGGCGGCGGCGCCCGGCTCGGGTGCCGGGCCGGTGTCGAGGGTGCCGCTGTGGACCAGGGCGCCGGCCCAGGCGCTCGCGATGATCCGGACCTGCTCGATGGCCTCGGCGCGGGTGAAGGCACTGTCGCCTCCTCCCGGCCTGCCCTCGTCCCAGTAGACGTAGCCGGTGCGCCGGCCGCCGGCATCCTCGACGCAGGCGGCGTTCTCGAGGACGCAGATCCGGAGCGGGAGCTTGAGGCCGAGTGTGGGCATGGGGCCCATATAGGGCGCCGATCCCGCAGGAAATCGGCGCGCCCGCCGCGTGACGGTGCGCCTCAGGCAGGCCTCAGGTGGGTTTGGCCGCGTTGAGCGCCCGCGTCAGGTGCGCCACGACCTCGTCGCCCTTGGGCGGAGGCTCGGCTTCCTCGACCCGCCGGGCGACTTCCATCACGAGGTATGTCACCGATGGCGGCCACGATACGCCGTTGTCCAGGAGCATCCGGGCGGCGCTCACGAGCATCCTGAACTGGTCCGGCGGGATCGTGAGACCGGCCTCGTGCTGCGCGAGGATGTGGTCGGCGATGGCGGCCGCCAGTCCAGCAACCTCGGCCATCTTGTCGGGCGGACCCTCAGCCGTCATCTCAGATCGCGCTTCGTCTTGGAACGCTCGGTGCGGAGCATCTGTCACCTCTCCCAGGCCCACACGGTTCCACAAGCAATCCTGGGCAGCAAGCCACGCGGGCGGTTCGCAACTCCGACGTGTTGGATTGTGAACCATCGACGTCATGCGGCGGATCGGGCGACCCATGCGTCTGCGCGGCTGGCCGTGCGCCCTGGCATCCCCTCATCGAAGCTCCCCGTTCGTGGCCGCTCTTCACCCGGCGGCCGGCCCCGTGCGGCCAGGGAAGCGGGCCATTGCCGCCCATGAATGGGATCCGGGGCTCGCGTCCGTGCGGAACCGCGCGCCCGGCCTTCCGCCGTCCACCCGAATGCGATGTGACGGGCGCTCCGACGCGGCTCGACCGGTGAGCCAGCTGCGCTGGTCTGGGAGGCAACCGCGTCCTGACCGAAGCCGCGGGCCTCGAAGATCCTGTGGACGACGCCTGGCCGCTTCGCCTCGTCCAGCCCGATCGTGACGCAGGCGAGGGCAGCGGGGCGGCCCTGCGGGACAGCGACCTGCATCTGCTGGTCGACCGGCCACAAACGGAACGGCGACGGGCCGCGCGTGCGTCAGCGTGCGGGCGGCGGCGCGGACGGTCGTCGTCCCATCGATGGCCACCGTCACGCCGTCGGGTTTCCCGTCATCCGAGCGACTGACAAAGATCAGCCCGGCGGTCGGCGCCCCTATCCGGCCGACCCGGAGCGGGCCGGTCGGGGCAATGTCGAAGTAAGAGCGGACGGTCCGTCTCCGATCCAATTCGGCCACTCGGCGGACTCGGACGACAGCCCGAAAACGGATGCGGCCGACGGCACGTCCTACCTGTGCGCCCGCCGGTAGTCACGCGGGCTCATGCCGTGGCGATCCTTGAAGCGGCGCGCGAAATGCGCCTGGCTGCTGAAGCCGCAGCCGTAAGCCAGCATGCCGATCGACAGGTGGGCGCAGGCCGGATCGGCTAGGCGCTTGGCTGCCGCCTCTATCCGGCGTCCCCAGATGTAGTCGGAAATGTGCCGGCCGCGCTCGTGGAACAGCTCCTGCAGCCGGCGCAGCGACACGCCGACCGCGGCGGCGAGCTTCGGCGGGTCGAGGGTCGTGTCACTCAAGTGCGCCTCGACGTAGGCCTTGGCGCGCTGGACGGTGGCGTTGCCGTGTATGGAGCGGGGCACCGCCTGCGCCAACCGTTCGGCGAGACTGGCCACGACCAGATCGATCCCAATCGACGCCATGCGCGCCGCACCGTCGGGGTTGAGCCGATCTCCCACCCGGATCAGTTCCTGGACGTAGGTGTTCGCGAGCATCGTAGAGGCGAGGTTGGCCTCGACCGCGAGGGCAGTGAACAGTTGAGACGGGCCCAGCACGCTCTCCAGGCGCTCCCGCGGCAGGTCGAGGATCAGGAAGGTGCCGGTCTCGATCTCGCTCACGCCCGGTCGATGATCGAGCACGACGAAATCGCCGGCCCGAGCCAGCGCCTCACGCTCGTTCTGCTGGACGGCATGGCGGCCGGATTGGCTGAAGACCGCGTAGAGGCGGTCACCCCGGCCGTTCCGCCGCACCGCCTCGGGTGTCACTTCGGTCCGGGTGGAACTCTGAACGCTTCGCGTGATCGGCAACGCTCCGATCGCGGTGACCTCGATCCGGCCGTGGAACGGCGCCGCGTCAAGATTCCGGATCTCGTTCGGAACCATCTGATCGCACATCATCTCCCGCCATCGACGGAAGGCGATCCTGGGGTGGAGGCCCTCAGTCGAAAAAAGCGGTCGCATCCGCGGTCTCGGTCCACAGCTCGCCATACGAGGGCGGAGATTGGAGGGGCCGCCCGTCTATTGTATATAATCTAAGGATTCAAGCATTGCGGGCCGCCCGAAAACGGACCGGCGGAAACCCATCCCGAGCCGCCTTTTTCGGACGCGACCCATGCCAGACGCTTAGGCGACGATCAGCGCATCCCGGAAGCGATCGTAACTCGTTCGCGCCCCACTTTCGTTCGAGGCCGGGTTGGCTGTCGCCGTCGTTTCAACTCGGCGACAGGGGATCCTGTCCAAGGAGCTTTGCACCCATATCCGCCGAACGGCGAACCACCTCGAAGCCATAGGTGGTCATCTCCCGCTCATACGCCTGAAGCGCTGCATCGCAGGACAACTCGCCTTTGTGATGCTTCACGATCCAGTTCCTCAAAAGCCCCGCATCGCGCAAGGCGACGTTCGCGCCTCGCCCCAGGCTGGGCGTCATCGTGTGGATCGCGTCGCCCAGGAGCGTGACCCTCGTCTCCGGCTGGAGATCGAACGGAATGCAAGAGGCCATCTCGACATAGAAGAATGAACCGGCTTCGCCCGCCTGCGGCACCTTTGCAGCCCCTGACGGCCACTCTGCCAGAAGCCGGCTCGCCAGATCCTGCAGCGTGTCGCTGGAGGCCGCGCGCAGGGCGGCTTCGTCGTCCCCGAACAGCTCCTTGCGCCCCGCGATGATGCAGCCGATGTAATCATCCTGCGTCCGAAGCCTCGCCTGCGGCAGCAAGGCGCGGGCCGCTTGATCGGGCGCCATCGGATAGATCACAGGCCCCACGCCCAGGATCAACTTGCGGGTGTCGAAGGCGGCGGTGAAAATATCGGCCAGGGCGTGAGGCGGCAGAACCCGCCGCGCGTCGCTCAAGGCCAGGCGGCCATAGATGGCGCGGGCACCCGAATCCATCATCTTCGCGTCAGGCGCCCTTTGACGGCGCAACGCCGACCCCGCGCCGTCCGCACCCACCAGCATTGTGCCGCGCGCCGTCCGGCCATCGGAAAAAATCGCGGAGACCCCCGTCTCATCTGTCTCATAACCTTCGAGCCGTGCATCCCAGTGACAAACATCCTCCAGATCCTGCAACAGGATCTCGCGCAGGGTCGCACGGTTCACGTTCAGATGCTGGGCAATGCCGTCGGTCAGGTGATGCTGCGTCTTGCTGTAGTCGTCGGTCTGGAACCGGCGCTGGATTGCGAAACTCGTGTCCATGATGGTCGTGTAGGGCAGCGGGTGCATCGAGGTGGCCTCGAACAGCGCAAACAGCGGTCCAGGCAAGGCGGCTTTCAGCGCCGAGATGCCATCGGCATCCAGATGCAGGCGGTAGCCCTGCTTTCGATCCCAGGGGCCTGCATCTCGATCATAGACCGCGACCTCAATTTGCGATGCGCGCAAATGTTGCGCAAGACAAAGACCGCCGATCCCCGCACCGATGATGATGATTTTCACGTTTGTTGTCCTTGATATAGGCCTAGATCGAGCGACCAGCCGCCGGAGCGGCCTGCGAAAGGACCTGGAGCTACCAAGGTAAGCGCTGAGATGGTTTTCGAGACGATGTCTGTTAAGCGATCAGACATAAGGCGCCCATCTCCACCGGCGCGCAACGCGCACGCCTACGTTCACCTTGGCGTCTGCCAGGTTTGAACGTCGTGGAGCCAGTTGGGCGATGAGAAACCGCAAGCGGCGACCGCGCTACCAATCGGTCTGCTCTCTTCTCGACATGGAAATCATATTCTGAGTCGCGCCAAAATCAACCTGCCGAGCGCGAAAATCGAAGCGCGAAGGGTGGTGATATCCTGTTTCCGAAACGTCGGCCCATAACCGACCAATAGGAGATCATCACGTGCATCAGACGGCCATCGACTGAGTGTCCTTCTGGATCCTCGTAAACGCGTCTGCTTCTCGCGTTTTGCGCCCGGAAGCGGATTGTCAGAAACCCACCCTGAGCCGCCGGTCCGCACCCAACCCCTGCCAGCCGTGCCGCCAGCTTTCGCCGACACCCGGAAGCAGCCATTCACCGCCCCTCCGACACCTTCGACTTAAGGTGGACAGCGGACCGTAGATCGTCGTCCAGAAGCCGACGTTCAGCCTCCGACCGACCATCGTCGCACATGTTGCGGCCTGAATCGCGCCAGATCTGACAGAGATTCCGATCCAGATCTCAAACAGGCACTGCGATCTATCCACCACGTCTCGATCGCGAAGGTTCGGACTGCATCATGGATCGGGGCCAATCAGCGGCCGAGCGCTCCCTGACTTGCTGTTGAAGCCAGTACGCCCCCGCCATCAGGGCGCGCTCCCACGCGGGCGGATGCCGTCCGCCGCTCCCGTTTCCACGATGGTGACAGAAATTGTCACCACGGCGTCGTAGGACGCCGCCTCGGGTGAAAGGCGAGTCCATGAAACGCATTCAATATCACTCCTACGGCGGCCCCGAAGTCATGCGGCTCGAAGAGTTTGCGCTGGGAACGCCAGGGAAGGACGAAGTGGCGGTCGCCGTCCGTCGCGCCGCGCTCAACCCGATCGACTGGAAGGTCCGCAACGGCGCGATGAAGATCGTGACCGGGCGATCGTTCCCGCGTGGAATGGGTCTGGACCTGGCCGGCACCGTCACCGCGGTCGGGGCCGACGTGACCCGATTCAAGATCGGCGACGCGGTCTTCGGCATGGCGCGCTTCAAGGAGGCCGGTTCACTGGCCGAAGCTGTCATTGCCAAGGAAGCCGCGCTCGCGAAAAAGCCGGCGACCGTCTCCTTCGAGCAGGCCGCATGCCTCGGGACGGCGGGCGTCACGGCTTGGAATGG
Organism: Methylobacterium sp. UNCCL125; assembly: GCF_900116795.1. NCBI lineage: Bacteria > Pseudomonadati > Pseudomonadota > Alphaproteobacteria > Hyphomicrobiales > Methylobacteriaceae > Methylobacterium > Methylobacterium sp. UNCCL125. The sequence goes on along the minus strand of NZ_FPBW01000030.1, from coordinate 23,457 downwards.
CCTCATCGACAAGGCGCAACTGAGGCCCGGTCAGAGCGTGTTCATCAATGGATGCTCGGGTGCGGTCGGAGAGGCCGGCGTGCAGATCGCACGCATGTTCGGCGCCAAGGTGTCGGGCAGCTGTGGCGCCGAAGGGATCGAGCGTGCCCGCTCGCTCGGGCTCCAAACAGTCTATGATTATCGGGTCAAGGCCGCATCCACGATTTCCGAGGTATTCGACGTGGTGTTCGATGCTGCAGGAACGCTCTCGACGTCAACCGGTATCGGCATGCTGCGCAAGGGCGGCACCTTCACCACGGTCGAGCCTACGCCCGTACGGTTCTTGCGTGCCGTGTTCGACCGGCGGATGAAACCGATCGTCGGAAAGCCACGTGCGGACCTGCTCGACCGCCTGGCAAAGGCAGCCCATGACAGGACGCTGGTTCTGCCGATTGCCGAAACCGTGCCGCTCGCGCAAGCTATTCCGCTGATCTCGGCAATCGAGGCGGGCCGCAAGCTGCGCGGCAAAGTGGTCGTCACGATCGGGTAGCCGTGTCGCGCAGTCACCGTCTCTTCGACCTCCTCCAGCGTCTCCGCCGTCACCGAGGGGTGGTCGCGGGCGCGGTGCTCGCTCGCGAAGCCGGCGTCTCCTTGCGCACCATCCGCAGGGATATCGCGACTCTGCAAGCCATGGGGGCCGACATCGATGCGGAGGCCGGCGTCGGCTATGCTCTCCGCCCTGGTTTCTTGCTCCCGCCGCTCTCATTCACCGAAGAGGAACTGCACGCACTGGTCATCGGTGCGGAATGGGTGAGCCGTCAGACCGACGCCGCCCTGGCTAGGGCCGTTCGCAATGCTCTCGCCAAGATCGATAGCGTGCTGACTCCGACCCTGCGGCCGGCTCTCGACGACAGCAGTTTCTACGTCGCCTCCGGCCCTCCCTCGGTCGCCACGCGCTTCGATCTGGCGCAGTGCCGCCGCGCGATGCGCGAGCAGCGTAAGATGCGGGTTGTCTACCGTGAAGAAAGTGGCGGCACGTCGGAGAGGATCGTCTGGCCGATCATGCTTGGTTTCGACGGATCCGGGCGAAGCTTTGCAGCTTGGTGTGAGAGAGAGGCCGGTTATTGCATTTTCGACGCCGAACGCGTTGTCGATATGACCCTTCTCGTGGAGCACTACCCGGGAAGCCGTCGACAGCTGGTCAAAGCGTGGCGCGCCGTGGCAGAACGACTGTGCGCGCAAAGGGTCCGATAAGGCCGCGGTCCTCCGCAGGGCTGCCGAGGAAGCGGCCGCACCAGCCGTGCAGTCGGCGATCGGCCCGCCGATCAGCAGGAAAGCGAGCGGGCGGCAGGCGCGGTCGGGGGGGCGCGTGGATCCCGGCCGTGCGTCCACCGCGCGAGCGCCCGCTTGCCCGCATCGGTTCTCCCCTTCGCCTCCCGTGGAACAGCGATGGGCCTCCACCCCGGATGGGTCGATCAGACCCTGGGCCGGCGGTCCGCCAGCCTGAGCCAGAGCTTCGAACAGACCGCCCGTCCTTGCCTGCCCAGCGCATGAAGCGGTCAAGGTCTTCTTCGGGCCGTAGATCTCGCGCGGTGCGTCCGCCCGACGTCCGCCGGATTTCAGCCCGTGACCGATGCCGCCGATCACGCGCGGGTCGTCGACGCGCTCCTTGCCTCGCGTATCGGTGGGCAGGTGCGGAGCGATCTTCGCAGACTGCTCGTCCGTCAGCCAGGAATGATCCATCGGCGCCTCTGGCAGGAGCCGTGAATCACACCCTGCCGGGCCGCACTATCGTTATGGGGGACGACACTGAGACGGCAGGCTGCCGGCTCACTTTTATTGAATAAATACGATCCATAATCGATCAGGAAGCAGAAGCCATCACCTTATTTTGCACCCTGAATGGTCGACGACTCGTGGCGATTTTCCGATATGGCGAGAGGAGGAATGCAGACGAAGGCTTTGAGACTCGGATAAGCCGCGTTCATTGCCGCATCGATCGTGTTGTTTTCGATCACGACCCCATAGCCCGGAAATCCGATCAGCTGATTGGAAAGCGGAAGACAGATCTTCATGAGGTTTCTCGCGCCGAGGGCTGAAACCGTGTACGCCATTACCCCGAAGCTATGACGCAAACGGAGCGGCACGTTCAGCCCGGCACGATCACGGAACTCTGCAACCCGAGCGCGAAGATCATCCTGTTCGAACTGCAGCTTGCAGCGAACCCCTTCGACAACCTCAAGCCAGAGAAAGGCGTCGAAGTTCACCCCCCAAAGAACGACATCCCAATCGGAGGGAAGCGCGTCCAGAACTGCGCGTGCCCCGGCATGAAAATCTCTCGAAAAAATCGCGTCGTCTTCCGCAATCGTTACACAGACATCCTCGTCCGCTGCCTTGGTCCAGAGACCGACATGGGAGTGTGCATTGCCCAAGGCTGGATTTGTATAGCGCAAATCTCGATGGATCATCCCGGTCCTGGCCAGTTCGTCGCGATCCAGGTTTCGGCCTTCGACAGCGTCCGGCCGGACAACCTGGAGGAAATCGTTGCGATGCATGAATGTTTTCAATCGCTCAGCGTCGCGATCCAGGTTGATGATGTGAACGGGGACATTCCGGTCGGCATCGATCATCGTCTTGTGCCTCGGCCACACGGGACATCGAAAAATCTTGATTCAAAAGAGTAGACAACAACACAGAGCGAGATTCTTGATAATTTTGCTCGTCGAGCAAAGGCTTGTGCGTTCGTGCGCAATACGAAAAATCTTTTGCTTGTATCTATGAATATAAATTTCAGATTTTCCATCAAGAAATTGCCTTTTCGTCCGAATATCAATCAAGCCACAGTACGGTGATCGTATTGGCCTGGTTCCGGACTCCCTGCTTTCCGCTCCCGATCCGCAAAGCCAATTCGAATTATCCAAGTGGCGAGATCATGATAACGCGTGATGTGCGGCTGCGACAAAGGCAATCTGGCGGACAGAGGCGCATTTACATCTGCCTGAAAGTCATCCACACGATGTGCGACAATCGAACCTGCGCCAGATGCCTTCCATCCGTCACGATGAATTGCAAATAAAGTAGTTTGTTATAAATTTGTAAGCGCCCTCATAAGCCACATTGTGCCCACCGGTCGACAACGCATCTCGATCGGCATGCGCCATCCAGCCTTCGACCATATACGGAACATCGTCAGAAGGGACGTTGTGCAAGAATATTGGCACCTGATGATGATTGAAATACATGGCTAAAACGATGTCGTCATTTGCGCGGCAAAATTTATCGTTTGATGTGTCGACTAAATATCGATCAAAATCGTCCTTGATACAATTCGGAGGATACAGGACCCCACCAAACCCCTCGAGCATCGTGCATGCGCCGTGCCCGTACCAGGGCTCGAAGAGACCTCCTTCTTTCAGGTTGCCTCCATAACGGGTGAGTATCCGATCTTCATTCGGACCGCATACGGATGTCAGCAATCTCAATTGATTTCGCGGATATCGGCAATCGTCGTCAACCGACCATATGTACGCATCGTCATGTCGATGACGGAGCAGGGTGGGGGCGATCTTCGTGATCGGCCCATAATCATCGGTTCGAAAAACCGCGATCTGACCTTCCGAAACGAGCCAATCCGGAAGAATGTATTCTTCTCCATTGCGCTTGCAATGGAACGGAATATTGATCTCCAGATGATCGACAGCCACGTCCTGATTGAGAACAGACGCGATGACGGGCTCGATCTCCGCGATACGGGACGGTATCGTCGTCATAGAGGCAATGATGCGCATCTCGATCCCGCCTCGCTGATGCAAGGAAGACTATTATTGACGCAACTTGACAGCATTCGCAAGAACCTTGCTCCTGCATCAGTTGCCCATTCAGGAATCGGAAGCGGTCGTCGCCAGTTCTGCCAAGAAACTCCGCGTCTGCCGCCGGTCGCGGGACGAGCGGCGAACGGGGCGGCAACCCTCGCGCCGATCGGGTCCACCGAAGCGCCTGCGTCGGCAGCGCCAACACCCTCGCGGTCGCGACTCCCGACAAGGGCCAGGAGCACTTCGCCGCTCGGCCGTGCCGCCGTCGCCATGAGCGGATTGTCGACCGGCTCGCCCCGTGTCGAAGACTTGCGCCGCTCCCACGATGCGGCCCCCTGATTGCCGCCTCACGGCTGGCAAGACCTCCAGAGACAAGGCGCCGCTGCCGAGGACTGTGCGAACCCGGATGAGCAGAGATCGATCCGGATCAGCGCGAGCAGATCGTCGTCTCGATCAGATCGGGCAATAAACCGGCCGATCCCAAGCTCTTGCAACTCGCGCGCCACCGACTGAGATACGCATCCAGAGGTAATGCCGCCCGTTCCGGCCAGCGATTGAGCGCACCGATGTCTTCCAACAGCGCGGGACGCGCCATCAGGGCGGGTAGCAGTATCGAAACCGCCGCCTTCGCATGGTCGGATAGTCCGACGAAACCCTCCAAGGTTGATCTATTGCGGGTGAACCAAGAGCTGGACGTTCCGAGGCCTTGAGATGACGCAATCTGATTGTACTGGGTCAGAATGTTATCTCGATAATGGCTTATCTCCTTCCCATAGCCCGCATCTCCCGGAAACGGCGGGGTCCCCTCCCAATCCGCCGCCAGGTTGGCGAGACCGCGGAGCGAGAAGCTTTCAGCGATCATTTCTTCAACCCACTGGCATGGCGCGCTGGGTTTCGCTTCGCTGTCCCAAGAATTACTCACGACATGACCCAGTTCGTGGCCGAACTGATAGGCCAACTGGGTCCAAGCACGCTCGCCCACGTCGACATGGATGATGGCAGTATCGCTCGCATCCCGATGCAGCCAGACCGCGGGTGGACCGGCGGGGCAATTCTCGATCCGTAATATCTGCGGCTGCCGATCGGACACCATGCGGATGCCGGAGCAGCAGGCCTCCCGCATGCGGCCGATCACGAGCGCGGCCGACCGTGGCGGCGCGAGCCATTCGCCCCGGACTTCGACAGGATTCGCCAGGATCGGAGCGCTGCCTGCTCTGGTACGGCCGAGGCTTATCATGTATAAACCTCCAGCAAAAGCGACGCTCCGACGTGAGATCAGCCTATCCCGCATGTGTCGGGCTGCGGCTTAGCAGGATGCGCGCCTGTTCGGTATCGCTTCGTATGTCATCGCGCGCCATGTAGCCGTAGATCTGACGATTATCGATGTACTGTACGACATTGCTCTTCCGAGCGCTGTCGGAAAAAATCACATACTCGTGCCTGTCTGTTCCGTCCTGATAGTTGAGCAGCGGGATGACGTCGGTCCGGACGAGGTAGGTGCAATGGACCACCGGCATTTCGACGACACCTGTGATCCAGCGGTTCAACACCCAATCGTACTGGTCGCAATGACTGTAGTATCCCTGATCATCGACCGCCGCATGGTAATTCGAGTAATAGCTTCCTCTCTCCACCGATCGTAGAAAGGGGGCCACGATGGGCAACTGCAGCGCCACCAGTTCGCGAAGCGTGTTTGGCCGAATGAAATTGTCGACATCGGCCGTGAAGTAGAAATCGCATCCATGATGGATCGTCCGTTGAAGGCTTTCCTGACGGATGCGCCCCAGGACCCGGAACCGCGTCGCGTTCCACTCGTGCAATTCGTAGGTTTGGACGGGATCTTCGACGTCGCTGGCATCGAACTCGACGGCCGCATACTGAGCGCCGAATGTCTCGATCCACTGCGCCAGGATGTTCTCCGTCTCATCCGTATTGTTGTTGGTTCTTATATAAAGTACGATCTTGGATTTCGGATAATCCATATTTCTCAAGCAGTCGAGATAGAGTGGGAGCGCTGCGGCCATCTGCTTCGCCAATATCGCGACCAGCACGCGGGCATCTGCGGCGGCGGGTTTCAGCTCCCGCGCGGGGCCGATCTCGTACTGCTCAAGGAAATTCGGCGTCGCGCGCGAGCCCAGACGGACGGCGGTCTTCTCGTCCTGGATCTTCGTCAACGACGCACGGGCATTGGCCTCGACCCGAGCGCGTTCCGACAGCGGGAGCCTGTTGTCCGCCAGAAGCTTCAGACAGGCCTCTAAGCATTCGCTATAATGTCCCGCCCAGTAAGCGTTGATGGCGAGCTTGTCCAATAAGCCGTAATCGTAGACCCATTTGGAAAGAAAGAGTCCGCCTGCGGGTTCGACGAGATGAGAACCCGCTTTGGCCGCAGCGAAGCCCTCCTCGTTGCGGCCGTGTCGAAAATAGAGGTCGCTGATGTGATGAAAAGCTTCCGCGCGAGTCCCGCAAACCGCTATGGCGCGTCGGTAGACGTCAGCGATCTCGTCGACGGGCCGGCCGAGACGATCCATGAGGTGGCCGGCTTCCAATAAACTGATGTACACCTCTTCGGTCCAATAACCCATCTCGCTCCGTGCGAGATATGCATCCAGGGCCTTCTCGAGCTGATTGCTGTCTCGGTAACTTTGGCCAAGATAGAACGTATACCTTGACCGAAGGAAACTGTCGCTCTCGACATCGAGGGCGTCCTCCAATCTGCGGGCGTCGCGGCGATAAGTGTCCGGATCCTTTTCTCGGGCGCCGCCCGATGCGCCCGATGCGATGTGAAATCCGATGGCGTCTCCCGATGTGACGCCGTCCGGTGCCTCGATATACTCGTGCAGCACGCCCTTGTAGTAAAAATCCCTTTCGTTCGACATGATTTGAGGGCGCCAATATCTTATGCCGCCACGTCGGATCTCGACGTTGTAATAATCATGGCTCAAAGACGCTTTGAATTTCTGCGGGTCGAAACCGTCGTCGAAGGTGAGCGTTTCGTCCGCGTCCATGACGAAGGCGTATTTGACGACGTTCCGCGCTCTGAGATGGCGCAAAGCCGAGCTTCGATTTGTGGCAAAGTCCTGCCACGTCTCCTCGACGACGTCCCCCGATACATGATTCCGCTCCAGCCAGGAACGAATGATGTCCTGGGTGCCATCCGTCGATCCGGTATCGGAGATGAGCACGTAGTCGATCAGAGGAAGCATGCTCTCGAGGCAGCGCTCGATCACGCGCGCCTCGTCCTTGACTATCATGGACAAGCCAATTTTTGCCATGGTCCCGTTCTCTCCCGATCAAAGAGGCGAGCGGCTGACAAGAATTTTCAGTACCCCCGTCCGGACGCATGGCGCACATGAAAACCGGACTTCGTTGATATATTACAGATTTCAGGGCGCCGATAAGACGCCTATGTTGCCATATCTTCGCCGGGTAGTATAGCTCGCGCGGTGTAACATCAATCTGTCGGCAGGAACGATCTGGACAGAATCGTCCCGGCTCGAAAAGCCCGCATGGGGTGAGATCCCGATCTCGGAGGGCACAGAACCGCCCCTCGGTCAGGTGCCGGACGACGGGGCCGCGGACCGGCTGGGCTATGCCGACGTCTGGTCGACCAGCCGCTGAGGCCATCCCGGACGAGGTCGCAGGCCTTTTCGTGTCGCGAGGTACTGCTGGATGCGACGGTCGGCGAGGGCTTCCGTGCGTGTGGGCGGTGTCTGCCCGCAGGCGTGAGGTGCGTCTGGCGCTGCCGAGGGAACGTCGCCGTCGGTCGGGACCAAGAATTACCATTCGGTATGCGCGCGGCCACGGCGCATCGAAGCCACCCACGCAACACCGATGCCGCCCCCATGCGCACCGCTCGTGGTCTCCGTGGCGGGCCGGCACCGGAGCGGTTCGGGCGCCGGACGCATCTCGCCTCGCCCTGCGCGGCCCGCGCCGAACGTGGAGAGGCCGCAGCGGCGAGCTGCGGCCTCTCTGTTCCGGAGGGCGCCCGGAAAGGCGCCCTCCGCATGTCATCCCAGTCAGCTCGGCCGACCCAGATTGTTGAGCAGATCGGTCGGCGAGGACGTGTTCGAGGACGCGCCACCCGCCGTCGACCGGCTCGCTCCGAGCGAGGCGCTCGCTTGGGTCGTCGCGTCGCCCGAGCTTCCGCCGAGCCGGAACGCGTTCATGAGAGTCAGGATGTCTTGTTGCGCGGCCGTATCGCTGAGTAGGCCACTCACCGAGCCGTTGTTGGAGATCAACCGGCTGATGAGGTCTCCCAGCGATCTCAGGACATCCATGTCGGACACGCTCGAACCCTGAGTCGACTGAGCGAAGACCGGGTCCATCCCCGTGCTGACGGATCCCTGATCGATCACAGCTCCAGCGCCGCCGTTCGATCTCGTCGCATCCGCCGAGTCGTAACCATGGTGATGATCGTGACCATGGTGGTGGTGGTGATGGTGGCCTCCAGTGGCGCCCGTCGCGCCCGTGCTGCCGGTCGAGCCGGTCGAGCCGGTGGCACCCGTCGAGCCGGTCGAACCGGTCGCTCCGGTGCGGCCTGTGGCTCCGGTGGCACCCGTCGAGCCGGTCGAACCCGTCGCGCCGGTGCGGCCCGTGGCTCCGGTGGCGCCCGTCGAGCCGGTCGAACC